>NZ_JBJHZZ010000005.1:0-205467 GCF_045310675.1 Candidatus Clostridium stratigraminis
TTGAACTGATTGAAATTTAACCCGTAGGGGGTCAAATTTAAACGCAAAAAGGGGTCAATTTTACTTGACAATCTACAGTTTTCATGTAATATAGTCATCAATAGGTGACAGACGAAAGATTATCTTGAGGAAGACTATGAGATTTTAAATATTTTTATAAAAGTTGAATACAGAATGTATAAGGTAGAGCTATTGATTAAACCACTTAAAAATGTTATGAATAAAACAATATTGAAGAAAATAATCCTTATACATTAATGAAGAAAAAATTTATGTATTGAATTTAACCATGAAAGATATACAGTTATCAGTGAGAGAAAATACAAAATTTATATTTATACATTGTATAATTTTAGGTCCCAACTTTATTGTCTGAATTAACGGAAAAGTAGTGTAAAATTATTACAAGATGTGTACCAACCTTATTGTTCGTATATGTGATTTTTCCCAACGCAGTAATGCCAGTTCAAATGGATTTTTATGTCCCAACTTTATTGTTTGTCAACAATATTGTCTAGGTATAAAGCTT
Organism: Candidatus Clostridium stratigraminis; assembly: GCF_045310675.1. Lineage (NCBI taxonomy): Bacteria > Bacillati > Bacillota > Clostridia > Eubacteriales > Clostridiaceae > Clostridium > Candidatus Clostridium stratigraminis. The sequence continues at coordinate 530 of NZ_JBJHZZ010000005.1, forward strand.
GGTGGAGAATAAAAAAGTATAGTTAAAAATAATAAAGTTTGGTTTAAGAACGTGGGTGTATTGCAGGGCAGCAACTGTAATACACCCACTTTTCATTAAAGCTAATAGAAACAATCAATGCTAAGGCCAAAATTAATATTAAAGTTTTATTTTGCAAACTATAAATCACTTCCTTGTATAATTGTTATGCATAGTATATATATTAATAACATATGTAGATATTATTCTCGTTTACCATCCCATGGAATATATTTATCTGCCAAGCTCTTGGGAAACATATGATACATACTCCCATATAGGATATTAACCTCATCATCACGTTCCCCATTTTTGGGAATCATAATAATGTTTTGATTAGTCGGTATACCACCTGCAAATTGAACTTCATACATTACAGTTCTTTATTTATCATTATTATAACCTATTACAGTTACAGTACCTATTTACTGTTATACCTTTGATCAATTGGCACAGTCACAGTAATATTAGCAACTCCATCTTTCCCAGTTTTTGTTGTTTTAACAATTTTCCCATTAGAATCAATAATGATTAAATTTATATCTTGTATAACGTTATTTTCATATTCACGTGATATAAAATGCAACGGATATGTTATTGTTTCATCTGAGGCCAAAGAACCTTTAGGAATAATCACCTTTCTGCAGCCGAAAAAGATTATAAAAATCTAATTATAATTATGAATGGTAATAATTCTTTTTTCAATTTAGAAACCTCCATAAAATTTATAATTATAAAAGCATGGCATTATTTTCTTATCAATTCTAGAATTTTAAAGTAACATAGTGTAATTATAGTATATATTTTGAATAAAAGCATAATAATATTGTGAAATGCGTCTATTTATTCGCGAATAATTTTTAGATAGCATTCCTCTATTTTTTATATTTTCTTTAAACGTAAACATTACATTAGTTCACGATTAAAAACAAGTATTTCACGATATATTACTTGAAAAAAATCAAGATATGGGATAATTTATAAATATAATACAGTAAAATGATGGTAAATTTTTATTTATTTTCAAGAAGTCATGATATATCATTATCATCCGAATTAATTTAGAAAAAGAATTTCTTAAGGATAATTTTATTTAAGATTATCTTTAAGAAAAAAATAATCTTATTTACGTATATTCTTAACTGGAAACACATACTTAGCAATTTTAACATTGAAGAAGGAGTGTCTAATAATATGATAAAAGATTATCGTCAACTTGTACCTCGTTATTTGGTATCAAACAAAAGGACAACTTTGTCAATAACTATAAGTATATTAATTTCCGTTGCCTTACTAGTTTCTGTAGGTATAGTTATGGGAAAATATAATACTGTTAGATTAGAAATAGCTCAGGAAGGCCATGGAAAATATTATGGTGGATATCTTTACGTTCAAGAAGATAGTCTTGATAAACTTAAAAAATTTGATGGTATTTCAGAAGTTGGGACAAGTATTACTATTGGTGAAATTCAGCTTGATAGTGAGAAATTACAAATTAAAGGAGCAGATCCTGTTGCACTTAATCTATTAAATGCAAAGGCCATAGATGGCAGGCTGCCTCAAAGTGGCTATGAAGTTGCCATTGAAAAATGGATGTACAATCATATGAAAAACAAGCCAAAACTAGGTGATAAATTTAAATTTAGCGATTGTTATGTAGATTCAAATGGTAAAGCACTAAGTAAAAATAATACGGAATTTACTCTTGTCGGTATATTAGAAGATTTTCAAGATTCAAAGATGTTTGAAACAGGTAATGCCTATATTACTTTAGATACTGCTAATTCACTTTTAGGTAATAGCAAAAAGGTTTATGAGCAGTGGTTTACTATAAATAACAACCTGCCAGTGGATAGTACATTAAATAAAATAAAGACTTATGCAAATACAGGTAGCTCAGGTGAATCAGTAATTGAAGGTTATCGCCCCAATATATATTATACGGCTGCTTTAAATGAGGCAAAAGCTGTAAAGTATATAACACTTTTCTTTAATCTTATTGTAGCAGTAGCTTCGTTCATGGTTATCTATAATGTTTTCAGCATTTCAGTTCTTCAAAGGAAAAGGCATTATGGACTTTTAAGGGCAATAGGTATAACACCAAAACAAATTAAAAACATGTTGTTTTCTGAAGCTTTTTTATATGAAGCTGTTGTAGTACCACTTGGAATTTTAACTGGAATGCTAGTAACTTCATCAATTATGAAAGCAATAGGTGGGGAAGTTTTTAAAGGATCAGTGTTTAATAATATAACTGCCTTTAATATTATTTTACCTATTTTAGTAAGTTTAATAGCTATAACTGCTGCGGTTTACAGCCCTGCAAAAAATGCCGCGAAGATATCTGCAATAGAGTCAATGACAATGGAGGATTCTAAGTCTGCTAAGAAATTATATAAGGCTTATAAAGAAAGCTTCTTTGATAAATTAATTGGATATACAGGGAAAATGGCAATAAGTAATTTGAAAAGATATAAAAAGAGGTTTTTGGCAACAGTAATAGCCATAGGAATGGGAATTTCACTATTTGTACTTTCAATATTTATAATAAATTTCTTGAATCCAACAAAATTCTTGGAAGATAGGGTTAAATCAGATTATGTTTTAAATTTATCAGGTGTTTTAAATGATAATTATGGGTATGATGAGGAAACTGTAAATCAAATTAAAAGTATTCCAGGAGTTAAATCTGTAGATAAATTTAAATATTTACAAACGGATTATATCTTACCAATGGATTCAGTAACACAGGAAGCTATTAAAGAAAATAATAAAAAGAGTAATCTAATGACAGGTGGATATCATGTAGTAACTCAGATTTATGGCTGTAGTGATGAGTTTATTGAGGCTTTAAGAAAGAGTGTTAATGATCCAAATGCACAGGTGTTTATTGTGCAAAACTTGAATAATGAGAATTTTACTAAAGTTAAGAGTGGGGATGAAGTTAGAATCTTTATTCAGTATATGGTTGCGGGGAAATTTGTAAATGTTGACAAAAACATTAAAGTGGATTATGTGCTTAAGGATCTTCCAATGAAATTAAACCAAGTAAATGGTTATATAGCTACCTTTGTATCTTATAAATTTATGGAAGATAATTTTAAGCTTTATGGCTATCAGGATATCGAAATAAACGTAGACCATAAGGCAAACTTAAGTAAAGTTGAACAGCAGCTTCAATTAATAGCATCTAATCATAAAAATGGGCAGCTAATAAGCTATCAAGATGAAGTAAATAAATATCATAATTATCAGCTTGAAGTAGGTACTTTACTTATTTCTCTTGCAACTATTATTGCAATTGTAGGTTTTATTAATATTATGAATACCTTAAACATGAACATTATTATAAGAAAAAGAGAATTTGGAATGCTCAGGGCCATGGGAATGACCCGAAAAGAACTTAGAAAGGTTTTATTAAAAGAAGCTTCTATATATGGTATATTTAGTTCACTTATTGGTATAGGCTTAGGATATTTTCTTATATGGATGATATACAATCTAGCTAAAAGAAGGGTAGAAATAAAATTCTATATTGATTTAAAGGTTGTTATATTTACAATTATAGTAACGGTAATACTCAGCATAGCTTCTTCAATATTACCGCTAAGGAAGGCTACTAAAGCAGATATAGTAGAATCTATACAGGCAGTGGAATAGAAGCATTAAGGGCCTTTAATTTATATAAGAGGGGGAAGAAAAAAGTGGAGATACTTAGAACCTATAAACTTACTAAGACTTATGGCAAGGGTGAAGCTGAGGTAGAAGCTTTAAAGGAAGCTGAAATTAGTATAAATAAAGGAGAGTTCGTGGCTGTAGTTGGACCGAGCGGATCAGGGAAGAGTACCCTGCTTCATATAATTGCAGGGCTTATGCAGCCAACCAGGGGAAGCGTGCTGATTGAAGGAAAAAATATATATAACCTATCTGAAAATGAACTTTCAATTTTTAGAAGGAGAAACATAGGTTTTATATTTCAATTTTTCAATCTACTTCCTATGCTTTCATTAGAAGAAAATGTAATTCTTCCTGCTCTGCTTGATAATAAAAAAGTGGATATGGAATATTTAGATGAACTATTAAGGGTGCTCGGACTGTCAGAAAGAAGGAGGCATCTTCCAGGAGCCTTATCTGGAGGTCAGCAGCAGCGTGCAGCAATTGCAAGAGCTCTATTTACAAAACCTTCAATTGTATTTGCAGATGAACCTACAGGAAATCTTGATTCAAAAAGCAGTAAGGAAGTTTTAGAATTATTGACTATGAGTATAAAAAAATATAATCAGACTCTTGTTTTAATTACCCATGATATGAATGTGGCTATGCATGCTGACAGAATAATTAAAATTGAGGATGGGGTTGTAAGTGAGGATTTAAAAGTTATTGAGAGTTAGCGTTTAATTTTATTGCTTTAGTAAAAGCGTAGAAATGAGGATAATAATTGAAAAAAGTATTATTAAATAAGAATGATATTTCATTGTTTAAGAGGGTATTTAAGTATTTAATTAAATATAAAATTAAATATATAATAGTTTTGTTATGCACAATCTTGGGCATAACATTTGGAATTATACAGCCGTTAATATGGGCTAATATTTTGGCAAAATTATTTTCAAAAGAATATAATATGTTAATAATAAATATTGGCTATCTAAGTATATTTTTTTTTATGCAATCAATAATTAACTTTTTTCAATCATATTTATTCTCTTATTTAAATGAAAACTTTGTATATGATTTAAAACATGATATTTATGACAGGATACTTAATTTACCTATAAAAGCTTTTGATGAAATCAGCGTTGGAGAAATAACTTCTAGAATACATAGTGATACAATGGCTGTTGCTGGTATAATGACTAATCAATTTATAAACACTATCACAGATATACTTAGAATAATACATGAGGGGAAACACCCTGTTTTAATTGATGAAGTAGGTGTTGGGATAGGTATTGGTGCAGGCATTACTATTAATGTTGGTATCATTGATATAATTATCATGTATAGGAATTGCTTTTGGAGCAGGCTACTTTATAGGAAAAGGTACAGGATATTTGAAGGGTAAATTTTAAGTTAATTAAAGAATAAGTAATAAAACATATTAAGAGATAGCTATTCTTAATATTTGGCAATCACAGATGTTTTCTATGATAGTTTGATTACATGCATGAGTATTTTAATACTAATGTTATATGTATCGGTTTTTAACAATATAGAAAGATTATGTTTGTGTAATAGAGTAGAAAAGATTGAAATAGGGCATACAAGTTATCCTCAAGTTATACAAGTAAATTTACCATAAGAAGGAAATAAATAGGAGATATTACAAATGTTATAAACTTAAGATTTGAGGAGGGGTTAATGTGAAAAATAAAAAAACAATGATAGGTGGTATCCTTTGTGTTTTAACAATATTTCTTACTCAATTTGTTCTAAGGGCTACTGAAATAACTAATTTTTCTGTTCAAGCCATTGTTGCAATTATAATGGGTGGTGGCATATTATTTTCAGTAGGTATGTTAAATAGTAAGGATAGAATTTTTGGATTTAAATTCAATTTAATTTCTGCAATATTAATGTTCATAACGTGTCTATTTGGTTCTATGGATTTTATTTTGGGCGAAAAATATCCTCAATTAGCTGAAACACATCGTTTACTATCTATCATGATTGATCTTTTAGTAGTTGTTAGTTTATTATCATTTGTTATATTTTTGGTAGTTGCAGCATCAATTACTGCTAAAAAAAATCAAAGATAAACTTTTTTTATAAAATAAAATCAAACTTTTTCACAAAAATAAATAATGTTATTCAATAAAAGAACTAAATTCTGATCAAACTTTTTTTTGAAATTTAGTTCTTTGTATATGTGTAGATATATGTTTTGCGTGGATGTTTTGATCAAACTTTTTTACAAACCTACAAGAATGTTGTTGTATCTAGGTAAAAAACTCGTTCAACACGTACTAAAGTCATTCAATAGACAATAAAGTCGTTATAAGGACCAGACAGAAATGGGAGAAAAATTTCCTGTTTCTTGCCTGGTTTCTTTATTTTTTGAAGAGAGATTGAGTAATTCTAAAATTAATTTTTGAAAAAAATGCTAAAATAAAGAGGGATTTATATATTATTGTCGAATATCGTTATTAGCAAAACATTAAAAGTAATAATAATATTGGATGCTTTGAAGAATTTCTTTAATCTGGGCACTTTAGAAATTTGGAGTATATAGTGCAACCGGCCAATATAGGATTAGTCTCTTATAGATTATCTTATATTGGCCTTTTATTTATTATGGGCTGAAATCATATTATTGTTATTATTATTAGAGGTGAAGAAATGGATATATTCTTATTAATTGGCATTATTGTTGGATTGGCTGCAGTTAGTTCTGGATTGCTTATGAAAGGTGCTAGTGTTTCTATATTATTTAGTCCTGAAGCAATAATGGTAATTCTAGTAGGTACTTCAGCTGCGGTAATGAATTCTTTCACAAGGAAGGAATTTCTTAATATTCCTAAAATATTAGGAGTTGTTTTTAGTGATAAGTCGAAGGAAGATCCTATAGAAATAATTAATCAAATTGTTGATATGGCACAATCAACGCGAAAGGATGGACTATTATCATTAGAAACTAGGACTCAAGAACTGGATAATGAGTTTATGAAACAAGGATTAGAAATGATAGTTGATGGTGAGGAACCGGAATATGTTAGACAAGTCCTTTTAGGTGATATTGAGGGAATGGAAGAAAGGCATCGAATCGGAGCTTCTATTTTTACAACAGCAGGGGGAGCTTCTCCTACACTTGGAGTTCTAGGTGCAGTTATAGGACTTATAGGTGCACTTGGAAACTTAAATGATACTGCAAAACTTGGGGAATCTATAGCTGCTGCTTTCGTTGCTACTCTCTATGGAATTTTCTTCGGATATGTTATTTGGCACCCATTTGCATCAAGACTGAAGAGAAAGTCACATGAAGAGGTCTCCAATAAGCTATTAATGGTAGAAGGTATTTTAGCAATTCAAGAAGGGAAAAATCCAAAAACTATTCAAAAGCAGCTTATAACTATGTTAAAACCTAAAGATAGAAAGAAACTTGAAGATATGAGTATAGATGGAGAAACTAAAGGAGATAAATGATGAAACGTAAAAAACAACATCATGAAGAGCATGTTGATGAAACATGGTTACTTCCTTATTCAGATATGCTGACACTACTATTGGCACTTTTTATCGTTATGTTTGCAATGAGCAATGTGGATAACAAAAAATTAAAACAGATTAGTCTTCAATTCAACACTATTTTCTCAGGTGGTAACGGAGTATTAAAAGACAGCGGTGGTAGTGGCACAAATCTAGCTCAGAATAACAGCTTTGTTGCAACTGATAAAATGAATAGTATAGTAGAACAGGACAAGATGATTGGAATTAAGAGTATCTTAGAGCAAGAGATTAAAAGCAATGGATATGCAGATCAGATAAAAGTGGATTTAAATGCAGAAGGATTGAATATTTCAATACAGGATACGGTTATTTTTAAATCTGGAGATGCAGATGTATTAGCGAACTTTGATCCAGTACTGATCCAAATATCAAATATGATTAAAAATTTAGATAATGAGATAAGAATCAGTGGACATACTGACAATGTACCTATAAAAAATAATCAATTTCGTTCTAACTGGGACTTGAGTTATATGCGTGCCTCAAATGTTATGAACTTTATGGTAGATACAGGCCATGTTGCTCCTAATAAATTCACAATTCAAGCTTATGGTGAATACAGACCTAAATATGATAATTCCAATGAGGCAGGAAGGGCTAAAAATCGAAGTGTAGATATACTTATTGTTCGTAAATACGCACTTAGCACACAGAATGCAAATTAGTTTATTAAAACCCCATGCAATATGGAGAAAACATAATGATAGGATTAAAATTGAAGAAATCAGGGGTATACTAGAAATAGTACTTGAAATGGGAATTGTGGGAATATTTATCGCTTCATTAATGAAATAGTTGTTATTTTATAAGATAGTATTAAAAAGTTAATGAATAATATTCTTATATTCTAATTTGTTATTACTAGCCAGATAATATTAAAATAACTCCAAAATAAAAAGTGCATTGTCTTGGCTTTAAGTCAGTGCACTTTTTTACACTAAATTTAATTTAAGTAGTCAAGCTGGAATATAATACAAATAAAATTAAGGTTAAATTATGATTGAATGAATTGGAGTTATTTTACTATTCAGCTAGGTACTTTAACTTCAATTCTTAGTAGTTCTAAAGCCTTATGCAGCTTATTCTTTACTTGAGATGTACTTATTTCTAATATTTCACCAACTTCTTCTATTGTATATCCTTGAAAATACTTTAAAACTATTATAGATTTAAGCTCTGGGGGTAGTGTATCCAATGCTTCATATAAATCTTCATATTGCCTATCATAGTGTGATGCCTCAATTGATTCTATTTTGTCTACAAGAACTAACTTTGAATTCTTTCTAATATAGTCAATAGCTGAATTTGCAATGATACGCTTTATCCATCTATCGATTAACTCTACGTCTTTAACAGTGTGCAAATTATTATAAGCTTTCAAAATGCTTTCTTGGAGTATATCTAAAGCATCATTGCTATCTTTGACATACATATAAGCTAGCCTATAAAAACTGCTATTTTCAGTTAGTATTATTTCTTCAAAGACCTTTTCTAATTTTCTTTGTTTGGGAGTTTTTATAATCAAAATTCTCACCCTTTTCTACACTACTTTTAATCCCCTAATTTCAAATCAAACCCATCAGTTTTCATGCAATCTGCTTCTGTTACTTTCAATATAATATCCTCGCTAGGAATGTTTTTAAATTTTAATACTTCTTTTCCATTAGAGGAGTTAATTGTAATGCTGTCAATTATTATATTTTTGCCAGTTTTACTATTTGCTTGGAAATCAAAATTAACAGCACCTTTTGTTGTGTTTAGTGTAATAGTATTGCCTTCCATTCCTGCAAACTCTACTCCCAAATTATTTGGATTAGCTAGCTTTTTCTTTACATCAAGTGTAATATATTTATCCTTCTTGTTTAAATATTTAATTCCATCACATTTAAAAGTTAAATCTCTATTATTTGTTATTCCGCCCTCTAACTCCATTACAATATTGTTGTTTACTGCAAAGTTTTGAATATTATAAGGGTAGTCAAATTCTTCCCCATTTTTATCTACTAGTCTAGGAGATTCAACATTTATAAGTTCATAGTCATTACTAAGTAATTCACAATAAACATTACTTCGGGATTCAGATAACGTAATCTTATCAATTTTAAAGGTACCAATTTTGCTTTTGAATTCCTTATTTTTGTAAGATAAAACATTTAAATCTTCTTTATATACTGTGTTATTTAATGATATGGGAATACTTAAAGTAGTCAGTTTGCTTTGGGCTAATTTTACCTTTAAGGCTTTCAAAGTTTCTTCACTTAAGTTAGTAGTGGGTACATGGAACAATGGGTCATCTTTATAAACCTGAACATCCATGATAAAATCTTTGACTAATTTATCAATAGATATGTCTAAATTATTATTATCTTCATTCATGTTTACCACTGACCATGGAAGATACTTATTATTGTCTCTTGTTCTGAAATTGATTTCTCTAACAAATAAACCTTTACCTGTGAAGTTGTAGCCAATCCAAAGCTTTGAATTATCTCCTACAATACTGTTCACAGTAAAGCTTGCCCCTTTATCAGTAGCTGTTAAGTTAAGCTGCTGAAACCTATTGCTATTAACTAAATTGTTGAAACCTTTGTCGTGGTATATTAGCTGCACCAAGTTTTTTAATATTGGCACATCATTCAAAGCATATGCTAAGTTTGGTGATGAATTGACTATTAATATAAATACTACTAATGCGGCTGAAAATCCTCCAATTATTTTTATAATGGGTCTGTTTTTTCTTGAATTTTTAGCCTTTTTAAGCGTTCTAAACAAACTTAATTCAATATCATCAGGTATTGGTATATTATCATATTTCTTTTTGCCGTCGTTTATAAAGTTATCACTCATAAAAACCTCCCATATTATGTTAAAATTGTGCTTTCATATAGATAGACTTTTTATGTTAGTATTTTGTTTAAAGTGATAAAAATATTTATTTTGATAATTTGCATCTTTTCGCAGATTACAGGTGTACAAAAAACGAAATTGTTAAGAGTAAAAATTCAAATCGCATTCTAGAAACTACTGCTTGTAAATCAGAAAATAATATAAGAGAAATTGATCAACAATCATTAAATAAGAATGATATAAAAATTTCTATAATGGTTTATATAGAGGTTTAAGGAATTAAGAAAATAATCTTCTAGTATGATATAATAGTAAGATTAAACGTAGCTATTTAAATATATAAATATTTAAATATTTACTGACTCTATAAGGGTTCAGCGTGGGTTCTATAAACTGAAACTGGTGAATTACTAAACCATAAATTATTTTGTGAATGGTAGAGGTAAGCCAGAACACTTGAGAAAAAATTGGGGGCGTTAAAATGGACAACCATTTAAAATCATTAATTGACAATTTATCAATGTTAGAAAAATTATATAATGTCATAAGAATAGTAGACCCTTTAACGAAAAAAACGGTATGTTATGATAAAACTAAAATTAAAGTTTTAAATAATAATTGCTATGATTTTTGGAAAGTTAAAGATTATTGCCCTAATTGTATTTCTATGAGGGCATATAATGAAGATGATACTTTTGTAAAAATTGAATATAACAAAGAAAAAATTTATATGGTAATGGCATCACCTATAATTATAGAGAATAAGAAATATGTTTTTGAAATGTTAAAAGATGTAACAGATACAGGTATCATAGAAAATTTTCATGAGAAAACAAGTGCGGAAATTCAGCTTTATATAAATGAAATGAATGATAAGATTATCAAAGATGAATTAACTGGAATAAATAATAGACGTTTTATTGATGAAAGATTACCAATAGATATCTTAAAAAGTTCATCCTTAAAATCTCCACTATCATTAATAATGGCAGATATAGATTTTTTTAAATCTATAAATAGTAACTATGGACATTTGGTAGGAGACTCTATATTGGTTCAATTCGCTTCATTAATTAAGAATTCAATAAGAAAAGATATTGATTGGGTGGCAAGGTATGGAGGAGAGGAATTTATTATTGTTTTAGGCAACACAGATAATAATACTGCTTTTCAAATATCTGAAAAAATCAGAAAAAAGGTTGAAGAAAAAGTTTTTCAATGTGAAGATAACAAGATTAAGATTACATCAAGTTTTGGTATATATACATTGGATGAAAAAAGCCTTGATATTAATATAAAAAGTATGATAAATTATGCAGATGAAAAACTGTATAAAGCCAAACAAAAGGGGAGAAATAAGACCATAAAATAGGAGATGGGTATTAAATAATATCTATTAATATTGGTTAATAAATTTATAACTTATAAAGTATTGATACTGTAATTTGAAAAATATCTATAATAACGAAGCAGTTATTATAGATATTTTTTTCATGATTAAATCATTTTATAACATAACATATGACTTGGACTAGCACTAACTCTTTCTGCTTAACTTAGAAGTTCCTGGCTTTTTTATAGTTGGAAGATTTGTAGTTCAACTATATGGGAAAAGTTATTGCTTAGCATTATTTATTAAAAACAAAAGGAGCAATGCATTATGTGAATGAGAATAAAGTAGAATTTTGGCATGATTGTTAAAAATTTATTAAATGTTACAAATATTCTTGTAAAATTTGTAGAAGTATGTAATATTCTTAGTAAGTGTGACAAATTTAGGGGGGATGACAATGAAATGGTTTAATAATTTAAAAATTAGGCAAAGACTTACTGCTTGCTTCATTTTAGTAGCACTATTAATAGGTGTAGTTGGTTTTATTGGAATACAAAATGTAAATAAAATAGGCTCTGCTGCACAATCTATGCATAATAATGACCTTACTTCTATTCAATACCTAATGACAATAAAACAGAATCTTTCAGATATTCGTGCTGATTTATTAAAACTTGTATACCAACAGCAAGAGAATCAGAAGGAAGCATTAATAAAGGATATTGATACTTTAACTGAAAAAGATAATACACTTATAGGTGAGTATGAAAAATTAGTTAGTAACCAAGATAATAAACCCCTTGAACAGTTCAAAACGGATTTGGAGGCTTACAGAACTGTTCGTAATAAAGAAATAACTTATGTTAATGAGAACAACTATAAAGATGCAAATTCTTATTTTTCTAACGTTACGGATAGTAGAACAAAAGCATTTACAGACCTAGATAAACTTATAGGAATAAGTACCAGTCAGGCAGATGCTGCTGATAATTCCAATGACTCTATTATTAGTAAAACAGTATATATCTCAACAATTATAACTGCTTTTGGTTTGCTTCTAGCAATAATCTTAGGGTGGTTAGTTTCTAGCAGGATATCCAGACAAGTAGGTAAAGTTTTAGTATTTGCAAAGGGGCTTGGAGATGGTGACTTAACAAGCACAATAAATATTGACACTAAAGATGAAATAGGAAATCTTGCCATGGCATTGAACGACGCATGTAGTAATGTAAAACAGTTGATATCTGAAATAATAAGAAGTGCAGAAGATATAAGCTCTACAAGCGAAGAATTATCTGCCACTACCGAAGAAATTTCATCCCAAATGGAAGCAGTAAATGAGTCTACTGAGCAAATTTCTAGAGGATCTCAAGATTTGAGTGCTACAACAGAAGAAGTTAGTGCTTCCTCAGAAGAAATAGGATCTAATACAGATGAACTTTCAAATAGAGCAGATATTGCAGCCGTTTCTGCGAGAGAAATTAAAAACCGTGCTGTTGATGTAAAAACAAAGGCTGTAGGAAATATAGAGGATGCCAATATTGTTTATGAGGAGAAACAGTCAAGTATTATTAAAGCAATAGAAGATGGCAAGGTAGTTGAAGAAGTCAGAACAATGGCTGATTCAATAGCCAGCATAGCATCACAAACTAATTTACTTGCATTAAACGCTGCAATAGAAGCTGCAAGGGCAGGTGAACAAGGGAGAGGTTTTGCTGTAGTTGCAGAAGAAGTTAGAAAACTCGCTGAACAATCCTCACAGGCTGTCATTAGTATTCAAGGTATGGTAGTGCAGGTGCAAGCTGCATTTGAAAACCTTTCACGTAGCGGACAAGATGTATTAAACTATATGGTAGATAGTGTAAAGCCTAGTTTCCAATTGCTTTTAGACACAGGTATACAATATGAAAAGGATGCTGAGTTTATTAATAATATGGCAGGTGAAATTGCTTTATCATCAAAGCAAATGCGGGAAGTAGTTGAACAGGTAAGTAATGCTATGCAGAATGTATCTGCAACGGCTGAAGAATCAGCAGCTGGTTCAGAAGAGATTTTAAGCAGTATTAATGAAGTAACTTTTGCCATTAACAATGTTTCTAAATCCGCTCAAAGACAGACTGAACTTGCTCAAAGCCTTAACGAAATGGTTCAGCAATTTAAAATATAATAATAATTTCTAAAAATAAATAGTAAATATTAGATTATAACTAATGTTTATAAAAGAGCTTGCGGAAAAGAAGGGCCTTTAAGTAGTTTAAGTTATTGAAGAATTAGTTTTTCACCAGTTATATGATATTTTGTATGGCTGGTGTTTTTCATTTAATAAATCATATTGGATTTATGTAATTTTTAAATATAAAGAAGAATCATAATTAGTAATAGAATAACAATTTTTGATACAGACTAGAGTTGTAATATTATATGTAGATTTTATTTAGGAGTGAATACTTTGAAGCAGAAAGATTGCATTAATAATAACGTATCAAAAAGTGGTTTGAATGCTTATAGTTTAGCAGGTATAGGGATTGGAGGAATAATCGGAGCAGGGTTTTTTCTTGGTTCAAGTTTGGCGATAAATCAAGCAGGTCCTTCAGTTGTATTAGCTTTTTTATTTGGCGGCTTAATTATGTCACAGGTACTTGGAGCTATGACAAGTATAAGTATAAATAGGCCTGTTCAGGGTTCTTTTCGAGTTTATACAGAGCTATTCTTAGGCAGGTTTATGGGTTTTTTATTGGGATGGATAATATTTGTTTCGGGAATATTATCCTTAGGTTCTGAAGCAATTGCTGCAGGGGTATTTATAAGTTATTGGATACCTAGAGTTTCATCTGCCCTGTTTGCTATTATTGCAATAATTATAGTAATAGGGATAAATGCACTTGGAACTAAATATTTTGGATTTATAGAGTCTGTAATGTCTTTTATAAAAATTGCAGTATTGGTTATGTTTATTCTATTAGGTACATTTATAATTATTAAAAATGGTATTACTATAAAGCAGAATCCATTTAGTAGTTATAACGCATTTTTCCCAAATAGAATATCGGGTTTCTTACAATCCATGTTAATAGTTGTGTTCACATATAGTGGTATAAGTACAGTTGCCATGGCAACTTCTGAGGTAAGAAGACCTTGTCTAGAAATACCTAAAGCCACAGTAATTTTAACCTTAGGTACTGTATCATTATATATTATATCTATGCTTATTATCGTTAATATTGTTGATTGGAGTTCAATTAATACAAATATTTCTCCCTTCGTTCAAGGATTTAACAATATGGGTTATGGATGGGCCTCATCATTGATTAATGGTGTTATATTAATAGCTACATTTTCTGTAATGATAGGAAGTTTTTATGGGTGTGTGCAAATGCTTGTTTCACTTTCAAAAGCACAGGAAGCTCCAAAGATTTTTAAGGGTGCTACTGAAAGAGAATTTTATAAGTATTCATGGGTTGCATCAGGCACTATTTCAATATTGGTAGTTCTCATGGCATTTGCACTTGGAACAAAGCTTTTTAATTATTTAATATCTTCATCATCCTATTTTTCTTTCTTTAATTGGGTTGTAAATTTAATAACTTATCTTGTTTGGATAAGGAAGAGAGAAAAAAGTGAAATATATGATTCTCCTCTTATTAAGGGAAGGTTAGGAGCCATTATAACAATCATAGTTATAATTACCTTACTTGTTATAAGCTTAGGAGTAAGTGATTTCAGAATTGGATTTTATATGGCTCTTGGTATTTCATTTATTATTTCTGTTATGTATAAATTAATAAAATTTTAGTATAATAAGGAAAACTATTAATTAAAGTCCATATGAGAGTATATTATCTATGGACTTCTTTCTATTAATATACATAGATTACTAAATGACAAAATTTATTTAAGAATATATATTAATATTGACATGTTAAATTAAAAAGGAATATACTAATGACATAAGGATTTAATTATATAGTTATATAGCGTGGAGGAAATTATGAATCATGAAGAAATAAGTGTTAGAATTTTTAAAGCCTTAGGACATCCCGTAAGGTATAAAATAGTTAAGTTTTTATATAATGGGCCAAAGTGTGTCTGCAAATTAAATGAAAATATAGAGTTTAGTCAAGCTAATTTGTCTCAGCATCTAAAAATACTTAAAGAGGCTGGTGTATTGTCATCTGAAAAAGTAGGAATGGAAACTCATTATAGAATTAGTAGTGAAGAAATAAAAAATATTATAGATAGTGTGGATAAGCTTGTTATAAGTTACTTTGGTAATTCTAAATAAAATATTCTAAAATAAATTTTGGAGGAATAGATATTATGCAAATTAAAATTTTAGGAACAGGATGCTCAAATTGCAAGAAGCTTGAAGCAAATGCTAAGGAAGCTGTTAAAGAACTCAACCTAGAAGTTAAAATTGTAAAGGTAGAGGATATTAAAGATATAATGAAATATGGAGTTATGAGAACACCAGCTTTAGTTATTAATGAAAAAGTAAAGATGTATGGTAAAGTTTCTACTGTTTCTGATATTAAGAAATATATTAGCGAAGAACAATAATGTAAAAATGGGCTTAATCCTATAATATCAGGTTATAGTCCATTATTTTTGAATGCAATATAAGTATTTAATTATAAGGTTATGAAATGGATGGAGGAGTAGTATGTTTACACCTATACAAATTTTTGCCGATTGGATTGTTTACAGCGTTTTAGGTATTATTAAAGAAAGTAAACTTGGAAGTGCCCTTAACTTTTTTATATTTGATACAATAAAGATTTTTATATTATTACTAATAATTGTATATGTAATTACCATTATAAGGAGCTTTTTCCCTCCAGAAAAGACAAGAAAAATTCTTGCAAAAAGTAAAGGAAGTACATTTATAGGACATATCCTCGGGGCCTTGCTTGGAATTGTTACACCATTTTGTTCATGTTCAGCAGTTCCGCTTTTTATAGGATTTGTTGAAGCTGGAGTACCTCTTGGCGTTACATTTTCCTTTTTAGTGGCTGCACCAATGGTAAATGAGGTTGCATTGGGGCTTTTATATGGTTTATTTGGAATAAAAATAGCTATAATTTATGTTATATCTGGAGAAATTATAGCAATAGTAAGCGGCATTATAATTGGGAAATTGAAAATGGAAAAACAAGTAGAAGGGTATGTCTATGAATTACAGATGAATGCTGATGTGGAAATATTAAATCCAACTACCAAGGAAAGATTATTGGATTCATGGAATTTTACAAAGGATCTAATAAAGAAAATATGGCTATATGTGATAATTGGTATTGCAATAGGTGGATTTATGCATGGATGGGTTCCAGCAGGAGCATTGGCTAAATATGCAGGAAAGGGTAATCCCTTTGCAGTATTTATAGCTGTACTTATTGGAGTACCATTGTATTCTAACGCTGCTGGGGTAATACCATTAGTTAGTGAACTTACAAGAGCCGGGGTTTCAATGGGAACTTCTCTTGCATTTATGATGGCTGTTACAGGGTTAAGCTTACCTGAGGGGATTCTTTTAAGAAGAGTTTTAAAGCCTAAATTATTAGCAGTATTCTATAGCATAGTATCTTCAGGAATTATAGTAATTGGATACATGTTTAATTTCATAATTAAATAAACATATAAAGAAAATATAAAAATGTGGAGGTAGGATAATATGAAAATTGCAGTACCTAATAATGGAAATATGGTTAATCAACACTTTGGAATGAGTAAAAGCTTTACTATAGTTTCAGTAGAGAATGAAATAGTTACAAAGGTGGAAGAAATCTCTACTGAGCAATTTCAACATGAACATGAAGGTTTGGCAAATCTGCTTAAACAGCACGGAGTAGATGTTGTTATAACAGGAGGAATAGGGCAAGGGGCAATTAATGGCTTAAAGATAAATGGGTTACAGGTAATAAGAGGTGCCTCAGGAGAATATATGAAGGTTATAGAAGAATATATTAATGGAAAAATAAAAGATAAAAATATAACTTGTAATCATCATGGGGAACATCATAATCCTTAAGAGAATAATAAAATATAAATATACGGAATAAATTAATATCACAAATTACAGAAATAATCATAGGATAAAATGAGTAACAATTTTAAGTTATTATAGGAGGAAGTATGAATTATATGCCAATTCCACCCTGTATGATGTGGTATCAAGGAGCAATGATAGAGGAGGGTGATGATAGGGATTTAGAGATGTTGTATCCTCAAATATACTTTAGGGTAATGCCTTTAGTAATGCATCACTGTGACCAAATGGAATCAAGACATGGAGTAATGTATTCCCCAACAAGGAATGAACTAAGCAGAATTACAGATGATATTGAAAATAGGCTAAATGACACTATGGGTAACATTAGTGGTGAAGAAACAAGGCAGTTTGGAGGAGGTTTTTTAGGTGATTTAGCATCCATACTTCTTTTAAGAGAGCTTACAAGAAGGCGTAGAGGAAGACGCAGAAGACCTTTTTTTTATTAGAAATGAGTATTTGTAATAAATAATCTATAAACATGAAGTTAATGTGAATACATTAATAATTGAACAGAGACTTCATTATTAATATTATGTTTTGACCAGCCATATGAATTTTTTATATGGCTGGTTTCTTAAAAATACTAGAAAAATATAAATTACCCTAAAAGAAGGTTGATAAAGTAGAACTAATCTTGGAAAATAATGAATTTAAATTGTTACGTTTATATTTGTTAACTCTCTTAAAATAATGATATTCCTGAGCAATTCCTGAAGCATTAGCATGATCTTCTAAATTTTCTGCTTTTCTATATTTACTTTTTTTAATACATTCTATAATAATTTCATTTTTTAACTCTTCAATTGAAACATATCTTCTTGTAACGTCAATATGAAAACATTTTTGGATTATCCTTTTTAAGTTGCTGTCTACACTAATATCGTAGCTATCCTCTAAAAAAGGATCTAAACATGTAATCATAGCCTTTCCTGTGGCCATATAATACATAAGCATTCCAATAGTACATATAACCTTTTCACTGGAATCCTCATGAATGTTCTGCTGTTTTACATATGATGAAACAAAGTTTGGTAGGTATGGAACAGTGGCGTCATTAATTAATAGACCATTTGAAAATCCAAAATCCTTTATAAAAATTTCCTCGTTTTTTGATATTAATATATTTGCAGGATCAAGCTGACAACACTGAATGTAATATTTTAAATTAGTCAAATTGGTTATTGTTTCACATATGCTAAGGGTAATGTTATATATGTCCTTTGCTTTCAAGGAATTTCTATCCTTCACATACTTTTCAAGTGTTTCTTCCTCTAATTCTTTTGTAAAATCATCTGTTTTTGTATCCCTATAATGATCCATTTTCATATTGTGAAATTGCAAAACCTTAATTACTTTATGTTTTTTTTTGTTACGTATTTTTAGCATTATTTACCTCTTTCTTAACCTCAGCTGCTGTCAATATCCATGTCATATACGTATTCATTATTAATCTTTAAGGGGTATTATTAATGGTATATTTAGGTATTGCATAGTACAGGCTATTTATGCAATAATTAAACAATTATAAATATAGAAAAAGAGGGAATTGATATGGGAGAAATTAATGTTATTTTTCACATTGATGAATTAAGTAAGTGGAACCTTACTTTAAAGAATGTAAGCAATTTATTACATGGTGTAGATATTGAAGAGTCCAATATTGAGGTTCTGGCCAACTCAGAAGCGGTTAAGTTTTATATTAATGAAGAGCGAAATACAGAAATTGCTGCAATGAAGGAATTGAACAGAAAAGGAGTTAGATTTGCCGCATGTAATAATGCGCTAAATTCCTATAGTATAAAAAGGGAAGATTTAATAAATTTTATAGACATAGTACCAGTTGGAGTTTTAGAATTAGTAATTAAGCAGAAGGAAGGATATGCATATATAAAGCCATAAGTTTTGCTTTTGTACTAGAAAACATAAGTCTACAAAGATGAAACTGCATATTCAAAGCCATAAAGTATACTTAAAGGGTAGAGTTTTTGAAAATTAAACTCTACCCCAAATTTATTATTTAATAGTTCCAATATAACATTAAATTTGTTTAGTGATAATTTGAACTATTATACTTGTAGCAGCTACGGTAAACCAAACAATAAGTCCTAGAAATATTGGCTTTACACCTGTTTTTATCATTTTTTTAAAGTCACAGGTAAGTCCAACTGCTGATAAAGCCATTACAATCATGAATTTCCCTAAAATATTTATATAATGAACTGCATTTGTATTAAATAGACCAACCGTATTTAATAGCGATGCAACTAAAAACCACAACACAAACCAAGGAAATATTTTTTTAAGGCTGTAGTTAACAGCTTTATTATTGCTTGAAGCCTTTTTCTTCTGCACTGCTGTAATAATAGCAAAGATAATTGATATAGGTATAATCATAGTAGTTCTGGTAAGTTTAACAATGGTAGCGTAGGCACCAGCAATATTACTGAAGGCATAGCCTGCAGCTACTACTGAAGATGTATCATTTACAGCTGTCCCTGCCCAAAGCCCGAAGGCCTTATCTGAAAAGTGCAGTAAGTGACCAAGGGGAGGGAAAATAAGAACTGCAATAATATTAAACAAAAATATAGTAGAGATAGAGTATGCAACTTCGCTTTCATCAGCTTCTATTATCGGTGCTACCGAAGCTATAGCTGAACCACCGCAAATTGCTGTGCCTACACCTATTAAAGATTTTAATTTAGTAGGAATTCCCAATAGCTTTCCAAAGACATAAGCGGAAATAAATGCGGCTGCAATAGTGAAGAGCATCACAGATAATGAATCAAGTCCTGTTTTCCAAACTTGATTTAAATTTAATCCGGCACCAAGTACTATTATGGCCCATTGAAGTATTTTTTTAGAAGTAAAGCCTATTCCGCTTATGGTACTTTTAGGTTTTTGTAATGTATTATTAATGATAATTCCAAGCACTATACCAATTACAGGTCCGCCTATAATAGGGAAAAGGCCTCCAAGCCAGGTGGCAATTAATGCTAGAATAAATGAAAATAATATTCCAATTATATTAGTTTTAATCCAATTCAAAATAATATCCCTCCATTAATTTTCGTAATAAGTTATTAATACTGTTTAAATTTTATTTTTCTTAATTTTATCGCAATAGTTATATATAGAATAGAATTAATTCCATATATAATAATAATAGCAACCAATGGTAAAATCAAATTATACATTTTTATATAAGTATAAGTAAATCTTATGTGTTATAATAAATTATAAATTATTATTATAATAAGGTGATACAGATGATGGACATTAGACTGCTTACATTTATCACAGTAGGTAAAACAAAAAGCTATACCAAAGCAGCAGAGCTTTTGAATATAACACAGCCTGCAGTATCTCAGCATATTAAATTTTTAGAAGAGGAATACAATGTTAAATTAATTAAAAAGTCGGGCAGAAGCTTTGATTTAACTGAGGAAGGTTTAATTTTATTTGACTATGCAGAAGAGATTAAAGTGTTGTACAGTGCATTAGAAATGAGATTAAAGCATAAATCAGGAATTATAAAAAAATACAACTTAGGTGCTAGTATGAGCATTGGTGGTTATATTTTGCCATACATTTTAGCAAAATATAAGAGAATAAACGAAAATGTGAACATTTTTCTTCAAGTAAATAATACGGAGGAGATATTAGAAAAGCTAATTAATGGAAAGCTTGACTTTGCTTTAATAGAAGGACCTTTTGATAAAAGCAAATTTAAATATAAAAAATTTAAAGATGATGAATTAGTTTTAGCTGTATCTGCACATAATAGCTTTGCTAAGATGCCGGAAGTTACTTTAGAGGAGATTCTAAAGGGGAGCCTTATTTTAAGAGAAGAAGGTTCTGGAACTAGAAAAATATTTGAAAATAAGCTTATAGAACTGGGGTTTAGTTTAAATGATTTAAGTGGCTGCATGGAAATAGGAAATATTAGCGGTATCAAATCTTTAATCGAATTAAATCTTGGGTATTCAATAATTTCTAGGGAAACAATAAAAAAAGAATTAAAACAGGGAACTATAAGAACTGCAGCTATTAAGAATATCAAGATCTTTCGGGAATTCAATTTTGTATATCTTGAGGAAGATGAATTTATAGATTCTTTTATTGACTTTTGCTGTGAAAACAGTAATTAATGCTGTATTAATTAATAATAACAGATTATTATTGATAACTTAGTTATGAAAATATATAATGTAAATATGATTTAAGTAACCTTAGAAAAAATATTAGGAGGAGATACAAATGATTAGCAAAATAGGAAAAATAACTTTGTATGTTAATAATCAAGAGGAAGCAAAGAAATTTTGGACAGAGAAATTAAAGTTTGTAGTTAAATTAGAGCAGCCAATGGGACCTAACATGAAATGGCTAGAAGTTGGTCCAAGTGAAAGTGAATTTACTACCTTTATATTATATGAAAAAAACACAATGCTGGCTCAAAACCCATCAGCAAATGTTTCCCATCCTTCAATACTATTAAGTACAACTGATATAGAAAGTACTTATAACGAAATGAAGAATAATTCTGTTGAAGTAGATGAAATGATGAATATGCCTTATGGAAAGATGTTCAACTTTAAAGACCAAGATGGAAATGTATATTTAATACGTGAAGACAAATAAATTCATACATAAATAAGTCAAGTATAATCCACTTGGCTTATTTTTTTATAATATCCTTAGACATTTTTATATCTAGAACAATTTCTTCAATTAAATCTTTTATTTGAAGCTTTCTGGTTCCTGGTATATAAATCCCATGTTTTTGAAGTGGAAGTATGTATTTAGTGCAATCCATATCAAATATTACATTAGAAATCATTGGGGTAATTTCTCCATTAATACTACCGCTGCAAAGCATACCTATGGGGCCAATTATGCAGTCAACTCTATTAGTTCTGCAAAAGGAACAAATTGCACGCTCTCCACTTATACCTACATTTGCACCTGCTCTTACCATGTTTGAGGAAGCACAGGTATTTGTTCCAAGGGCTATTATATAAATATCCTGAGGTATTTCCTTATGGAGCTTTTTTATAATTGTCTGCCCAAGGCCTGCTCCCTGAGCATCTAATACTGCAACCTTCATGGCCGTACCTCCTGGAAGTGTTTTAAACCCTAAAAAATATTATTTATATTGGTGGAAAATAAGTTTTGTCCATATATACATAAACATTATTATACTATAATATAAAGATATATTCTATTTTTATTAGGAGGCACAACAATTGATAATTATTGTGGTAAAAGTCCTAAATGGACTTTTACGGGTAACCTAGCCGATGGGAATCGGCGAGCTTAGGTTACCCAGTATAGAGGAATACAGGAGGCACAACAATTAATAATTGTTGTGTACTTTTAAGGAATACAGGAGGCATAACAATTAACAATTGTTATGTGCTTTAGAGGAATACAGGAGGCATAACAATTAACAATTGTTATGTGCTTTAGAGGAATACAGGAGGGTTTATGGACATTAAAGTTGTAAGACAGATATTAGAGTGGAATGAAGATTGCAGTAATGAAATTAAGGAAAGCCTTAATAGAAATAAGGTCTGTTTAATAAATGTTATGGGCTCACCTGGTGCTGGTAAAACTAGCCTTATAATAGAACTTATTAAAAAGCTAAAGGATAAATATAATATCGCAGTTGTTGAAGGGGATATAGCAGGGCAGATAGATGCCGAAAAAATAGATTCCTTAGGAATTTCTGTTGTGCAGCTTAATACTGAAGGTGCCTGTCATATTGAAGCCTTATCAATAAGAAATATATTAGGATACTTTGATTTAGAGGAAATTGATATAATTTTTATAGAAAATATAGGCAATCTTGTATGTCCTGCAGAATTTGAACTTGGAGAGGACCTTAAAGTAGCTATTTTAAGTATTCCTGAAGGGGACGATAAGACTATTAAATACCCATTACTATTTTCTAAGGCTGATGCAGTAGTTTTAAATAAATATGATATGATGGATTATTTTGAGTTTGGTGATGAGAAAGTAGAAAAACACCTTAAAACAATAAACTCTGAAGCTAAGATATTTAGAGTATCCTCGAAAACAGGGGAAGGGTTAAATTTACTTTTAAACTTTATTGAAGATAAAGTTAAGACTAAATTGAAGTGAATTCACTACAATATAAAAAAGAATTAAATACATAAAGCTAAAATAAATTTTAATTAATAAAATATATGGATAGCTAAAGCAAAGCTCACAAAGTAATATTTACAAATTGTCTATCATATAGTATTATGAATTTGTGTGTCACGAAGGCATACATTCATTGATGAGAATTTTTTTAATAAAAAGACAAAAGCTGCATTGTTTTTATTTGCAGTAAAATGATTAGATTACTAACCACGAAGGTTGATTACTGTTTATCAATTTTTGTGGTATTATTTTTTGATTAAATACAGAGTTTAAAGTAGATTTATGTGAGATAAATAAAATAGATCCAAGTGAAATTAAAGATTAGTTTAGAAGCTAATAGTGTTAGTTTAATTTGTATTTTCTGAAAGGATGATAAAATGCATATTCCAGATAATTATTTAAGTCCCTCCACCTGTGCTGTTATGGGTGCAGTAATGCTTCCTATTTGGACAAGAGCTGTGAAAAAGGTAAAGGTTGAAATGACAAAAAAGAAAATGCCGCTTATGGGAATAGGGGCTGCACTTTCCTTTTTAACAATGATGTTTAATGTTCCTTTACCAGGAGGAACCTCTGGTCATGCAGTAGGAGGAACCTTACTTGCTATACTTCTGGGGCCTGAAGCGGCATGTATTTCTATATCTATAGCACTTTTAATACAAGCACTATTATTTGGTGATGGCGGAATATTGGCCTTTGCGGCAAATTCCTTTAATATGGCTTTTGTTATTCCTTTTGCAGGCTTTTATATTTATAATTTTCTAAAGAAAGGTCTAAAGTCAGGAAAAGGAGAAAAAGTTTCTGCCTTTTTAGCTTCATACATTGCTATTAACATAGCAGCCCTATGCGCAGCCATAGAATTTGGTTTGCAGCCCCTGCTTTTTAAAGATGCAGCTGGCATGCCGTTATATTGTCCATATCCCTTTTATATAACTATACCTTCAATGCTCATACCACATCTGGCTTTAGCAGGACACTTGGAGGGAATAATAACGGTTGGGGTTTTAAGCTTTATAAAGAAGGTTTCACCTGAAATTATTTATGAAGGTTCTAGTAAAAAGATTAACCTCATATATGCACTTTTAATTGCACTTATTTGTTTGTCACCCTTAGGTCTCTTAGCACCAGGCACAGCCTTTGGTGAATGGGGCACTAACGAAATAGCTTCAGTTACAGCAGGAGGCAAGGCCTTAGGCTTTGTTCCAAAGGGCATGAAAAATGGATTTAGCTTTAGTTCAATCATGTCTGGTTATTCTATTAATGGGCTTTCTAGAGGAGCGGGCTATATTTTATCAGCAATTGCAGGGGTGGCAATACTACTCATAGTGTTTAGAATTATTGCTAGCACCAGAAATGATATTAAGAATTAAAGCTAATTATAAATTTTCATATAATGTGAAATTTTATATTAAGATCTAAAATATCAATATAAATTCTTAAATTAAGAGAGGTAGTCACTAATGCCTGAATGGCTTCTTGAAAAAGATAATTTTATACCTGAAAAGGACTCAGTTAACTTTATTAATAAGAGTATATTAGCTATATTGAATATATTGTCAAGATTAAGAATGCAATCTAATGCTGCAGCATCGAAACTTGGAGTAAATGATTTAACTAAGCTTATTACAGTGATGATGGTGATTATTTTTATTTCCTTAAGTAAAAGCATAACTTATGTTTTAATTGCTAATGTATTTTTACTGGTATTAATTAATTTTCTAAGTATAGAGGAAATAAAGTATGTTTTAAAAGTAAGTTTTGTAATGTCTGTAATTACTTTGCTTATTCTCCTGCCATCCATTTTCTTAGGTTATGGTAATAATGCACTTATGATTACTTTAAAGGTATTCTCCTCAGTTGCTTTTGTAAATATACTTTCCTGCAGCACAAAGTGGAATGATCTATTAGGAGCCTTAAAGCTGTTTAAAGTACCTGATATGTTTATTTTTGTACTAGATATAACCATTAAATATATAATTCTTTTAGGCGAATTTTCCTTAAATATGATTTATGCACTTAAATTAAGATCTGTAGGAAAAAGTAATTATAAAAGTGCATCACTTTCAGGAATTATTGGCACTATGTTTATAAAATCTAAGGAAATGTCAGAAGAAATGTATGGTGCTATGGAATGCAAAGGTTTTACTGGAGAATATAGAGCATTTAAAAAGTTTAAATTTAAAGTAGCTGATTTTATTTGTATAATAGTTATGACTGCATTTGTACTAGCCTATTTCTATATATAATAATTTCTAGGAGCATTAATATTTAATAATTTTAGGGCATTTATACTGCCATATTTCTTAGATAGGTTGTGATTACATGATAGAGATAAGTAATGTTTCGTATTCTTATGATAATAATACATCAGCATTAAAAGACATCAATATTACAATAAATGAAGGTGAGGCAATTGCCTTAGTAGGGGTAAACGGAAGTGGCAAGTCTACCTTTATGAAGCTCATTAATGGTTTAATAAATCCTACCAGCGGAAGTTTTATTTTTTGAGGGTGAAGAAATTAATTCTAAGAAACTACAAGATGATAAATTTTCTAAAGCCTTTCATAAAAAAATAGGCTTTGTATTTCAAAATTCTGAGGCTCAGCTTTTTTGCTCGGATGTATATGATGAAATTGCTTTTGGACCTAGACAAATGGGAATGATGGAGGATGAAGTAAAAAAGAGAGTAGAAGATACCTTAAAGCTTTTAAAAATTGAAGAGTTAAAAAATAGACAGCCTTATCATTTAAGCGGCGGGGAAAAGAAGAAAGTTGCTATTGCATCTGTTGTAGTCTTAAATCCTGAGGTATACGTCTTTGATGAGCCCTTAAATGGGCTTGATCCTAAAACTAAAAGATTTTTAAGAGAGTTTATGATAGCAATTAATATGGCCGGAAAAACCATAATATGTTCCACCCATGATTTTGAATATGTAAATGGGGTATTTAAAAGAGCAATTGTATTTTCTAATGACCATACCATTATTAGAGATGGTGATTACGAAGAAATTATGGGAGATACTGAATTTTTATACGAAAATAATATAATCTAATGAGAATGGCATCCATATGAGTTATTACTTATTAATAATAGGTAATAACTCATGTGGATGCCATTGAAACATTATAATAAATTTACTGAATTAGCATAAGCCGCAAAAGGAGATTGAAGCCTTTTGCGGCTTTTATATTTTAGAATTATTAGGATTATACTTTATTGATGCTTAATAAGCTAACCGACTATAAATAATTGTAAACAAATATTAGTATTTCTATTGACTTACAAATTTAGAAGTGATATTATTGTATTAAACAGTGTTTAACAATTTAACATGTTCAATGAAAGGAAGACATAAATGGGAATTAAGGAACGTAAAGAACGCGAAAAAGATGAGCATCGTGAAATTATTTTGAAGGCTGCAAGTGAAATTATGGATGAAGAAGGTGTTGATAAGCTTTCAATCAGAAAAATTGCGGCTAAAATAGAGTATTCACCGGCTATAATATATCATTACTTTAAGAATAAGGAAGATATTATAAACATACTTATGAAAAAGGGCTATGAAAAAATTTTAAGAGAATTATTTTCTTTAGAAAATTCATCTGATAAACCTGAAGAGAAATTTAAAAAACTGCTAAAGAGATATATACTTAAAGCCTTAAGTATGCCTGATGAATACAAGACTGTAATGATGAATACTACACCAGAGGTACTTTCACATACTTCAGTGCTTTTTAAGGGAGCTTCTATAGAAAGAAAGGCTTTAGCACTGCTTTGTAATTTTGTGAAGGACTTAAGTGGGGACAATATTTTAGAAGATGAAGCAGCAGAACTTACTGCACAGATTGTATGGGCGGCAACTTTTGGGCTTATTATAAGGCTAATAACGGAAAAGGACACAAAGGAAGAACAAAAGGAAAGGCTTATTAATTCTCATGTTGAGCTTATGACAGACATGATAAATGGAAGACATTAAGCATTGTTAAAGTAATAAAAGCTGATATATCTTTTGATTCTTATTATAAAGAATGTAAAAGAACCCACATATAATAAAGTTTAAGTTAGTCTATAGGAGATGATTAAATGAAAACTGTAGTAATTTATAAATCAAGTACAGGCTTTACGAAGAAATATGCGCAGTGGATTGCAAAGGACTTATCAGCGGATATCTTTGATGCATCAAAGGTAACAGCTAATATGATGGATGCCTATGATACCATAATTTTTGGAGGCTCCTTGCATGCCGTAGGTATTAGAGGCATAAAGCTTATAACACAAAATCTTCATAAAATAAGGGATAAAAAAATAGTGGTCTTTGCTACTGGGGCATCACCTTCAAGTGAAGCTGTAATTAAGGAAGTCAGGGATAAGAACTTTACAAAAGAACAGCAAAGGTCTATTAGATTCTTTTATTTAAGAGGCGGCTTTGATTATAGTAAATTAAATCCCTTTGATAAATTTCTTATGAATATACTTAAATGGAAAATTAATAAGAAAAAGAAAGAAGATTTAACTAAGGATGAAATAGGTATGCTTGCAATATATGATAAGCCAGTTGATTACACAGATAGGGATAAAATAAGAGAATTAGTTTCTTATGCTATGTAATAAATTTTAATGGCATCCACATGAGTTATTACTTTTTATGAATAAGTAATAACTCATGTGAATGCCATTAATCTTCTAGAAGATTTAAATAGTGATTTGCCTCACGAAGCACGTGATCACTTAAAAGAGGAAGAATTATAGATTTGATTTTACAGCCTAATAGTCCTTCTGTAGCTTGGGCCTTAAAGTCTCTTAGTTTACTAGTCTCCTTAAGAGTATTGTTAGTAAGGGCAGCAGTCTCTAGAGTTGATTTGTATGCCTCTGAGGCCTCCTTACTTAAGGCCTCAAACTCTTTCCCAAAGTTATTTGCCATATTGAACAATTCCTCTTCTGTAGGATCAAGCATTCCTCTTATGAAGAAGGAATGTTCCGACATTATGTCATCCCAAAAGATTTCATCCTTTAATATGTCTTTCTTACTATTGATTTCATTTCCACTTTGTAATCTTTTTAAAAGCTCAGTAAAGGTCACAGCTTCTTTTATTATGTGATTTATTAAGTGGGGGTAATTTGTTGTAAATATCCTGCAATTGAGTACATCAGCTCTAAGCTTTTTTTTGAAGTTGATAATTTTATTAGTTGCACCGAGAGAACTGTTATTAAGCATATAAACCTGTTCTTCCAGCATTGATATACCTTTGTTATCTATACCAGGTCTTATAGAACCTTCCATAGAAGTTACACCAGGGTCTATGAAAATGCCAGTAAAATATTGAGTTGCCTTTTCTGCTGCTGCAGTATATTTAGTTACAAACTCATTGGATTGCAATGCCTTTTCAGAAATAACTCCATTTGATAAGGCTGCTGTATGGGATAATAATCTTGTAAATTCATTCTTAAAGCTATCAGCTAACATTGCTAAGTTTTTGTCTCTAGGGGTAAAAGCTGCCTCTAAAAATATAGAATGTTCCTTCATTATTCGAAGGAAAAATAAATTTAATTCTAAGGACTGGCTTATAAATTTTAGCCTTTTTATCATAATATTCTCCTATTTTAATTACTTAAGCCATTATAAGTATATTCTTTACTAATACATTAAATGTCACAAGAAGTGTATATTGATATATGTAAAGCAAAGCTATATAGTTACTATTATGGAGAAAATTCTTTAAGAAGAAAGCATATAAGTCAAGAGGAATACACTTGGCTTATTTTAATTTAGTTGGTTAAACTAATTTTTTAGGAGATAATTCAAAAGAAATAAAGCTTAAACTATTTTGATGTAAGGTTATATTTTTTAAGACTATGTTCAATAATTAAACTTTTTCATTTAAGCAGGCGTCTATTAAGTGAAAGTAAGTTAAGATACGTATCTATAACAAGGAAGGGGAACTTCAGGGGAATGAGTAGAGGCAGTTTAGAAAAGCAAATAGTTGAGTTTGTTATTAAAAATAAGGAGAGTCATTATAGATTGGCCTATAGCTATGTAAGAAATGTTGAAGATGCTTTGGATATTGTACAAGAATCCATTTTTAAGGCAATTTCATCTATGGACTCATTGAAAGAACCAAGCTATATAAAAACTTGGTTTTATAGGATTATTATAAATACCTCTCTTGATTTCTTAAGAAAACAAAAGAAACTAAAGATTATAGATGAAAGGGTTCTAGAAAGTTTTGGATCTGAAGCCATAGACCAATATGAAGACTTTGACTTGAAAATAGCATTGAATAATCTGCCCGATGCTTACCGAAGTGTAATAATTCTAAGATATTTTGAAGATTTAAAGCTGAAGGAAATTGCAGAGGTGCTCAATGAAAATGTTAGCACAGTGAAAAACCGTTTATATAAGGCCCATGAGAAGCTACGGCTAAAATTAATTGATAATGAATTTAACAAGGAATACCAAAGGCGTAATAATTAATAATTATTACGTGCAGAATAAGGAATACTTAGGGGGTTAATAGGATGAATAAAGATCTATTTGAGCTTAAAAAGGAATATCTTGAAATACCCATTCCAAAAGAATTAGACTTTATAGTAAAAGGAGCTTTAAAAAAGGCAGGAGTAAAGAAAAATAATACCTTAAGAAGAATAAGTATAACAGCTGCTTCAATTGCTGTTTTAATAGCAGCACTAACCATTGGTGTTAATAGCAGTCCTGTTTTCGCAAGGAACTTAGCAAAGGTTCCTATTGTAGGTAATATTGTAAGAATCATAGCCTTTAAGGAATATGTTGTTGATGAAGGAAACTATAATGCAAAAATAAAAACTCCTGCTATACAAGGTTTAAAAAATAAAGACCTGGAAAGCAGCTTGAATGAAAAATATCTTGCTGAAAATAAAAAGCTGTATGAAGAATTTACAAAGGAAATAGAAGAGTTAAAGGGAAAAAGCGAAGCACATTTAGGTGTAGACAGCGGCTATATTGTTAAGACAGATAATGAGAATATACTATCAGTAGGCCGTTATGTAGTAAACACAGCTGCGTCTTCCTCAACAACAATGAAATATGACACCATTGACAAGCAAAGGGAGGTTTTGATAACACTACCCAGCTTATTTAAGGATAACAGCTATGTAAAAACAATAAGTAATTATATTAAAACACAGATGATAGAGCAAATGAAAGCCGATGATAGCAAAACCTATTGGGTCCACATAGATGGCAAGGAGGATGTATTCCCAGTTTTTAATGAAATAGCAGAAAATCAGAGCTTCTATATAAATCAAGAAGGTAAATTAGTAATATCCTTTGATAAATATGAAGTAGGTCCAGGAGTTATGGGAATTGTAGAATTCACAATTCCAACAGAGCTAATTAAAAATACACTGGTTGGAGATGAATATATTAAATAGAACAGCGTTAAATCTGCATTAGACTTGAAGATAAAAATAAAATATCAATTTCCATGACGGCTGAGGTTTTAAAATTAAGGCTGAAGAGGCAGAAATAACAAAGAAGGCAGAAATAGTATAAAGCTCTTTTTGCCTTCTTTATTTATTGTAGAGTTCTACTATTTATTAATATTTTGAAATGATTTGATTTTAGTCTTCAAAAATATCTTTCATTTTCACAGGCTGCATCATCATTGGATTCATTGGGGGCATCATAGGTGTCTGGCCCATAGGCATTTGATCCATCATCGGATTCATTCCAATGGATTCCATCATCATAGGGTCCATCATCATAGGTTGCATCATCATTGGGTGATGGTGGTGCATGTGCTTGGAATCAGAGCTTGTATTATGATGTCCATGATGCATCATCATAGGGCACATCATCATAGGATCCATCATCATAGGCTGCATCATCATAGGATCCATCATCATAGGCTGCATCATCATAGGATCCATCATCGTAGGTTGATGGTGGTGCATGTGCTTGGAGTCTGAGCTTGAATTATGACATCCATGATGCATTGAATCAGAGCTTGTTTTATGATGCTCATGATGCATTTGAGGCATATGGCATGGGTGCATTGGATGGCAAGGCATAATTGGATGACAAGGCATCATTGGTGGCCTCGGTTGTGGCTGTGGCTGTGGCATAGGCATAGGCATTGGTTTTGCAACTGGCTCAACATTTAGCTTCAAATTTGCCGGTTGTACTACAGGCTCTATTTTCAACTGTATTTTTATTGGTTCCATAACTATAGCTCCCATTTTTGGTGCTATATTAAGTTCCATATTACTTGGCTCCATTTTTGGGGTAATTTTTGGCTCGATGTCTAATTCCATTTTATTCGGTTCCATTTTTGGCTGTATGGTTAATCCGAAATTTTGAGGTTCCACTTTAGGCTCAATATTTAATTGAAATT
Source organism: Candidatus Clostridium stratigraminis (assembly GCF_045310675.1). Classification (NCBI taxonomy): domain Bacteria; kingdom Bacillati; phylum Bacillota; class Clostridia; order Eubacteriales; family Clostridiaceae; genus Clostridium; species Candidatus Clostridium stratigraminis. The sequence goes on from NZ_JBJHZZ010000005.1 coordinate 32,532, forward strand.
GTGTTGGTTCTACCTTTGGCTGCAAAGTAATTTCTTGTTTTAACGGTGGAAGTGGTTTTATTGGCTCAACATGCTTCGGAGGCATAGGCTGAGGTGCTGGCATTGAGTGCTTCATTGGTGGCATGTGAGGCATAGGCTGAGGTGCTGGCTGTGGAATTGGCTGGATTGGAGGCTTAATATTCCTATCCTCAGCCCTATACCACCCATTATCCATCATGGGGCAAATTAGTGGATAATTAACATCTACATAGTCTGGTATTTCGTTTTTTTTATACATAGTTAAGCTCCCTTTAAAATATTACATCACTTTAATATATGCTATTCTTTTACATAGTGCCACCTGAGAACTATAAGACCTAGTTAAATAAATTTTAATGTAGCATGGGATGTTCTTGCGGCTCAATAGTTTGGATAAGTAGCATTGTAATTAAGTTAGTTACTATTTATGCAAGCAATAGGAAAGTGAAAACTGGTAACTTGATTTTCAAGTATATTAGCATTAATATTTATTTATAATAATAAAATAAATGAGGTGATGGAATGATTGGAGATTTAATAAGAAAAAACAGATCATATAGAAGGTTTTATCAAGATAAGCCAATAGAATTGGAGACCTTAAGAGAATTAATTGATTTTGCGAGACTAAGCCCTTCTGGTGCCAATAAACAAGTACTAAAATATTTTCTTTCAAATACGAAGGAGACCAATGAAAAAATATTTGCAACTTTAGGCTGGGCTGGATATTTAAAGGATTGGAATGGCCCTGAAGAAGGTGAAAAACCAAGTGCCTATATAGTTATGCTTAAGGACAAGACTCTTGGCAGTGGAATGGCTCAAGATGAAGGCATTTCAGGACAAAGTATACTTCTTGGTGCTATAGAAAAAGGATTAGGTGGATGTTTTATATTTAATATAAATAAGAAAAAATTATCAGAGGAATTAAAATTAGAAGATAGATATGAAATAGCACTTATTATAGCTTTAGGGACTCCAAAGGAAGAGGTCGTACTTGAAGAAATGGGAACTTCTGGTGATGTTAAATATTGGAGAGATGAAAATAAGGTTCATCATGTACCTAAGAGAGCTTTAGATGATATAATACTTTAGTTATGGCTGCACAGTAAGATTTTCAAGAAATGCTGAATAAAATTTAATTTATTACTTGTCAAAACATTTATACTTTGATATTATGAAACTGTAAAATTAAATAAATCTTCAGGGCAGGGTTTGATTCCCTACCGGCGGTATAGCCCGCGAGCCTTATGGCAGATTCGGTTAGATTCCGAAGCCGACAGTAAAGTCTGGATGGAAGAAGATTACAAAGCAGATGTCTAATTTTTTTGCGTTATATTCATACGTTTGAAATTAGCTTAACTCGCATTTTATGCCCTGAGATTAAACTCTCGGGGTTTTTATTTTGCTTAAAATTGGTTGTAACTTAGGAATATGCCTTTACAAAAATGGAAATAAAAAATCTATAACTAATTTTATAAAGAAGGATGAATTTTATGGATATAAAGTATATGAAAAGAGCATTAGAACTTGCAGAAAAGGGCATTGGCTATACAAATCCCAATCCCTTAGTGGGAGCTGTTATCGTTAAGGATGGACAGATTATTGGGGAAGGCTATCACGCATTATATGGAAGCAGCCATGCGGAAGTAAATGCTTTTAAAAATGCTAAATATGATGTAAAAGGTGCCACACTATATGTTACCTTAGAACCTTGTTCTCACTATGGCAATACTCCTCCCTGTGCAAATACCATTGTGGAAAAGGGTATCAAGAAAGTAATAATTGGTTTAAAAGACCCCAACCCTTTAGTGGCAGGCAAGGGAATAAAAATCCTTAAGGAAAACGGTATTGATGTTGTAACGGGAGTACTTGAGGAAGAGGGTAGGAAATTAAATGAAATATTTTTAAAATATATAACTACAAAGCTGCCTTTCTGCATTATGAAAGCAGCCATGACACTAGATGGTAAGATAGCAGCTTACACAGGTGATTCAAAATGGGTTACTGGTGAATCTTCTAGACGGTATGTTCATAAGCTTAGACACAGAGCAGCAGGAATAATGGTTGGGATTGGCACAGTGCTTGCAGATGATCCCATGTTAAACACTAGACTTGAAGATGAAGAAGGTAGTGATCCAATAAGAATTATTGTAGACACTTATGCTAGAATCCCACTTGAAGCTAAGGTGCTTAATTTAAATTCTAAAGCTAAAACAATAATTGCAGTAACAGAAAAAGCAGATAAAGAGAAGTTAGAAGCCATTAAAGAAAAGGGAGCAGAGACTATAATAACACCTATAAAAAAAAATAGGGTAGATTTAGGATATCTAATGAAAGTTCTTGGAGAAAGAAAAATCGATAGTATATTACTTGAAGGGGGCAGCAATTTAAACTATACAGCGCTGGAAGAAGGCATAGTAGATAAGGTTAACATATTTATTGCACCTAAAATCCTTGGAGGTGAAGGAGCAAAAACCCCAGTTGGAGGAGAAGGAATAGCACTTATGAAGGATGCAATAGAGCTTAAGGACATAGATATTCATCAATTTGGAAAGGACATAATGATAGAAGGCTATGTTAAGTAGTAGGTATATTAAATATGAGGCTATATTAAAAGGAGTGTATTAATTAATTTTTGCTAAATAAGGAATAGATAGAGGTGAGAAATGAATGTTTACGGGTATTGTGGAAGAGATTGGTGAAATTCAAGGCATAATAAAATCAGAAAAGTCAGCTCGAATAACTATTAAGGCATATAAGGTTTTAGAAGATGTAAAACTTGGAGACAGCATTTCTACTAATGGTGTATGCCTTACAGTTACAGCTTATAGTAGTGATAAATTCACAGTTGATGTTATGGCAGAAACCATGAGAAGGAGCAATTTAAGCAGTATTTCTAAGGGAACTTATGTGAATCTCGAGAGGGCATTAAGAGCTGGAGACAGGTTTGGCGGACACATGGTAAGCGGACACATTGATGGCACTGGAGATATAAAGTCTTTTGAACAAGAAGACAATGCAATTTGGCTTACAATTGGGGCACCTTCAGTTATTTTGAAATATATTGTGCAAAAGGGTTCAATAGCAATTGATGGAGTAAGCTTAACAGTTGCATATGTAGATGATAAGGTCTTCAAAGTTTCCATTATTCCGCATACTAAAGACGCTACAACACTAATAAAGAAGAAAACTGGTGACATAGTAAATTTAGAGTGTGATATGGTTGGAAAATATATCGAAAAGTTTTTATTGTATAAAGAACCATTGCCGGCAAAAAAGACCATAGACTTTAATTTTCTTAGTGATAATGGCTTTGTATAAAGGGTGCTTGGATTGGAAGAATTTAAAAGGTCTTTTGATGATAGTTTTCAGATGAAATTTTTCAAAACTAGATTAAAGCACTAATAATATATTAGTGAATAAAAATTGGAGGAGAAATTTATGTTTAAATTTAACGCAATTGAAGATGCAATTGAAGATATTAAGGCAGGAAAAATGGTAGTTGTTATTGATGATGAGGACAGGGAAAATGAAGGGGACCTATTAATGGCAGCAGAAAAAGTTACTCCAGAGGCTATTAATTATATGGCTAAGTATGGAAGAGGACTTATATGCATGCCTACTATAGGAAAAAGATTAAGGGAGCTTGACATCTTGCCAATGGTAAATCACAATACAGATTCCCATGAAACTGCTTTTACTGTATCCATTGATGCTGCAGATAGTACCACTGGAATATCTGCTTATGAAAGGGCAGCTACGATTTTAAAGGTTATAAATTCTAACTCAACAGCTAAGGACTTTAATAAGCCTGGGCACGTATTTCCTCTTGAGGCAAAGGAAGGTGGGGTATTAAAAAGAGCTGGGCATACTGAAGCAGCAGTAGACTTAGCAAGACTTGCTGGTTTGTACCCTGCAGGAGTAATATGTGAAATTATGAATGAAGATGGTACTATGGCAAGAACACCAGAGCTTATGGATTATGTTAAAGAGCATAAATTAAAAATTATAACCATTGCTGATTTAATAGCTTACCGTAAGGATAAAGAAGTTTTTATAAGAAGAGCTGCAGCAGCAAAATTACCTACTAAATATGGGGAATTTAATATGATAGGCTATGAGAATATATTAAATGGTGAACATCATGTTGCCTTAGTAAAAGGTGATGTATCAGATGGAAAACCTGTTTTAGTTAGAGTTCATTCAGAATGTTTAACCGGAGATGCCTTTGGTTCCTTAAGATGTGACTGCGGGCAGCAGCTTGCAGCAGCTTTGAAAAAGATAAATGAAGCAGGCAGAGGAATATTACTTTACATGAGACAAGAAGGCAGAGGCATAGGTCTTATTAATAAGATTAAGGCTTATGCACTTCAAGATGAGGGAATGGACACTGTAGAGGCAAATATAGCCCTAGGCTTTCCAGCAGATTTAAGAGACTATGGCATAGGAGCTCAAATACTTGTAGATCTTGGAGTTAAAGAAATCAATTTAATGACAAATAACCCTAAGAAAATAGCTGGTTTAACTGGCTATGGAATAGAAATATCAAACAGAGTTCCAATACAGATGAATCATAATGAAAGAAATGAATTTTATTTAAAAACAAAAAAGCAGAAGATGGGACATATGCTAAATTTTGATAAAAAATAATTATAATTAATTTAAAAATGGAGAACTTGTATAATTGACAAAAGTATTAAAAATATGTAAACAAGCAAAAGCTTGTACTAATTTGCCAATTAAAAAATTATAAACTTAAAAAAGAGAAAGGTGGAAGTAAAATGAAAATGTATGAAGGTAAATTAATAGCAGAAGGTTTAAAATTTGGAATAATTGTAGGAAGATTTAATGAATTTATTGGTGGAAAACTCTTATCTGGAGCCTTAGATGGCCTAAAACGTCATGGTGCTTTGGAAAATGAAATAGAAATAGCTTGGGTTCCAGGAGCTTTTGAAATCCCGCTAGCCGCAAAGAAAATGGCTAAATCCAAAAAATATGACGCAGTTATTTGCCTTGGAGCAGTAATAAAGGGTGCTACACCGCACTTTGATTTTGTATCCAATGAAGTATCAAAGGGTATTGCAAGTGTTTCATTAGAAACTGAAGTGCCTGTTATCTTTGGAGTTTTAACTACAGACACCATTGAACAAGCAATAGAAAGAGCTGGAACTAAATCAGGAAACAAAGGTTATGATGCAGCAGTTACAGCTATTGAAATGGCTAATTTACTGGCATCGATGTAAATATATTAAAGTGTTTTATCAATTAATTAGAATTGTATTAATGTAATTTATAAAGAAGGTACCACCCATTTTGAAATGAGCGGTACCTATTTTTAGCTTTTTTTTGTTATGGGAAAATAAAGCTCAGGAGTATCATCAGTTATGGCTTTAAACTCATAGCCCTTATCCTTATAATATTTAATTATCCTAGGCAATGCCCTGCAGGTATTTTTATGAGTGTAATCACAATGTAAAAGTAATATTATATTCCTTAGATCTTCGCTGCCTTTAGTAGCTTCCCTGTATAATCTATCTGGTGAGGCCTTAGGCCTTAAACCATCAACGGTTTCCATATTCCAATCATAAATTTTAAAATTGTAGCTGTGAAGTTTTTCCACAAACGAATTAGTAAGATGTTTTTGACTTCCACCAGGAAATCTGATTATATTGGAGGAAACCCCAGTAACTTCTTTAATTTTATCATTGCATTTTAACATTTCCTTTATAAATGCGTTTTTATTTGAATAAATTCTCTTAAATTTATGAGTGTAGGTATGTAATCCTATGCTGTGACCTTCACTTTGAATTCTAAGTACTACATCTTTGCAATCATCAATTTGGTTTCCTATAAGAAAAAAGGTGGCTTTTACATTATTCTCTTTTAAAATATCCAAGATTTTATTAGTGACATCATTACTTGGTCCATCATCGAAGGTTATATACATAACCTTCTTCCCTTCAACCGCATCCTTTTGATAGGTGGTTTGAAAAGTAACAGGACGATAAGTATTTAATTCACAGCTTTTTATATTATGAGGTTGTATTAAAGCTATAAAAAGCATACTTAAAAAATATATAAATAATTTTAGATAAATTTTCATCAATGCCTCCTAATCAAATGTCATGTACTTATTATTAGAAGTTTGTAGTTCTTTATTCAAAAATAAACTAATAAAAAATCACTCATTGTCACTCTTAATAGCTACTTTCATATATTATAGGGAAGATGAATTTAAGTTTATTGAGTCCATCTACTATTATCCATTTATATGGGGGTAACGCAGAATGCAGCATCTGGACAGCATTTTTGATGAATTTAAAGATGTTATTTTTATGGATATGGAAAGACTTTCAAGAAATTATAAATTAATTGGAAGAGGGTCAAGCAGGGCAGTTTTTGAAATTGATAAAAATTATGTTTTAAAGGTACCAACCTCAGAAAAAGGCATCTATCAATGTAGGGTGGAACATAAATTATATTCAATTGTAAATGAATATTATAAAAGATATCTTTGCCCCATAAAATTATTAGAAAATAATAGATTGCTAATGAAAAAAGCTGTTCCACTAAAAAAATCTCTATATCCTAAAGGCTTTCGAATTTATGATTTATTAAATTGGGATGATAGAAATGAGTATAGATATGATTTGAAATACTTGGCAAATACTTATGATTTGCTCTATGTTGATTTACTAAATTTAAGTTCTTGGGGTAAATTAGATGGAAGATATGTTTTAGTTGATTATGGCTGCACAAATAGGCTTTATGATGCATTTTATTCAAGGTGAATGGGGTAGGGGACTTTCTTTATTATGGCACATTCACCCTTAATTTATACAGGCTAATGGAATGCAAGAAAAGTCCCTAAACCACATTCATACCACATTACTATACTAATGTTTCAGAAGAAACATTAGTATGATATATTTTAGGACGTTATGGCGGCACTAATTAAGTAAATTCCATTGAACAGTACATCTTCAGAAGCGTTAAAGTATGGAGAATGAAGGGGATAATGCCCCTTTTCTTTATCAGAAATTCCAAGTCTAAAGTGCACTGAAGGAATCTTTTCTGCAAAAAATGCAAAATCCTCAGAAGCAAAGGTTTTTTCTGCTGGGAGAACATTCTCCTGGCCAATTAAATTTTTAGCTAAGTCAATAAAGCTTTTAGTCAAGAGATTGTCACATATTAATGGTGGATATTGAAAGTCATAATATATTTCACTAATACATCCGTATTTTTTTGCAGCTAAGGCTGCAAATTCAAATATATCTTCATGAATTTTATTTCTTAATTCCTTGTTAAATGTTCTAACAGTTCCCTTAAGTAAGCATTCATTAGCTATAACATTAGGTGTATCTCCGCACTGCAAGGATGAAAAGGTAATTGTATGAGAAGATAGGGGATCAGTTTCTATTCTGGATTTTAAATTCATGGTTTCAATAAAATCAATAGCTGGATAAAGTGGATTTTTACATAAATGTGGCATAGCTGCATGGCCGCCCTTACCAATAAACTTTATATGAAAGTCATCAACCGAGGCCATAGTAGGACCACTGGAAACTTCAATAGTACCAACCTTTACCTCAGGCCAAACATGAAAGCCAATCATACTAGTAACTGAAGGATTTAAAAGCACATCTCCCTTAATCATAGGAAGGGCCCCACCATCAGCCTCTTCTGCTGGCTGAAAAATAAATTTCACACATTTTTTATAGCCAAGCTTTTTAAGGATTAATGCTGTTCCGCATACAATGGCCATATGATAATCATGTCCACAAGCATGTGAGATCCCATTTACTGGTAGTGCATCCATATCAGCTCTGATAGCAATGCAGCTTTCCCCTTCATTTAAGATAGCTACCACTCCAGTTCCAGCTAATTTCTCAGTTTTTAAGCCCAAATCCTTACAAAACTTTATAATAATTTCTTGGGTTTTGAATTCTTTATGAGATAACTCAGCGTTCTCATTAAGTTTTTTTCTAAGCTCTTTTAAAGTATCAATATTTTCATCAATTAACTTTTTTATATCCAAATGTTTACCCACCTTTCTGTTAAAAATTGAGCCACGAGAAACGTCCCTGTGGCTCATTTAACCTCTTAGCTAGTAACCTACAAAAATTAAGTAACTAATAAGTAAAAACTTACATGGATGCCATTACTTTTTCTATAATATTTAATGCGGCATCCATATCTCCCTTTGAAACATTTAGTGGAGGCAGTAATCTAACTACGTCTGAACCTGCAGTAACAACTAAAAGCCCATGCTCAAAGCAAGCATTCATAAAGGTTTTAGGATCTTTCATGCTTATACCGATTAAAAGTCCCATACCTTTTACTTCATTAATGACTCCGTATTTATCTTTAAGCTTTAATAGGTTTTCTTTTAAATATGCACCTTTTTCATCAACAGACGCAATTACTCCACCATCAATAAGTTCATTAAGTACAGCTAAGGAAACAGCGCATCCAAGAGGATTACCGCCATAGGTACTTCCATGATCTCCAGGCTTTAATGCAGCTGCTCTATCATTAACCATAAAAGCTCCAATAGGAAAACCACCGCCTAGGGCCTTAGCTATGGAAATAACGTCAGGAACTACTCCAAACTTTTTATAGGCAAAAAGGCTTCCAAGTCTCCCCATGCCGCATTGAATCTCATCAAAAATTAATAGTGCATCATATTTGTCACAAAGGTTTCTTGCCTCTAGTAAAAATTCAACTTCAGCTGTAACAATTCCACCTTCACCTTGAATTGGCTCGATTATAATACCGCATACATTTTCATTAAAGTTTTTTCTTAAATCCTGAATATCATTGAACTTAACAGCTTTAACTCCGTTCATTAAAGGGGTAAAGTCCATTTGATATTTTGGCTGACCAGTAACTGAAAGAGCCCCAATACTTCTTCCATGAAAGGAATTTTCCATGTAAAGAATTATATTTTTGTTTTCACTCCCATTAAGTTTGCCATATTTTCGAGAAGCCTTCAGTGCACCTTCCACAGCCTCAGTACCGCTGTTACAAAAGAATACTTTGCTAAGGTCAGAGTTTTCTACTAATTTATCAGCAAGAGCAGTATGCTCAGTATTCCAATAATAATTTGAAATATGCATTAGCTTTTTACTTTGCTCATTTATAGCGTTAACAACTGCAGGATGGCTGTGACCTAAGCAGTTTACAGCTACTCCAGATACAAAATCTACATATTCTTTACCGTTAATATCATAAATTTTGCTGCCTAATCCCTTTTCAAAAACTACATCAAATCTTCCATAAGTGTTCATTACACTATCTTTTGACATTTTGATTCCTCTCTTTCAGTAATTATTTTTGTTCCGCTGTTTGTAAGTAAATTTAATAATAAATTGTGGGCCTTCCTACCATCAATTAAGTGAACGCCCTTAGTGCCTTTGTATAATGCATCTACGCAGCATTCCAGCTTAGGAATCATACCACCTGTTATAACTCCGCCTTCGGTAAATTCCTTTATTTCATCTATTGTTATAGTTTCAAGCAAACTTGAAGGATCTTTAATATCTGTATAAACACCATCAATATCAGTCATAATAAGAAGCTTTTCTGCCTTTAATACACCACCTATAAAGGATGCTGCATAATCAGCATTGATATTGTAGCTGTTTCCTTCAGCATCACTGCCAATTGGAGAAATAATAGGTATTAAATTGCTATTTATAAGATTTACTAAAAGCTCCTTATTTACGCTGGTAACTTCGCCAACAAAGCCAATATCTATTTTAGTTCCATTTTCATAAATATATTTCTTTTTAGCCTTAATTAAATTACAGTCTTTCCCGCTAATGCCAACTGCATTTAAATTTTTCCTGCTTAAATGTGAAGAAAGCTTCTTGTTTACATTTCCAGACAATACCATTTCAACAATTTCCATTGTAGTGCTGTTAGTTACTCTTAAACCTTTAATAAATTTATTTTCAGCACCAGTTTTGTTAAGCCACTTTGAAATTTCAGGACCGCCGCCGTGAACAATAACTATTTTTACACCAATGCTGGTAAGTAGTTGTAGATCTTCAATAAATGCCTCTTGAGCATTTTTGTTATCCATAATGCTTCCGCCATATTTAATAACGAAAGTTTTACCCTTATACTTATTTATCTGTAAAAAAGTTTCAATGTTTAAGTAGTTATCTTCACCGTTCATGACTAACCCCCTAGTATTCCTTATTAGCACATAAGCATTATTAATGCTTATGCCCCTGGTATTCCTTATTCTGCGCGTAAGGATTATTAATCCTTACGTCCCTAGTATTCCTTAGCACATAAACATTATTAATGCTTATGCCCTTGGTATTTTTTATTCTGTACTAAACTATTATCAATTGTTTAGTCTCTTCTAATGTTTTTATGCAGGAATAATTATACCCCCAGAATTATAATTATTCAATAATTTTATTGATTTTTTTTAATATTTGTAGCATAATATTTTTGTTATAAAACTTAGGGTAAATGAGGTGGAATCATGATATACGCTGGCATATTTGGAGCTACAGGTTATGCAGGGCAGCAGCTTGCATGGATACTGCATAATCATCCAGAGATTAACATAAAATTTTTAAATTCGCATAATTATGCAAATTTTCAGACAAATCAAGTGTACGGTAACTTTAATGGATTTATTGAAGAAAAATATGTAGATATGGATGAAGCTATAAGTAGTCTAGGTAATGTTGATGTAATATTTCTTTCACTACCTCATGGAAAAGCCTTTGAAATTGCAGAAAAGGCATTAAGCCTTGGTGTAAAAGTTATAGATTTAGGAGCAGATTTTAGACTTAATGATAAGGAAAGCTATGAAACTTGGTATGGAGTAAACCACTTAGCTCCTTCACTTTTACGTAGAGCTGTATATGGACTTTGCGAATTAAACAGAGAAAAAATCAAAGAGAGTAATTTAATAGCAAATCCAGGCTGCTATCCAACTGCAACGATACTAGCTTTAGCACCTCTTTTAAAACATGAATTAATAAAAACTGATTCTATAATTATAGATGCAAAATCTGGAGTTTCAGGCGCTGGAAGATCTGCAAATATTGCATCACTTTACCCTGAATGTAATGAATCCATAAAAGCTTATGGAGCACCTTTGCATAGACATACTCCGGAGATTGAACAGGAGTTAGGTAAAATAGCGGGAGAAAACCTTATGGTTTCTTTTACACCTCATTTAGTACCAATGAATAGAGGAATTTTATCCACTTGTTATGGTTTTTTAACTAAGACTATAGATGAGGAAGAACTTCAAGAAACCTATAGAGAATTTTATAAAGATGAGTACTTTGTTAAAATATTAAAGACACTTCCTGAAACCAGGTGGGTGAGAGGCTCTAATTTGTGCCATATAGGCTTTAGAATAGATAAGAGAACAGGCAGAGTACTTGTAGTTTCTGCTATAGATAATTTGGTAAAGGGGGCAGCAGGACAAGCTGTTCAAAACATGAATCTATTATTTGGTTTTAAAGAAACAACTGCTCTGGAGTTTCTATCAATGGCATTATAAAAAGATTATCTATATCACTTTTAAATTTAATTATGAAGATATAATGTTAAAAAATATAATATAATTTAGAACTGTAATTCGTTAATTTACTATTGTATTTTTAACCATATGCTTGTATAATCATTCACAGAGAAAAAATTAAGCAATGCCACATGTGGTGGCTGCTTTTTTATTTAACATATTATTAATATTCGATATACTGTTTTATGGTAAACTTATGCTGAGTGAAAAGAGTGGAGATTCGCTATTTTTCTTCTTCATAAGTTTCCTTTACCTTATTCTTAATTTAGCAATGTATATACATATTAATAATATAAATTAATATAAATAAAAAGTACTGGGGGTAGATCGATGGACAAAATGGTCTTTGTGGTTAGAAAGGCTGAATATGAGGATATTCCTCAATTAAAGGAAGTAGCAAGGGAAGCCTTTAGGCTATATGCTGAAGGAGCGGGTATTGCAGAAATAGTTGGGACACTTGAAGAAACCCATGAGGATTTGAAAAAAGAAATTGATAATAAATTGGTTTTAGTCGCTGAAGCAGATGGACTAATAGTTGGCAGTGTTCGAGTTGAAATTAAAACTGATAAAACTGCGTATTTAAGCAGATTTGGCGTTTTAGGGACCTATCAGAGTCGTGGTATTGGTAAGCAATTAATTAAAGCTGTAGATATTGAAATGGAAAAGTTATGTGTTACCAATTTATATCTGAATACTGCTTCTAGAATGTTTTCTCTTGTTAGATTCTATTATGGACTAGGATTTTATATTGAATCAACCACTAAGGATCAAGGCTATATTAGGGCTTTGTTATGTAAAGAATATGAATATGGTGTAACTAACAAATTAGTTATTTAGTTTATAAATAAGTGCCCTTTAATTGAGGGCGCTTTTATTTTTAACTTAATTTTGTTTCTTCTTTTCCTTTTTTAGCGAATATGGTAAAATAATAGCAGAAAAAAGGAAAAATGAGGTGCAAAATGGTTCAAGACTTGTTTATAAATGCAATGATTTTAATTTCATTTATCAGCATTGCCACACAGATATTTAGAGAAGAAAGCTTGAGTAAAGATTCTTCCATAAAGGTAAAGGTTGTTACAGGAGTAATTTGTGGGCTTCTTTCCATTTTGCTTATGATTTATACCGTAGAAATAGATAAGTCAATTTTTGTAGACTTTCGAAATATTCCATTAATATTGATAGCAGTAAAGGGCAGTACAATTACAACCTTTATTGCTGCTGTAATGATAGGGCTTTTTCGATTCTTAAATTTTGGTATAAATACACCCTCTGCCATAGGGCTTTTATCTGCCTTATTAATGGGCATCGGGCTTAGCATTATTGGTTCATCAAAAATTAATACTAAGAGAAAATGGATATTTTCAGTAACATATTCCCTTTTAGTAAGCAGTACATTACTTATTATATTATTATTTAAGAGCAGTAATTTAATCAATTCACTTATTGTTTATTGTATAAGCACAATAATAATATCATTCTTGGTTTACTATTTTAATGAATATTTTGAAAGCATGGCTACATTATATAGAAAATATAAAAAAGATTCCTTTAAGGACTTCTTAACTGGCTTAAATAATGTTAGAAGCTTTGATTCGATTTTTAATTCTTTGGCAGAAAATGCTGCCTTAAAGGGAGAAAAGTTATCACTTTTATACATAGATATAGATTTCTTTAAAAAGGTTAATGATACTTATGGTCATTCAAATGGCGATGTTATTTTAAGAGAACTAGCTTTGATTCTTACAACGACCTGCAGAAGCTTTGACATAGTATCCCGAAATGGCGGTGAAGAGTTCTCAGTAATTTTACTGGATTGCCCATCTGACTATGCCGTTAAAATTGGTGAAAAAATACGAAAAAATGTTGAAGAAAACTTATTTACCTTATTAAGCGGGGAGAAAATAAAAATTACAATTTCAGTTGGAATTGCAACTTATCCTGATACAACAACTGACACTAATGTTTTGATTGAACAAGCAGATACAGCACTTTATAATGCGAAAAAGACAGGCCGAAATAAGGTTCTTTTATTTAGCTAAAATATATTAATTGGTGGGATATTTGATGGAGAATTCTACTTTATTTGACCAAGTTATAAGTTGTAAAAATAGCAGTACCTGTAAAACAAGAAATTTTTGTGTTAATTTAGTTAATAATGCGAAAACCATAATATGTGTATGGGGGATTGATGGAACTCTAGTAAAGTTTAATAGCTATGCAGAAGAAATAACTGGCTATAAGGAAAAGGAAGTTATAGGCAATAAATGGAGGACTACAATTACTGATATTTGGATGGAATCTAAGACCATTAAGGTTTTCCATAAGCTATTAAATAATGAACCTCTTTTTGACTCAGACTTGGAAAGTAAGTTTTTATGTAAAAAAGGAAGCTATATAGATATACTTTGGTCAAACCATCTAATGTATGATACCTATGGAAGTCCTGAATTTATAGTTGGTTTAGGCATGAATATAACTTTACAAAAAAGAGATGAATTAACGGGACTTCAAAGTCGTAATTCATTAAGTAATAAAGCTTCAATTGAGATTTTAAATTTAAAACGAAATGGGAAAAAACTTGCATTATTATATATTGATTTAGATAATTTTAAAAACATAAACGATACATTAGGGCATTCTGCTGGAAACAAGTTTCTTAAAGCAATAGCTGCAAGGCTTAAATTCATAATGAAGGATTCAAAGGACCTTGCTCGAATTGGAGAAGACGAATTTGCAATTATTTATACCTATAATGGAGATATAGAAGAAGTTAAGGCTTTTACAGAAAAAATAATGAGCGTTATTAGTCATCCTATCTTAATAGCAGCAAAAGAACTTTATATAACCGCCAGTATTGGAATAGCTATATATAATGAACATGGAAATAATTTTGACGATTTTATAGAAAATGCTGATACAGCTACCTATTATGCTAAAGAACTAGGTAAAAACAGATACTGCTTTTTTACAAAGGAATTGAGTGAAAGAACTAAAGAAAGAGTTGAGATGGAAGCAGGACTAAGGAATGCTATAGAAAATAATGCTTTTGAAATTTATTATCAGCCTAAGATAGATTTAAAAACTAATGAAGTAGATAGCATTGAAGCTCTAATACGTTGGATTCATCCGGAAAAGGGTATGATATATCCGGACAAATTTATTAATATTGCAGAAGCTTCAGGACTTATTATACCAATTGGGAATAAAGTACTATATGAAGCCTGCAGACAAAATAAAGAATGGCAGAGCATGGGGTATCCTCCATTAAGAGTAGCAGTAAATCTTTCCGCTAAGCAATTTGAACAGGAAGACTTATTAGAGACAATTAAGGCAGTACTGGAAGATACTAAGCTGGATCCTACCTATTTAGAAATTGAAATTACAGAAAGCATAATAATGAAGGACCTTGATTTTTCAATTTATGTTTTAAATAAAATTAGAGAAATGAATATACATGTTTCATTAGATGATTTTGGAACCGGCTATTCTTCTTTAAATTATCTAAAAAAGTTGCCTATAGATGCATTAAAAATAGACAAGTCATTTGTGGGTAATATTAATATTGACGCAAAGGATGAAATAATAACCAAGGCAGTTATCGAGCTTGCCCATAATATGGGCCTTGAAGTGGTTGCAGAAGGGGTAGAAAGTGTTAATCAGTTAAGCTTTCTTAAGCATCATGAATGTGATAAGGTACAGGGCTTTCTATACAGTAAACCCTTATCTTCTAAAGATTTTGAAAAGAAATTAAGAAAGCTAGCAAAGGTATATGCAGTAGGGGGACACTTTTAGGGCCTAATAAGTGTGGCACTAGAAACGCCCCTCTGCCATATGGAAAAGCCTTACAAATACAGGAAAAGAGGGACGATATTTATGCTAAGTTATAGCAGGAAAATCGTCCCTTGATTTTGTTATCCGTTAATTATCTTATTTAGCTCCTTAGATAAGGCATCCTTATCCATGTAATCTATATCGTCAATGGAATCCAAAAGCGTAAGTATTCTATCTTTAATACTTGAAGGTGAAGCAATAATTTCCTTGTTTTTAACAAGACCTTCTTCAAGATAATATTTATCGCCAAGCCCCATTATTCTTGTCTTAATTCCCTTTGATTTTAATAACTCCATAAAACTTACCTGGGCTTCTCTGTCTCCATGAACAAGCAGAATTTCCTTAGGCTTATTTTTAAAGCCTTGTGCCCACTCTAAAAGTCCATTTCTATCAGCGTGACCAGATAAGCCATGAAGCACATGAATTTGTGCATTAACTGCAACTTCTTCACCAAATAATTTTACTGTTTTAGCACCATCAAGAATTGTCCTTCCAAGTGTCCCAACAGCCTGATACCCTACGAATACTATAGAACATTCCTTTCTCCATAAGTTATGCTTCAAGTGGTGCTTTATACGTCCGGCTTCACACATACCGCTTGCAGAAATAACTATAGCACCGCTTTGAATTTTATTAATGGCGGCGGATTCATCAGGAGACTTTGTAAAGGTTAATCCATCAAAGTCTAATGGATCAATACCTTCTCTAACAATTTTACTAGCCTCCTCATCATAATAGTCACTATACTTTTTAAAGATTTTTGTAGATTCAGATGCTAAAGGACTATCCACATATACAGTTAAATTTTTCAAAAGCTTTCTTTCAATGTATCTATTTAATGCATAAATAACTTCTTGAGCTCTTCCAACTGCAAAGGAAGGTATAATAACATTTCCGCCTCTTTTAAAAGTATCATTTATTATCTGTACAAGCTGCTCGAACTCAGAATTAATATTATCATGAAGCCTGTCTCCATAAGTAGTTTCCATAATGATATAATCCGCTTCTTCAATTAGGGTAGGATCTTTTATAATAGGAATATTCTTATTTCCTATATCACCACTGTAAACTAATTTTACTTCATCTTTATTATCTTCTTTAATTCTAATTTCAATCATTGCAGATCCCAGCAAATGTCCGGCATCTCTAAAACGAATCTTAAAACCATCAAATACCTCTATCCACTCATCATAAGAATGGCCGTAGAATAAATACATGGATAGTTCAGCTAATTTAGCGGTATATAAAGGCTCAAGAGGTTTTAGTCCTTGTCTCATTCTCTTTCTGTTTTTCCATTCGATTTCCATTTCTTGAATGTGCCCTGAATCAGGAAGCATAACGCTGCAAAGATCTTTTGTAACCTCAGTACATAAAATCTGACCTTTAAACCCCTGCTTATATAAAAGTGGAATTCTGCCGCTGTGATCAATATGAGCATGAGACAAGATAACATAATCTATGTCTTTGGGATTAAAGTTAAAGAATTCATTTCCGCCCCTATCCTTCTCATCTTTACCTTGATACATACCGCAGTCTAATAGTATTTTCTTATCCATTACATTTAAAATATGACAAGAACCTGTAACACAGCCAGCTGCACCATAAAATTCTAAATTCATAATATCCCTCCCGTATTTCTTATTCTGACTAAGGTAATCTTAAGGAGTCCATTTCTATGAACTAGATTACCCTCAAACTTTTGCCCAAACAATGTTAATTGTTTGCCCCCTGTTGGATTGAATAAATAATAATTGAAATAGGTTTATAATAGTATATTATTTTATCAGAATTTTTTCAATAGTGAATAGAGTTTGAAATGTTAACAATTAATAATTTTTTCTATGGGGCAAAATAGCAAAAGAAATAAAGTTTCCTACTACTTAACCTGTTTAAATAGTATTTATTTTACAAGTTATATATGGTAATATGTTAAATATAAGCCTAAATTATTACAAAAAATTCATTAATTTTACATAAAGTCCATAGATAATAGCAAATTTATCGAAAGGTAAAGACGCAAAGCTGCGGGTCTAAGGAATATTCTATGACAGCCGGGTTTCCTAAGTAGGATTTTTTTCATGCCTTCCTTAACCACATCTATGCTCATTTATGGGTTCAACATCTAATTAAACACATTAGTTTCTAAATAGTGTGATTTACAGTTTAGTTATTGGGCAAGTATTATACTTTTTAGGTTTAAACATTCAAATTGACACATATTATTTAGAAAAGGGGATGTTATTTAAATGAGTATGGAGCAGGAACACGACGATGATGATACTAAGATTTTCATGGAAGAGCAGAAGGCATCAATAGAGTTTTCTGATGGTGCTAATGAGGCCCCTACGGATACTTTTTGGGGATGTAAGAACTGTGGAAGCTTGGATATTGAGGAGGGGTACAACCTGAAGTTATGTAAGGAATGTAGGGACAAGCTTTCTAGAAGACCTATTCCAAAACAGATAAAGCTAGTTTCACTACTTATTATTTTAGTTATACTTTTTTCTCTATGGAAGTTTCCAAAAAGTATTAGCTCAGGAGTTGAGTATGAAAAAGGGCTTCAAGCTGAAAAAGCCTCAAAATATGTAACAGCAATTTATCATTATGAAAATGCATTAAAGGAGCATCCAGAATCCGATAAGGCATTAGTAAGGCTGTATGTATCATATTATGAAGATGAAAGAATAGGAGATGCATATAAGGTATTTGACGAGATTGCAGGTACATCGCCTTCTGAAAAGAAAATGAAAAAAGAATTGGTTGATGAGGTTAATACAACAACAAATAAACTTGATACATATTATAGCCCAAGTAATGAATTATACGATAAAATAAAAAACCTGCAGAATTCCAAGACTGAGGATATTGTGAATATTGTGAAGCCTATTGTGGATAAAAATCCTAAAGAGGTATATGGAGCATATTATCTTGCAAATTTATATTTTGATATGAAAAATTTTAATGAAGCAAATCAAGTTTTGTCTAGGGTAATTAGTAATTATCCTGATTTTTATGCAGGATATCTTCTTCAAGCTGCTACCTATAGAGAACTAGGTAAGTATGATGAAGGTGTGGCCTATTGTAATAAGGTTCTAAAGCATAATACTGAAGATGTAGGAGCTTTTATAACCTTATCGAAGATTGAGCTTAAACGCAGGAACAATGCTAAAGGCCTTGAATATGCAAAAACAGCATATAATATAGATAGTCAAGATACCTCTGTAATCGCAAATCTTGCATTAGCTTATCATTATAATAATTTAATCACTGAAAGAGATAAATACTACAAAATTTATCAGAACTCAAATGCTACAGATAAATATACTGATAACCTGCTGAAATCAATTTTTGATGGTACTTTGCAGTGGCAAAAGCAAATTTAGGATAAAAGGAGAATTAAACAATGCTTATACCTGGATTTATAATAACAATTTTAACTTTTCCTGGGGTTATCGTTCATGAAATTGCTCACCAGCTATTTTGCAGATTATGCAGGGTTGCTGTTCTTGATGTATGTTATGTTAGGGTAGGGAATCCAGCAGGATATGTGATACATGAGAGACCAAAAAGTTCAGTTCAGCAAATCATGATAGGAATTGGACCCTTTCTTATAAATACAATTTTGGGAGCTTTAATTGCACTTCCGGCAGCAATACCAATATTATATTTTGGGGATAAATTTACAGGTACCAATATTTTAGACTTTTTTCTTATTTGGCTTGGGGTTTCCATAGCAATGCATTCCTTTCCAAGCACAGGAGATGCACAAAGTCTTTGGAAAACGGTTAAAGACAAGGAAACTCCTATACTTACAAAGATTTTAGGTACACCGATTGTATTTCTAATCTATATTGGTGCCATGGGATCAGTTGTATGGCTTGATTTATTCTACGGAATTGCAGTAGCAACTTTTATTCCTAACTTAATTATTCGTATAATAGCCTAACAGTATAGTTGCAGATAGCACAATTAGGTTTCCTAATGAATATATAAAACATAAAAGAAAAAGGGGTACAGAATACCCCTTTTTCTTATCTAACTTCAAGTGTGGTAACATTCTTCTCAGTAATCTGAGCAGTTTGCCTGGTTATCAAATCTCCACCTGAAAATTGAAATATATTCTTTGAAATTATAACATCCATAGCAGCAGATATCTCTTCTTCTGTAACATTATCTCTTACACCAGGAAGAGAAATACTTGCTTTTGAGCCTGAGCTATTTAAAAATGTCATAACTAAAGTTTTTTCAGCCATATCATTTTTCTCCTTTCAATTAATTTAAGTTAATTAGTTTATGGAACTAGCCATTAATAAGAAAGCAATCATTACTTCTTAAAATGTCATTTAACTCATATTCCATAAGACCTGCAAGAGCAGCTGCAGTGTCATAAACATTTTGATCAGTTGCAGTTACCTTTACATTAGAGAATTTCTTAGTTTTGATTATGTCTTTTCCTGTTGAATCTATGCCGTTCTTATATCTTATAGTAACGGCTGATTGTGCTAATGTGTTTTGAAGAGCCATAAAGCTTCACCTCCTTCTCCTCTTTTCTCTTGACAGACATAAATATGCACTACAAGGTTTTATTATCAAAATTAGTAATAAAAAAATTACATGAACTGACGTAATCATCAGCTCATGTAACATATTTTATATATTCTAGTTATTTATCTTAGTTAGTATATATTTTACGACTATATTTTTCTTCAATGCATTCTATTTATTCGTTTTTAATGTGCTAAAATGCGCTAAAGGCTCCAAATAATATGCCAGTAACTGGGAAGATAATCCAGCATATATACCAAAGGTTAAACACAAGACCTGCCACCAAAAATGCACAGGTAGCTAGTGGCCATACAAGTGCAGCTACAGCGCCGATAACCTTATTTTCCTGTTTACGAATAGGGCTAAATTCGTCTTTTTTTAAAAGCTTTTTATAGGCATCGGATAGACTTCCAACTCTAATGAAGATAAATACAGCAGCTGCTATCATTATTAAAAGCAGGCTTGCACCATAAGTTGTGGCATAACTGCCAAACAGGGAAGCAATAATTACAACAACTGGTGATAGGATGCAGAGGCAAACACCTGCAATTATTCCAATAGTTTTTTTGGGTGAAATTACAGAATACTCGTTAGCTAAAATAGATTTTGTAGTTAAGTCAATTCCAAACTGTCCTTCATCTAAATACTTAAATTTTTCTAATTTAGTTCCGGAATAAATAAACATGCCTACTGCTGGAACGATAAATAGAAATAGTAAAATTACAGAAGGAGTATTTTGGACCTCATTTGGGAGAGCTTGAAATATTAGCTTGTTTTCAACTAATTGTGATAAGAATACTAGAAGTGACACTCCAACCAATATTAATGACACTCCTATGCCAATTAGGTTTGAAGTTTTTTGCTTTAAAAATATAAACTCACGGGCTTCTTCTAGGCCAATGGTTGTAAGTGTCTCTTCCGCCTTAGTGATGTTTATTCCCATTTCATTTAATAATTCATCAATATTTCCAAACTCTGAAATAACAATTCCAATTGCCTCATTTTCTGTTTTTCCTTCATCTTTTAATTCATAGTATTTTTCTTCCATATTATTCAAAAGCTCATTTTTTAAGCGCAGAATTTCTTCTGTTTTAGGTAATGCCTTAAACATGTTTTCCAAATAACCTTTAATGGTCTCCATTGATATCAAGCTCCTTTATAAATTTATTTATAACATCTTTAGTTATTTTCCACTCTCCGCATTTTTCTTTATAGTAATCTATGCCAGTTTGGGTAATTTTAAAGTAAGTTCGCCTTTTTCCGAAGGTTTCATCACTGTAGTAAGACTCAATGTATCCATTCTTCTCAAGACGATTAAAGGCTGAATAAAGTGTAGTCTCCTTCATAACATACTGTTCCTTTGTCATTGATCGTATATTTTTTGAAATCTCATAGCCGTAAGAATCACCCTCTAAGAGAAGGTATAATATAATTGTGTCATTGTATCCTCGTATTACATCACTACTAATCAATTCTGTCACTCCTTATTAAATGACTACTACGTCTGTCATACTACATCTGTCGTAGTAAAATAAGTATAACATAATTACTACGACAGGTAAAGTACTTTTTGTAGATTTTTATGATTTTACTTTAAACCATTACCTACTATGGTATAATAAATATTAATGGGTTTTCAGATAAAAACTCTACAATCTAAGGAGGATGATTAATGTTTAGTAAAAGATTTAATAAGTTAATAGCACTTTCTACTATTGCAGCAGTATTAATTAGCAGTCCAATTATTGGACAAGCTGCATCAATTTCTGATACTTACATGAAGGGAATTTCTGTGGGTTTAACTTCTGTGGGTAGTATTAAGACCTTGGATTTTACACTAACTGGTGATTACATAATTGATGGACAAGGTGTAATTATAAGTGGAAATAGTGGGAGTAATAGGTATAATATCTGTTTATCAACAAATTCTACATTAAATTTATATAAAAATGGGGTTTTATTTTATTCAGCAAATAGTGATATAACAATAAAGCCATTAAATACAAATACCTTTATTCAATTTAAAAAGAAGACAGAAGATCTAAATCCTTTTCAATATGCGGGAAGTATGACTTTTAAAAATAATGGGACAAGCTTTTCTTTAATAAACAATTTAAAAATAGAAGACTATTTAAAAGGAGTAGTTCCTTATGAGGAACCAAATAGTTGGCCTGTAGAGTCACTTAAGGCCCAGTCAGTTGCTGCTAGAACCTATGCAATTGGAAATGCAGGAAAGTACTCGAAAAGCGGATACGATTTAACTGATGATACAAATTGCCAAGTATATAATGGTTATTCTGATGGTTTTAAAAATTCCAATACTGCAGTAGATGCCACTTCGGGTAAAGTATTAATCTATAATGGTCCAACTATCGGTTCTGCAATAAATGGATCGGCTATTGACGCACTTTTCTCAGCAAGTAATGGCGGCTATATGGAAAGATCAGAAAATGTTTGGACAGCAAGTCTACCATACTTTAAAGATATGTCAGATCGATTTGATACAAACAATCAATGGTCAGTAACATATACTAAAACAGATCTTGAAAGGCTATTAAAACAAAAATTAAATGGTGGTACATTTGATTCTATAGATATACCAAGCATTACCACCTTTAATAGTGGCAGAATTAGTGGTATGAACATAAATTATATAGATAATACAACAAATCAAATATCTCCTACTCCATTAAAATTAGGAAAAGAGGCAGCTAGAACATTTTTTTCCTTAAACAGTGCCCTATATAAGGTAAAGCTTAATGCGGATGGAAGCTACACCTTTACTGGAAGTGGTAATGGGCATGGTGTGGGGCTTAGCCAGTGGGGATCCTACTATATGGCAAAGGCAGGACTACCATATAATGATTATAATTATATTTTAAATTATTATTATAATCAGAATAATAATGTTCAGTTACAAAATGCATATTCTGGTGGTAAAATTATAAATACAACTAATAGAATAGGTGGACTAAATAGATATGAAACCTCAGTACAAATTGCTAATAATATGTATAGTAACAAAATAGACAATGTTGTATTAGCAACAGGTAGTACTTTTCCAGATGCATTATCAGGCTCAGTGCTTGCAAAAGCTGTATCAGCCCCAATCCTTTTAGTGGGGACAAAATCTACTTCAACAGAAAGTTTACAAGCTTTAAATTATATTAAAAGTCATTTAAATCCAGGAGGTAAGGTTTACTTATTAGGTGGAGAAGGAGTTATAAGCAAAGAGTTTTATGATACGTTGACTAAAATGGGCTATAATTCTATAAGATTAGGTGGTTCAACTAGATTTGATACTAACAATCAGATAGTAAATCAATTAAAAGCATTAAATGCAGTAAATTCAACAGGACTTGTTATAGCAACTGCCAATAACTTCCCTGATGCTTTAAGTATATCTCCTGTAGCAGCATTAAACGGATGGCCTGTACTTTTATCTAATAAGGATAGTTTAACTGCCGATGAGGAAAGTTATATTAAATCAATGAAGCCTGATAAGGTTTATATTGCTGGTGGTAATGGTGTAGTTACGGACGCTGTTTTAAACAGAATAAAAACTCTTTTAGGCTATGGTGATGACAAAGTTATAAGACTTTGGGGAAGTGACAGGTATGCAACAAGCAGAGTTATTAACAGTACCTTATTTGATACTCCAAATAAGATAGGTATTGCTACAGGTCTACAATTTGCTGATGCACTTTCTGGTAGTGTATATGCTGCTCTTAATGGGGCGCCAATAGTTTTGGTAGACCCAAGTAAGGTAACAGAAGCTCAAAATTATATAAAATATGCTGGCAGCAATGCAAACAGTATAAACGCAACAATATTTGGACAAACTGGTGCCGTGAATGTTAACGTACTTAGTTCTTTAACTAGCGTAACTAATTAAGATAGATGTGGCAGGGGGATATTTTATTTCTTCTGCCACATTTTCTGATTTAAATACAAGATAGATATACCTAAATATTAAATTTATTTGTAAATTACTACTGGGTTGTTCCGGTAGTAATTTTTTTAGGTTGTATTAGAGAAATGAATTCATGCCAAATTAGGTAATGATGTTAAATATTTGAAATATATTTCAAACTCTTGTATAATTAAGTAAATATTGCTTAAGAGAATAGACTTCATTTCCATAATTTAATTAAAGGGGATGTATGGGATGGGATTTCTTAAATCAAAAGAATTTTTTAGACTTGGGGAGAATGATGTATTTAGTATAGTACACTTTTTGTATTATATGGGTTTTCCTATTATATTATTTAAAGCTTTTCAATTTGGAAAGGCAATTAAGTTACAAAGTATTGTTAATAAAGTTGGAATGGGAAATGTAAATATAGATCCAAGTAATTTTAATATGTATGGTATTACTTGGTTTGACTCTTTTAAGGGATTTATTGGAGGTATAATATATTTTGTAGTAATCATAATAATTTGGAAGCTTATTTGCGAATTGATTTTTGTGCTTTTTAAGTTTTTTGAAAGTAACACTAGAAAAGAATAGAATGATAAATTCTATTCTTTTTTTAGTATTTTACATTTCTATTGTTTTTTCCAATACAGCAAGCTTTTCTTATGACATATTGTCTTAGTTAATGCAGCAGTCCGTGCCGCATGCCTTAAATTTCTGCCTTTAAAACCTCACTCATGCTCTTTCTAGCCTGAATAGCCTTCATAAGTCTCACGGACTTGCTTGTATCATTCATTAAAATTCCACCAACTATAACACCATGTTTGAAGAATAGCTTTTTGTAAATTCTCTTTTCAGCATCTTCGTGTTCTATGACCTCGGTGCTTTCTCCATTAGGTTTAACTTCACCTACAGAAAATATTTGAGTATTCATGGCATTGAAAATTACAGAATTTGCAAAGGATTTAAGAAGGGTTTCCTCTCCAACAGCATTCGCACCAGCTGTTTTACCCATTTCTGAAGCAGAAGGCCAAGTGCCGTATACTTTGCCATTTAGCTCTGCACAGTCACCGCAGGCATAAATATCTTTAACATTTGTTTCCATTTTTTCATTAACTATTATCCCTCTATTAACTGCAATACCAGCATCTTGAGCTAAACCTATATTAGATCTTATACCTACAGAAAAGATAATTAAGTCGGCTGGAAGTACCTTTTCGCTTTTTAATTTTAAGCCGGATACTCTAGAATCACCTAGAATCTCCTCTGCAGCTTCGTTAGTCAAGACATGGACACCAGCATCCTTAACTGATTTCTCAAGTAGCTTTGAGGCTTTTTCATCTAATTGAATATTTAAAAGCCTTGGTGCTAATTCTACCACTGTTACATTTAATCCTGCTTCTTTCATTTCTGAGGCTGCTTCAAGTCCGAGTAAGCCGCCTCCCACAACTATGGCATTTTTCCTTGCTTTAATTTCTTCCTTAACCTTCTTAGCATCTTGCAAATCTCTTATCGAATAAATACCTTGCTTATCATAACCCTTAATAGGTGGGATAAAATTTCTAGCACCAGTAGCTAAAATCAACTTATCATAAGATATGTTTTCTTTATTATCTAGTATTAGGACTTTGTTTTCTTTATCAATAGTTTCTACTTTATTATCAAGCAGAACCTCTATATTATTTTTTTCGTACCATTCCTTAGGAGATACGAAGAAGCGCTTATCTGAAATATCTGTAGTCAAATAATCAGAAAGCTGAGGTCTATAATAGGTCAGTACCTTTTCGCTGCTTATTAATTGAATTACAGCCTCACTATTTCTCTTTCTAATTGAGTCAGCTGCATAATAACCAGCAATACCGTTGCCGATTATTACATATTTTTCTTTTTTGCCTTGCTTAAATTCCACTTCTTCTCTTTTTACTTCTACAAATTGGTCAGCTGTTGCACCGCAAGCAGGGCATACCTCAGGGGCCTTTTCACTTTCGTATTCTTCTCCACAAACGATACATTTCCAGAGCTTTAAATTTGATTTACTCATCTTCTTAACTCCTTTACTTGAATTTTCCTTTATTTTTTCAGCTATAGTTTCGCCAAATATATAGGCTTTATTCAATTTTTCTTCATCCGGTTTAAAATTAATCCTTAGTCCAGGGGTTACTAGTTTCATTCTAAGGGCCTTTAGCCTAGTCTCAATGTTGGGAACAGCCTCTCCGCTCCAACCGAAGGATCCAAAGGCAGCTGCAACCTTGCCACCGTGTACTAAGGGGTTCATTTTTATTAAAAGCTCCATTATTGGCTCAAGGGCATCACCGTTAATAGTAGGAGAACCAAAAAGTACAGCATCTGCTTCATAAATTTTATCTAAAATTTCCTCTTGCTTATTATAAATTACATTGTAAAGGTCTATAATTGCATCCTTAATCTGTGACTTAATGCCATCAGCTATTTTTTTAGCTATCTCTTCAGTAAAACCGTAAGCTGAAACATATGGGATAACTACTCTTGTCTTTCCATCTTTAGGGGCTATTTCAGTGCTCCATTTTCTGTAGCTTTCCAAATAATATTTAATATTATTTCTTAATATAGGGCCGTGTCCTGTGCAAATTGTATCAATGTCTAAAGCTTGTATTTTATCTAGAGCCTTTAACACATGAGCTTTAAAAGGTCCCATAATACAGTCATAATAATATTTAAAGGACTCTAGATATTCCGCTTCCTTATCCTTTGGAATTAAATCATTAAACATTCCATCAAAGCAGTAATGGCTTCCGAAGGAATCACAGGTTAAAAGCAGTTTATCCTCTTCTACATAAGTATAAATGGTATCCGGCCAATGTAAAAAAGGCGCCTCAATAAATTTCAAGGTTTTATTACCAAGATTTAAGGTGTCATTTTCTCTAACTATTATGGACTCAAATGCTCTATTAGCAATTTGCTTTAAAAATCTAATTGCAGGTGCTGAACCAACTACCTTTGCATTTTTAGCATAGTCTAAAAGCTTTGCAACAGAGCCCGCATGATCTGGCTCTGTATGCTGAACTATAATATAAGCTACCTCATCAAAATTTACATTAAGTGACTTTAATCTTTCTAAATATTGAGGAAAGGTATGCTCTTTAACAGTTTCGAATATCGCAGTTTTTTCACTGCCTTTAATTACATAGGAATTATAAGTTGAACCATATGGAGTATACATAACAATATCAAAAATTCTAAGCTCAGGATCTAATGAACCTACCCAATATATATCCTTTTTAACCTCTAAGGCCTTCATCATTTTAAAACACCTCTCATAAACAAATCATAATTTTATTATTAAGTAATAGTAATTATTAATTAATTTTATTATAATATATTGTTAAATAAAAATCAACTAGGTTAAAAGGGTTATTTATGCATACGGCAGAAGAAACCTCCCTTTGCCACACTTTTGTATAAAATTAGTGTATTATTTTTAGTAGAGCATGATACACTATTATTGAACATAGATATATCAGCATTTAGGAAGGTTGGCACGAAAGTTGCTCTATAAAATTATGTAAAAACTCTTAACAAAGGAGGAAACTTAAATTAAGTTATAGAAATATTAATTTATAAGGAAGGTGATAATAATGAGATATATTATAGGTGTTGATGGAGGTGGAACCAAAACTGAATCCATTGCTTACAACCTAGAAGGTGAAGAAGTTGGAAGGGGTTACGGCGGTTTTGGAAATGCCTTACTTGGCTTTGATAAGGCCATAGAAAACATAGAGCTTTCAATGAAAAACTGCATTAAAGGTGTTGAAGAAGGTCATTATGATGCTAGTTGTGTATTTATCTACCTTGGACTTGCAGGTATAGAAGCTGAAAGTGTAAGATCAAAACTTGAAAAAACACTAAATGGTGATTTTAATCTACCAGTTAAAGCTGTTAATGATGCAGAAATAGCTCTTGCATCACTGTTAAAGGGCGAAGATGGGATTCTCACTATTTCTGGTACAGGCTCCATAAGCTATGGGCTGTATAATGGAAGGACAGAAAGGTCTGGGGGATGGGGACACCTTCTTGGTGACGAGGGCAGTGGCTATCACATAGCTATTAATGCCTTTAAAAATATGATTTTCGAGAAAGAACATAATTTACCGGCTAGTCCACTTTCAAAAGCCATTATGGAAAAGCTTTCTATAGAAAAGCCAGAGAATATTATAGACTTTATTTATTCTTCTGGTAAAGGAGATATTGCAAGCTTTGTACCTATCGTTGTAAAACAGGCGGAAGAGGGAGATGAAATTGCCGAGGAAATTTTAATAAAGGCTGGAAAAGACCTAGCGGAAATGACTTATAACTTATATAAGAAATTAAGCTTTAAAAATGAAGTTGCAATTGGAATAAAAGGCAGTATTTTAACAAAAGTAAAGCTTGTAAGAAATTCCTTTGAAGAGGCCTTAAGGGAACGTATAGGAAGCTTCTCTATTGTAGATGAAGAAGTTTCTCCTGCCAAAGGTGCATTCTATTTGGCTAAAAAGCTATTAGAAAATTAGATTGATAGAAAACCAATGAAATATCAAGAAGTAATAAGTATTCTAGTGGATGCAATGGTTATGTTAAGATGCATCCTGTAGAAAGAGAAATAAAAGGGGGGTTATAAATGAGACAATTAGGAATTTCAGTTTATCCAAATCACGCTTCCATGGAAGATAATTTGGCATATTTAAGACTTGCACATAAATATGGCTTTAGAAGGGTGTTCACCTGTCTCTTATCTGTAGAGGGAGAGAAGGACAAAGTAGTAGCTGAATTTAAGGAGGTAATTAAAGAGGCTAATATTCTCGGAATGCAGGTTATAGCTGATGTTAGTCCCAAAGTATTTAAGGATCTTGACATAAGCTATGATGACTTAAGCTTTTTTGATGATCTTGGTGCATATGGCATAAGACTGGATTTAGGTTATAGCGGCCTTGAAGAGTCACTTATGACCTTTAATCAATATGGACTTAATATAGAAATAAATATGAGCGGCGGTACTAAGTATTTAGAAAACATTATAAGTTTTAAGCCTAATTCTGAAAAACTTTTAGGCTGCCATAACTTTTATCCTCATAGATATACAGGATTAAGTTATGAACACTTTATATATTGTTCCAAGCAATTCAAGCAATTTGGAATACGAACAGCAGCCTTTATATCCTCCAATGCTGCAACCTTCGGACCTTGGCCAGTAAGGGAAGGACTGTGTACCTTGGAAATGCATAGAAATCTGCCTGTAACAGCCCAAGCTAAACACTTATTTGCAACTGGATTAATAGATGATGTAATTATAGCCAATGCCTTTGCCTCTGAAAAAGAACTAAAGGCTTTAAGTAAAATAAATAAAGAAAAAATCACCTTTGATATAGAAATTGTACCCAACATTCCTGAAATAGAAAAGAAAATTGTACTTGAAGAACTTCACTTTAATAGAGGTGATGCTTCTGCTTATTTAATAAGATCTACTCAAAGCAGAATTAAATATAAGAATCATGAGTTCGAACCATTTAATACTCCTAATATTAAGAGGGGAGATATTTTAATAGACACCTCACTTTATGGACAATATGCAGGAGAACTTCAAATTGCTCTTAATGATATGGAGAATTCAGGTAAGACCAATGTTGTAGGTAAAGTTGTAGAAGATGAGCTATTTCTCTTAGACTACATTGAAGCTTGGCAAAAGTTTGGATTAGTAGAAAGATAGTGTGGCAAAGGTACGTTTCTTGCGGCACAAAAAAGTGCCATAAGAAACGTACCTTTGCCTTGGTATCACAAGCTTACTGTGCTGTACACTTATAACTTCCGTCTTCCACCTTAACATCATACAATGATCCTCTAAACATAATCTTAAAGGAGAAGGACTTCCAATGACCAGGAATAAAGGGTTTAAAGGTTAGACGTCCATCCTTAACTCTCATACCTGCAA
This sequence comes from Candidatus Clostridium stratigraminis, assembly GCF_045310675.1. Taxonomy (NCBI): domain Bacteria; kingdom Bacillati; phylum Bacillota; class Clostridia; order Eubacteriales; family Clostridiaceae; genus Clostridium; species Candidatus Clostridium stratigraminis. The sequence continues at coordinate 62,340 of NZ_JBJHZZ010000005.1, forward strand.
AGCCATGAATTACTGAAAGCCAGGTACCTGCCATGCTGGTTATATGACAGCCATCCTCTGTGTCATTGTTATAGTTATCTAAATCAAGCCTGGAGGTTCTCAAATACATTTCATAAGCCTTTTCCTTCATACCAAGCTTTGAAGCTAGTATTGAATGAACGCAGGGAGATAGTGAAGACTCATGAACTGTTCTAGGTTCATAGAAATTAAAGTTTCTTCTTATAGTGTCCTCATTATACTCATTCTCTAAGAAATATAGGCCTTGAAGAACATCAGCCTGCTTTATAAAGCAGGAACGAAGTATTCTATCCCAAGACCATTTCTGATTTATTGGTCTATCTTCCTCTGGAAGTTCAGAAACTAAAATTTGCTCTTTATCTAAATAGCTATCCTGCTGAAGAAAGATTCCTAATTCTTCATCTACAGGGTAGTACATGTTATCAATAATACTCTGCCATTTAGCTGTTTCCTCATCTTTTAGCTGAAGCTTAAGCTTTAAGGTCTCATAATTTTCTGGTTCATTATCTTTAAGATAAGCTATTACCTTTAAGGTATATTCCAAGGTCCATGAGGCAATTCTGTTTGTGTACCAGTTGTTATTAACGTTGTTTTCATATTCATTAGGGCCGGTAACTCCATGAATTATATACTTGCCTTTTCTATGTGCGAAATGAACCCTTTCTTCCCAAAAGCGGCTAATTTCTGCTAAAACTTCTAAACCATATTTACCTAAATAAGCCTTGTCTCCAGTATAATTTACGTAATTAAATATAGCATAGGCAATGGCACCGTTCCTGTGAATTTCTTCAAAGGTTATTTCCCACTCGTTGTGGCATTCTTCACCATTCATAGTTACCATTGGATATAATGCACCTTTTTTAAAACCAAGTTTCCTTGCATTTTCCTTAGCTTTTTCGAGATGCTTGTATCTATAAATTAAAAGGTTTTTTGCCACACTTTCCTCAGCAGTTGAAAGGTAAAAGGGAAGGCAGTAGGCTTCAGTGTCCCAATAGGTGCTGCCGCCGTATTTCTCACCAGTAAAGCCTTTAGGGCCTATATTTAACCTTTCATCCTCTCCAGTATAGGTTTGGTTTAACTGAAAAATATTAAATCTAATGCCCTGCTGAGCCTCTGGATCTCCTTCAATAACAATATCACTTTTATTCCACTTAATAGCCCAAGCTTCCTTCTGCTTTTTAAGTAATTCTTCAAAGCCCTCATTGTAAGCTCTAAGCAGCAATTCCTCTGCTTTAGCAGCTAACTCTTCCTTTTGATAATCTCTCGAAGTTATATTAGAGGTATATTTATAAACAGTAATTTCTTCGCCTTCTAGGGCATTAATAATTACTGTATTAGATACAAATTTTTTCGTTGTATTTACCTCTATATTTTCAGAAACTAATGATCCAGCTTTAAAAATGTCAAATTTCATAGAGGAGCAAATGTTAAAGTCCAAAAGCTTAGTTTTCATAACTAATGTAGAAATATCAGCAGATGGGATAAGATCCACTTGATTCCAAAATTTTTCTTCGTAATTAGAATCCTCATTTATAACATCCCCGTCTAAATATGGAGTTATTTTTATTTCACCATTAAAATTTACAGGAATAATGGAGTAACGAATTGCTCCTATTTCAGAATAAACTGCACTTACAAATCTCTCTGAATTAACCTTAACTATATTTCCATTTGAAAGCTCAGCTGTAAAGGAGCGTTTTAGCGTACCTTCCTTCATATTGAGTATTCTATTAAAATTAAATACTTTAGCTTTTGCAAGATCTAAGGATAAACCATTAACTTTAATGTTAATGCCTATCCAATTTGTAGAATTAAGAACTTTTGCAAAGTATTCAGGATATCCGTTTTTCCACCAACCAACCCTTGTTTTGTCAGGATAATAAACTCCTGCCATATAACTGCCTTGCAGGGAATCGCCGCTGTAATGCTCCTCAAAATTTGCCCTTTGGCCCATATGACCATTTCCAATACTGCATACACTTTCAGCAACTTTATTTTGCTCCGGGCAAAAACCTTCTTCTATAATACGCCATTCATCAATCTTAAAATACTGGTTCATAAGCTATCTTCCTTTCAACTCTTAAAAAATTTTCACAGAAATGCTAAATACAAAAAGGCAAGTTAAATTAAAGGAAAATTAATACAATCGTTTGCATTAAAACTATAAAATTTAGGCAGCTTAAGCTACCAATTAAATCCCATTTGTTATTTTTTTTAGCTTCTCTATATCCATTTCCTTAAAGGAACTTATAACAAAGTCAGCTTTATTCAAAATTCTCGGAGACCCTATTCCTATGCTGTACATTCCAGCATTTATTGCAGCTTCGATTCCCACCTGGGCATCTTCAAAAACTACACATTCAAAAGGTGCTGCTTTAAGCTCCTCTGCACCCTTTAAGAAAACCTCTGGGTGGGGTTTAGCATTTGTAATTTTTGTTCCATCAATAACAGCATCTAAGTATTGAAGTATCCCAATATTCTTTAATATAAGCATTGCGTTTTTACTTACTGATCCTAGAGCAGTCTTAATATTGTTTTCTCTAAGTACTTTTATAAAATCTATTACACCAGGTAGAACCTCAGAGGAATCCATCTTTGATATATATTCAACATACCAGTGATTCTTCATTTCTGCCAGTTCTTCCTTTTTAGCAGCATCAAACGAAACGCCGCCGATTTCTAATAATATATTTAAGGATTCCATTCGGCTAACACCCTTAAGTCTCTCATTATCTTCCTTGGTAAATTCAAATCCCAATTTCTGAGCCAGTCTTTTCCAAGCCAAGTAATGATATTTTGCAGTGTCTACAATAACTCCATCTAAATCAAAAAGGCAAGCCTTTATTTCAGCCACAATAATCCCCCTTTGTTAATAGGTATATGCATACGTTAGCGCTTATGTAATTACTAGTATAGCATAGAATAGTCCAAAGGTTAATATGGTTTTTTAAAATTATTAAGCTTTATAATTATATACAAAAAAACTTCTTAAATAATATTGACCTATGGAATTATGCACAAAATCATTATGCTCATTTAAACTTATGAAAAGGACAATAGTAAATTTAAAAACATACATTGTAGAATTACTTACAAATTTGATGAAAAGTGATATAATTAGTAATAGTATTTTGCAATTAATTAATAATTAGAAATTAATTGTCAATATACATTAGTCAAAATTATGAAGAAGGCTAAGCAGATGTATTTCTATATTTGCACTGCAATTAGATGTATTAAGAGTATCATAGAATTAATTTTATTTAAAATTGGAGGCTTAAAATGGATGTTTTAAAATTCAAAGAATTTAGAGATAAAGTTAATGAAAATATTGGTAAGGTTATTATTGGAAAGAAAACTCACATTGATAAAATTATAGTTGCCTTTATTTGCTCCGGGCATGTACTTTTAGAGGACATACCTGGACTTGGTAAAACCAAGCTTTCAAAGGCCCTATCAAAAAGCTTAAACCTAAGCTTTAAAAGAATTCAGTTTACTCCGGATCTTTTACCTTCAGATTTAACAGGAATTTATTTTTATAATCAAAAAAGCGGGGAGTTTGAATTTAGAAAAGGACCATTGCTTAGTCAATTTGTTTTAGCAGATGAAATAAACAGAGCAACACCAAGGACCCAATCTGCTCTCTTAGAATGTATGGAAGAAAGGCAGATAACCGTTGAAGGTGAAACAATTAAGCTAAATAAGCCTTTTTTCGTTATGGCTACGCAAAACCCAGTGGAGCAGTTTGGAACTTTTCCATTACCTGAGGCTCAGCTGGACAGGTTTTTTATAAGATTAAGCCTTGGTTACCCGGAGTTTATGGAGGAAAAAGATATATTAGGTAGATTTATGGAAGAGGATCCTCTTGAGGGGCTAAGTGAAGTTGTTTCTTTTGAAGAAATTGCCTACGTACAGTCTAATTTCACAAAGGTTCATGTAAGTGAAGAAATTAAAAATTATATTATAGAGCTTGTTAATGCCACAAGAAAGCACAAAAAAATTGAGCTTGGGGCAAGTCCTAGAGCATCCTTAAACCTTATGAAGGGAAGCCAAGCTTTGGCAGCAATAAACTGCAGGGATTATGTAATACCAGAGGATGTAAAAGAAATGGCAAAACCTGTCTTAAGTCATAGAATTATTCTAAAAAATGACATTCAGGGAAGCTTAAGTAAGTCAGATGAAATAATTACGGATATATTAAATACAGTTCATACTCCTCTAGAACAGCTTTAAGCAAGGTGAAGTTATGACAGGGTACTATATTTTTATATTTATATTAATATTAATACTTTTACTTGCAGAGGTTACAGCTAAAAGAGGTTTTCAGGATTTGAGCTTAAAAAGAGAAGCTGCTGTTTCTTCTATTATAGAAGGTGAAAGTTTCAAGATGTCCATGATTATTGAAAATAATAAATGGCTAGCCGTATCCTTTATGCTTATTACTGAAAAACTGCCTATGGAATTAGTAATTTTTGAAGAAGAAAACTTAGAAAATTCAGGTGAGTCAAATTATCACATTACAAAGCTTAACGTAAGAGGCCGTGAAAGGGTAAGACGAACCTACAGCATTAGGGCTTCTAAGAGAGGAACTTACCTATTAAGAGAGGTAAAGATGGCTATAGGTGATGCTTTTGGGCTCAATACCAGAGATAGAGAGTTTGAGGATTATGTAGAGCTTTTAGTTTATCCGAAAGTTGTAGACTTAAAACAGCTTCAGTTTAATAATACTAGTTTTCAAGGAGATTCCATTATTAAGAGATGGATATATAAGGACCCGTTATATATTAAAGGTATTCGCGAATACAATGTTGAAGATAGAATGAAGGATGTACATTGGAAATCCAGTTTAAAAATGATGAGACTTATGGTTAAGGATTATGATTATACTGCTGAAATGGAATTAATGATAATATTAAGTGTGGAATGCGGAGAGCCTTATTATAGTTCTATTGATGACAAAGCAGTAGAAAGAGGCATAGCATTAGCTGCTGAACTTTCAAGGCAAGGTATTAAGGAAGGAGTAGCTGTAGGGTTCTGGTGTAATTCTCAGCTTATAAGTTATGGAGGGGAAGCAGTTAATGAAATAGCACCTTCTTTAAATTCCTTAAAGCATATAATGGAGCTTTGCGCTCGTATAGATTATACTCCAAGACTGAGTTTTAATGAGTATTTAATTGAAAAAAGCAAATTCTTTAATAAAAAGACTACTTATATTATAGTGGCGGACTTTTTAAATGAGGAGAGTATAGCAATAATTTCAAGACTAGCTAGAAATGGCTTTATCATTAAGCTTATCGATATTTCACCTAAAACAAAGCTGCCTTCTATAAAGGGAATAGAAAAGGCAATTTTTAAGTAAACTTTACGAAAAGGAGCTTTCTAAATGAGCTGGTACAGGCAAATTAAAATACTTTATACAGTAAGCAGCAATACCTTCTTTTTTATTATTTATGGTAGTATACTAAATGGAATTTTAGGAGGTAAAGTTCATTACGAACTTTTTTTGTTATCTCTTTTTTCTGCTTTTATCTTGGCTTATATGTTAGATAAAGCAAATAAACCTGCCATTTCAGCTTTTTCTGCATTTATTATTTCAGAAGCGATACTTTTTCTTATTTCCAACAAATCAAATCTTCTATATGGCAGCATCTATATTTGTTTTATATTATTTATTACTTATATGAGTGAACAGCAGGATGTTAATTATGAGGTTTATAAAAATAAAGCAAAGCAGGCTATTGCCATTCTTGTGGTTTTAGGCTTTATTTGCACCTTTTCAATGCTAAGTACACAGCAGTTTCTATTAAAGTTTTATTTAATCTTTCTAATTTCAACAAGTATTTTAATGAGAGAGGCAAGAAATTATTATTACAGTCTTAAAAATAATAAAAGCTTCATTACAAATATTGCTATCGCTGTTCTAGTAATATTTTTTTCGCTTGATAGTGTATTCAATAGAGTGCTTATTTGTTTAGGATTTTTAGAAAATGCTATTTACAAAGGAATTGAGTGGTTAACAGATGTACTGGTAATTTTAATAAATAAACCCCTTGAAATAATGATTAATTATTTAAAAATTAGCTTTTCAAATAAGCTGAATTCAACGAATAAAATATATATCAATCAGTATAATCCGCAGCTTAAGAATGATGAGGTATTAAGTACACCAGCATGGACTATTTGGCTTAGCAACATTATAAAAGTTATTCTTCTTTTGGCAATAATTTATCTTGCATATAAGTCACTATGTAGATTAAGAAGAAGGAAAAGTAAAAATTATAAGGAAATATCTCTAGATAGAGAGAAGCTTTCAAAGGATAAAAATTATAATACTTATTCTATAAAAAGGATACTTAAAAATATATTGAATATAAGTAATTCAAGAGAACAGGCAATAAATGTTTATAAAAAGTTTGAGCAGAAGACTAATGAAAAGGGCATATTTAGGGAGCATATGACTGCCAAGCAGCTAGAAAATATTACGAAGGCATATATTGAAAGGCCTGAAGGAATAAATAATTTAACAGACATTTATAATGAAGCAAAGTTTTCTTCTCATAAGATTAGTAAGGAAAAAGTTGAAGAAATAAAAGAAAGCTTTGCTAAGGTTAAAAATCAGCTTTAAAAGCCTTAACTACTTGCCTAAATTAGAAATTAATGGACTAATTGACCTTTTGTAGTCTTGTTTATAAATTACTATTGTATAGTTTCCCTTAATGCTGTGCAAAATAAATTTGTACGGAAGGGGAGATTTATGTGAGAAGCAAGGAATTCATGAAAAAATTATACAGGAAGTTTTCTGATTTTGTTGCTGTTGCCTCAGCTAGAGAGCTTGAATATTTTATTTTAGATTCAAGGTTTAGTTCTAATTTTAATTATAATATGAAGAAGCTTATTGATGAAATAAAAGAGGAGAAAAATGGAGACCTTGGTTTTACTATACTCTTTAATACAAACGGTGAAATTGCACTTATTAATGGAGATATAATTGGAAAGCACATTGGAAACAAATATAATTTAACAATAGAAGAATATTATAAAAATACTTCATTAAATAAAATAGTAAGAGATGTAATAAACGGAAGTGATAAAGCTAAAAAGGATTTTATTGATATTTCTTATTCAATCTTATACCGTACCTTAGCTGGTATATACAGCGAGATTAAGTGTAAGAAGGAAACCGTAGATAACTATAAAATAAGTTTCTTTTTAGAAGATTATTATGAAAATGATATAGGAGCAGTAATTGCTTGCATATTAATCCTTGAAGATATTTGTAAATATATAGGAATTCGAGAAAATTTGATGGTTGAAGCTGTAAAGGATGCAATATTAAATAAAAAATCATAATTCATTTTCTAAAAAAATTCGACAAAATTATCAGTAAATTATGCAAATATTCTAACAATTACAAATATATGGTATATTTTCTTACCCTTCAGCGTTAATTTTGTCACAATATAGAAATAAATAATTGTGGATAACTCTCAGATTATGACAATATTTTTCTGTGAATAATGTTAGTATTGTGACAAAGATACTTTGAGGGGGTGAAAACTGTATCCTAGAGCAGTTTATAAAGCAAGAGTAGTTATACACAACTGTTGATAAGTGTTGTGTATAATGTGTACAAGTTGCTTAAATTAAGTTTCTAAGATCAGGGATTTATGATGGTAGTTGAATGCATAACCAGGAATGAAAATTTTGAAGGTATTATGAAAAATTACATCTATAGGTTAACAAAAAACAGCTTCTCAATATCACTGGATGCCGAGAATTTAAGTGAAGATAAAATGGAAGTCCAAACCTACGGCATCGAAATAGAAAGACAGGATATTCTCAATGACTGTATAGTAAATATTGAGAGAGAAAGTGTTGAAAGCATCAGCCCATATAGACATAAAGTTCATGACTTGCTAAAACTTTTATCTGATAACTGCGTTTCTCCTATTCATTTAATAGAAATATTAGGGGAATATATCGATGAATACATATTAGACTTTAATGAAGATTTAAATAATATAGCAACTAATTAACAGCAAAAAAAGAGGGAAAACCTCTTTTTTTGTCCCATAAATATGATAATATATAATTAATTTGGCAGCAATTTAATTAATTTTGCTATGCACAATTTCCGGGTGGTGATTTGAATGATTTTAGGAATCGGTGTGGATATAGTTGAAATTCGCAGGATAAAAGCAGCTATTGAGAGAAAAGATAATTTTGTAAATAAGCTATTTAATAAAGAAGAAATTGAGTATTTAAAACTGAGAGGCCTTAGACCAGAATTTGTAGCAGGTAGATTTGCTGCAAAGGAAGCAGTATCTAAGGCACTTGGTACAGGGTTTAGAGGCTTTGGTTTTAAGGATATTGTAATAAATAGAACAGCTCTTGGTAAACCTACTGTAGAGCTTAAGGGTAAGGCAAGGCAAATTGCAAGTGAACTTGGAGCTAATGGCTATAAAATAGATATTAGTATTTCTCACGGTGATGACAGTGCCATTGCCTATGTAATTATAGAAGAATGTAAAGTTGAGGATGATGATTGTGAAAATAGCAACTGGACGAATAATGAAGGAAATTGATAAATACTGTATTGAAAAATTAAAAATTCCGGGAATTGTACTAATGGAGAATGCTGCCATTAAAGTATTAAATAATCTTGAAATACAAAAGTATAATTCATATACAATAATTTGTGGCAAGGGAAACAATGGAGGAGATGGTTTTGCAGCTGCAAGGCATTTGGCCATCCTTGAAAAAAATATTGAGGTTTTTTTAGTAGGCTCTGAAGAGGGCATGACAGAGGACTGCAGAACAAACTATAACATACTTAAAAACATGGGAATAAGAATAAACAATATTCATAATTTAGAAGATGCAAATGAGCTGAGAGATTCTATTGAGCGCAGCAGTGTTACAATAGATGCTCTTTTTGGAACTGGATTAATGAGAAATCTGGATGGAATTTATGATTTAGTTATTTCTATAATTAATGAAAACAGTTCCTACACCATATCAATAGATGTACCTTCTGGCTTTAATAATGACAGCGGCAAGATTATGGGCAACTGTGTTAGGGCAGATAAAACTATTACCTTTGAGCTGTATAAAAAGGGGTTTTTAAATTATGGCAGCAAAAGATATACTGGAGAAGTAGTAGTAGAGAATATTGGTATTCCAAGCTCTGCTGTTGATAGATTCCATGAGAAAGAATTTATACTGGATGAAGCTATGGTAAAAGCAAGGCTTAAAGCAAGAGATATATATGGGCACAAGGGTGATTATGGAAGAGTACTTTTAGTGGCTGGTTCTAGGGGATTTACTGGAGCTGCATATCTATTAACAGAGGCCGCTGTGAGAAGTGGTGCAGGTCTCATAACTCTTTGCTGCAGCGAAGACATTCAGCCAATATTAAGTACAAAGCTTACTGAGGCAATGACTATTAATTTTAATGAAACAGAAAGACTCTTGGATATTCTTAATAAGTGTAATTGTTTAGCTATAGGGCCTGGAATGGGAAATAATGAAGCTACTTTAAATACTGTTAAATTTCTTCTTGAAAAGGCAAATTGTCCAATTATTATAGATGCAGACGCCATAAATGTACTTAAAGGAAACCTGGAGTTACTAAAAAGCAGGGAAATGCCTGTAATTTTGACGCCTCATGTTGGTGAAATGTCCAGAATAACTGAGTTATCCATAGAATATATTCAAGAAAACAGAATAGAAGTTTCTAAAGAATTTGCTAAAGAGTATAAGGTTATAGTTATTTTAAAGGGCTATAATACTGTAATTACTGATGGATTAACAGTAATAATTAATCCAACTGGAAATAGTTCAATGGCTTCAGGCGGCATGGGAGATTGCCTTACAGGAATAATTGCTTCCTTTATAGGTCAAGGATACAAGCCGCTAGAGGCAGCAGCTCTAGTAGTATATATCCATGGTTTTTGTGGGGATAAACTTGCGGAAGAAATGTTCTGTGTAAGTGCCAGCAGTCTTCTTGAAAGCATACCATACATAATTAAAGAGCTGCAGCAGAAATAAATATTAGCAGTAATTTTTATGAGGTTATTTTTAACAACTGAAATTATAGCAAGTATTCATTTGAAATTAAGAAGCTGTAAGTTTATACGAATATTGCATAGACAAGCTGAATAGTATTAATAATGAGAGAAGCATTATTGGAGGAAAGCATGAAGAAAAGATTATTAATAGTATCAGCATTTGCATTAATATTATCTATACTATTTTCGGGCTGCAGAAAAGATAAAAATAATCCGAATGAAGCTATGGATTTTTTAAAAGGCTTAAATAGTTATAGTACAAGTTATAAGATGGAAATAATAAATAACAAGCAGATAATTACCTATGAGGGAAAACAATATTTTGACAAAAAGTTAGGTTACAGGCTTGAGCTTGGAGAAGATCGAGTGTTTATTTATAAAGATGATAAAATTTATGCTCACGACATAAAAAATAATTCTAATTACATATTAGATAAAGACTTTGATGATATATATAAAATTAGTTTCATTAAGGAGTATATAAAGCTTTTATATACAGATGAGAAAATAAAATTTGAGTATAAGACTATAGATAATGTAAAACTTCAGCTCATACATCTTACAATACCAGGAGGAAGCAGGGAAATGAGCAGAGCCGTAATGTACGTAAACATGAAAACTTATCACCCTGAAATGGTTATAGTTTATGATGAAAAAGGCAGTGAAAGAAGAAAAATTACCTATAGCAGCTTCGAAGCAAACCCTGCACTTGAGGAAAAATTGTTTAAAACTCAGTAATTTTGGAGTAGAATATAATTAATTATAATTACAAAAGACGGGGGTTTGAAAATGTTTAGGCACTTAAGACCAGTTTGGGCAGAGGTGGATTTAGATAAGCTTGCCCATAATATGAGAGAAATAAGAAGATTATCAAAAAGTAAGGACATCATAGCTATTATTAAAGCTGATGGCTATGGACATGGGGCATTAGATATTGCACCTACTCTATTAGAAAATGGTGCTACTAGAATAGCTGTTGCAGTACTTAGTGAGGCAATAGAACTTAGGCGCGGGGGGATAGAACAATCGATTATGATTTTAGGTTTTACACCTCCTAGCTTAATAGATATGTTAATTAGGTATGATATTGAGCAAACAGTTTTTTCTTATGACTTTGCAAAAGAAATTTCTTTAATGGCTCAAAGGAAAAATAAAATTGCAAGGATACACATTGCCTTAGACACTGGTATGGGGAGAATTGGTTTTCTTCCTAATGATGATAGTGCAGAAGAGGTATATAAAATCAGCAAATTGCCCAATATAATAATTGAAGGCCTATTTTCTCATTTTTCTTCAGCCGATGAAGAAAATAAAGAATATACAACCTATCAATTTAACAATTATAATAAATTTTATGAGAAATTAATACAAAAGGGAATAAAGATAAATGTAAGACATATTGCAAATAGCGCTGCAATAATTGATTTTCCAGAGTCGCATTTAGAGGCAGTAAGACCTGGCATTATTCTATATGGCTATTACCCATCAAATGAGGTTGACAAAAATAATATAGATCTAAAGCCGGTAATGTCACTAAAAACTAATGTTGTTCACATAAAAACACTTCCAGCTGGGGAATATATAAGTTATGGAAGAAAATTTAAAACAAATAGGGAAAGTGTTATAGCAACTCTGCCTGTAGGCTATGCAGATGGCTATACAAGGCTTCTTTACAATAAGGCTAAGGTCATTATAAATGGAAGCTTTGCACCGGTTATAGGTAGAATATGTATGGACCAATGTATGGTGGACATTACTGAAATAGGTAATGTAAATGTTGGGGATGAAGTTACTTTAATGGGTGAGCAGGACAATCTCAAATTTACAGCTGATAATATAGCAGAACTCATTGGGACAATTAATTATGAAGTTACCTGCATGATAAGCAAGAGAGTCCCCAGGGTGTATATGAAAGCTGGTAAGGTAGTAAAAATAAGAAACTATATATAAGCTGATGAACTTAAGATGGGAAAGACAAAATCTTACTTTGACATAATAATATAATATAATTATAATTAAAATGCTATACATATTTGCGCTCTTCATGCGTGAAATGACAATAAAGTATAAAACGTGCGGATGAGTACCTAGTACACATACCTTTAGGAGGCGTTATTCCCATGTCAGGGTCAAAAAAGCTAGTTGTTAACCTTAATGAGTCACTATATAATGAATTTAATAAAGCTTTAGAAGAAGATTGCAAAAAAAGAAGTGAATTTATTCGAGATGCTATAATATTATATATTGAGGAGAAGAAAAGACATGATGCTTTTGACCAGATGAAAAAGGGATATATGGAGATGGCACAGTTAAATCTTGAAATTGCAGATATGGGCTTTGCAAATGATGTAGAAGAGTTTAAAAAGTATGAAGCGAAGCTTGCGGAGAGTGATTTTCCAAATGACAATAGTAGTGAAAAGAGGAGATATATTCTATGCTGATTTAAGTCCAGTAATAGGATCTGAACAAGGCGGAATAAGACCTGTCATCATAATACAAAACGATGTAGGGAATAAATACAGTCCAACAGTAATCGTTGCTGCGATTACTTCACAGATAAATAAAGCAAAACTTCCAACACATGTTGAAATCTCCTCAGAAGAATATGGGTTAAATAAAGATTCTGTTGTTTTGCTGGAACAAATTAGAACCCTTGATAAAAAAAGACTAAAAGAAAAAATTGGTCATATGACTGAAAGTGATACCAAAAAGGTAGATGAAGCACTTACTATAAGTGTAGGGTTATAAAAAGGGGCATAATGCCCTTTTTTTAAATTAATAAATTAAAATAAAATTCCTTTATATATAGTTTTTCCTTGGGAAATAATTCATAATTAATAATGGAGTTTTCATAATTTTTCATTAAGGATGAAAGGGAGGTTTTTATGAAGAAAGCAAAGGATTATATATTAATTACCATTGGATTTATTCTGGTGGCACTGTCCCTGGAGCTTTTTTTAGTTCCAAATAAAATCGCTGCAGGGGGTGTTTCTGGAATCGCAATTATAATTAACAGTATTTTTCCTGTTCTAGATGTAGGACTTCTTATGTTAATTATGAATGCTATATTATTTATTGTAGCATTTATATTTATAGGAAATAAATTTGGCGGGAAAAGTATTTATACAAGTTTAGGACTTTCAGGCACTATTTGGTTAATGGATAAATTGAAGATTTATAACTATGTACTTACAAAGGATCTATTACTAGCATCTGTATTTGGGACACTGATTTCTGGTATAGGAATGGCTATAGTATTTAACCAAAATGCCTCTACAGGTGGTACAGATATACTTGCTAAAATACTAAATAAATATTTTCACATAGATATTGGTAAATCACTATTATCTGTAGACTTTATAGTTTCCTGTTTTGCAGGACTTACCTTTGGAGCTAATGTAGGTATGTATGCACTATTATGCGTTATAATGAATGGTTTTATAATAGATAATGTTATTGAAGGTATGAATACCTGTAAAGAAGTCATGATTCTAAGCAGCAAAAATAGGGATATAAGCAAATTTATAATAGATGAATTAGAAAGAGGCTGTACTATATTTAATGGTAAGGGCGGCTACAGCGAAAAGGATGCCTCCATTTTATATACCGTGCTTAGCAGAAAACAATTTATATTATTAAAGAAATTCATAAAGGAAGTAGACAGCAGAGCCTTTATTACTGTTAGTGAAGCACATGAGGTTTTAGGGGAAGGCTTTAGGGACATTCTAGGAGACGAATAGTGTGGAGTGTTTTAATAAGTTTCAAAGCCCCTGTAGCTTTGGTACTATATTTAATTGCTACAAGCTTATTTTCCTTTTTAGAGGAAGTGGTTTTTAGATTATATGCTAAAAGTAGGAGATTGACTGCTTAACATAAAATATAGGGACGCAGCTAATGGTACATTTATTTACCATTAGCTGCGTCCTTACTATTTTTAAGAAAGGATTCATAATATTAAGTGTATCTATGTTTTTAAAAAATCATAGATGCAATTTAGTTAAGTATGCTATAATTGTAAATATTATTAGATTTTACCTAAAAGAACAATTTGTTAACGAGATAGACATAAAAGATGAGAAAAAGAGTAATTTTGAAAACTGGGTTATAGTAAATTATTTTTAATTTGGGGGTGCAGGTGATGAATAAAGAACTAGTTGATAATAGATTTAAGCTGTCATTTATAGGTGCCTTTGGGATAATAATAGTATATTATGTGCTAATAGCAGGAATTATAAATCTGCCCTTTGCAATTTTTTCTGAACTCTTTAACAATATACAAGTATTACAGGCTGCCGTTATATTTGTAGGAAATTTAATTTCCTATGCAATAACAATAAAATTAATTCTAAGAAGAATAAGAAAGAAGAATAAATCAAATTTTAAAATAAGCTTTATTCATAAATTTAATTTTAAGATCTTATTATGTACAGTTCTTTTAATAATAGGATATTTTTTATGGTTTCAAAGCTCCCTTGGTATGTTAATACAGAAAATACCTATACCGCAATACGTAAATGATGCCTTTGAAACATTGGCAATAAATGACTACTCATTTATTGCTACTGCAGTAATAATAGCCCCTATTTTTGAGGAAATTTTAATGCGAGGGCTTATTTTAGAGGGCTTTTTAAACAAATATAAACCTGTAACTGCCATAATAGCTTCAGCCTTTATATTTGGACTAATTCATTTAAACATTCCGCAATTTATTAATGCCTTTTTTTTAGGCTTAATTTTAGCCTTGATATATTACAAAACTAGATCCTTGATATTGTGTATCTGTGCACATATCTTAAATAATAGCATTGCCATATTTTCAGCATACATGAAGCTTGAATATATTATTTTAATATTTTTTATAGGAATGATTATTTTTATTGCTGCCGGCAAATATCTTTTAAAACAAATTTATAAATCTCAAAAAGTAGAGGAAGTAAATATTTAAGGAGAAAACAAATGTATAAACCGATTTAATACACTCTAATTTCACAGGAGATTATGGAAATAGCCTTTATAGCAAGGCTTATTTTTCATGTAATTTTGGAGGTATTAAATTGAATAAAAAGGCTAATGTTTATTTAATGTACACTATTGTCTTTCTTCAAGGGCTTGTTTTTTATGAGCCTATTGCCACATTATACAGACAAAGCAGAAATTTATCTTTGTCTAGTATGTTTTTAATAGAATCTATTTCATGGATATTAGTGATTGTATTTGAAATTCCATGGGGATGGGTTGCAGATAGAGTTGGATACAAGAAAGTACTTGTTATTTCAAATTTTATATTTTTTATATCAAAAATAGTTTTCTATGAGGCAAGTTCATTTGAAATGTTCTTCTTAGAAAGAGTATTGTTATCTGCAGCTTTAGCCGGAATCTCAGGTTGCGATATCGCACTCATATATTCATCTATAAAACAAGATGAGAATGAGAAAGTATTTGGCAGATATAATGCATTTTCAACTAGTGGTTATTTAATAGCATCAATTATTTTTCCGCTGCTTATAAGGCAGTCTATGAATAGTACTGTGTTTTATACTATAATGCCTTATGCAGTTGCAGCAATATTAACTTTGCAGATAAAAGAGGTTAATGTGCAGCAGGAGGAAAGACCTAAGCTTATACTGTTTTTTCTCTATAAGATAAAAAGTGTAAAAGAAATAAACTTAGAGAAATAAAATAGTATTTAGATGTTAATAGTTTTCCTTTATTATTTTAACACTAAGCTTTGAAAATATTCTTTTTGATGTGTAGAAAAATGTAAATTTGCGGGGTATAATCTATATACAGAATAGATTGTAGTATAATTTGGGGGAAACTATGGAAGCTGATTTGTCTAAAGAGGTCAATAAAATACTTGGCGAAGCAAAACATATATACGCTTCTAACCCAAACAATTCATACATTATGAGCAAAGAAGCATATATAATGTCTAAGAATAATAATCTAAAAATGGAAGAAGGGGATGCTTTAATTAGCATGTCCATGGCTTGTAGATCCAAGTCTCAAATTAATAAAATGCTGGAATATTCTTATGATGCCTATGAAATTTTTAAAACTCTAAATGTGTCTTTAGGACAAGCAAAGTCATTGAATCTTATGGGTATTGCTTATTTTTATAGTGCAATGTATAAAGAGGCGCTTCAATATTTATTACAGGCTAAGGATCTTCTAATGAAATTGAAGGAAGACTTTTTATTAAGCTGTGTTATTAATAATATTGGTGAAGTTTTTCGTGAGTCAGAAGATTACAGTAATGCTTTAAAATATTTTGATAGTTCCCTTAGAATTTGTGAATTAAATAATTTCAAAATAAATACAGCTTCTATATTAAGTAATATGGGAGAAATATACTTTTTAGAAAGTAAATATGAACAAGCCATGGAATACTTTACCCAAAGTTATAACATTCTTATTAAAGAAAATGAGATGGTAAATCTAGGGGAAGTAGAAAACAAGCTAGGGAAAATGCATTTTTTAAATAAAAATTATGGGAAAGCAGAAGAATATTTTTATAATGCATTAACAAGATTAAAAAATGTAGATAATAAGTTTTACATAATTGATGTATTTTTAAATATTGCAAAGCTTTTAGCAGAAAAAAATCCACATAGAGCTTTTTATTATTTTGAAAAAGCCATACGGTACTCAGAAAAAACAAATGCAAAGAAGAAGCTTAGTGAAATTTATAAAACTACGTCGGAATTCTATGAGAAAGTTGGCAGTTATAAGGAAGCATTAGAGTACTTCAAAAAGTATTTTGCGGTAAATCAGGAAATTATATCATCAATTACAGCAAATAAGCTTGAAATTATTAAAATTGAATTTTCACATCTAAAAGAAGACAGTAAATTTGAGAAAGAGAAAATTATTAATAAACGCTTGGAATTGGAAATATCAAATCAAAGACGCCAATTAGCAAGTATAGAAGAATTAAATAAGGTTCTAGAGAAAACTACATTTGAGGACGAGCTTACTGGTGTTCCTAACAGAAGATACATAAATTATAACTTGAGCAAGGTTTTTGAGGAACGCTTTTTACTGGATCATAGCATTGTTCTTTTTATCATTGACATTGATAATTTTAAAAAATATAACGATTTCTGGGGGCATTTAGAAGGGGATAAGTGCCTTATAAAAATTGCAAATTGTTTAGAAGCTATTCAAATTG
The DNA here is from genome assembly GCF_045310675.1 of Candidatus Clostridium stratigraminis. NCBI lineage: Bacteria > Bacillati > Bacillota > Clostridia > Eubacteriales > Clostridiaceae > Clostridium > Candidatus Clostridium stratigraminis. The sequence continues at coordinate 79,599 of NZ_JBJHZZ010000005.1, forward strand.
AACGGGGAGATATCTTTGGAAGATTTGGTGGCGAAGAATTTATTTATTATGCATTGGGAATAAACTTTGAAGAGGCTATAGAACTGGGTAATTATATAAGAACTGAAGTTGAAAAGCTAGACATTAAATATACATCAGATAATGAAAGCAAAGTTCTTACTATAAGTGTGGGTGGTGCACTAGGCAAAGCTTCAGACTTTTACAGCATAACTAGCATTATAGAAATCGCAGATAAGGAACTTTATAAAGCTAAAAATATGGGACGAAATATTACATTACTAAATGAGGCTAAATAAGTCATATGGCAGAAGAACGTTATTTATGGCATGTTTTTACTATGCATGTGGGTTTATTTTTTTGTAATCAGCTAATAAAAGCACTTAAGCTAATATATCTTCATATTTTATTAGTAAATAATATTAGAAGGTGTATTATGAAAAAAACATTTGGTACAGCATTAAACTGTATTGATGGAAGAACTCAAATTCCTATTATTAACTGGATGAAAGAGAACTTCGACTTGGACTATGTAGATCTAATTACAGAACCAGGAATGGACAGGGTATTATCTCAAGGGGATTATTTCGAAACTGAAAGATTAAAAGAAAAAGTTTTAATATCTGTTACTTCTCATAATTCTAATGTTGCTGCCGTGGTAGGACATTATGATTGTGCTGCTAATCCTGTAAGTGATGGTGAACATTTTAGAGACATTGCAGAATCAACTTTAATAGTAAAATCATGGGGCCTCCCAGTGGAAGTAATTGGCTTATGGGTTGATGAACATTGGCATGTACACGTAGTTAGTTTATAAATTTACAATTTTCGCATAAATATTAATCCATAGTATACCGTATTATTCTGAACTGCCCCCTGTCAAGTAGACAGTGGGCAGTTCATTCAGTTGAATTTTACGGTATTTCTTATTTTATATCTATAGGTTAAATATGCTATAATTGTAAATATAATAAATTTATTTTAATTATAAAGAAAAAAGGGATATGCCAAATTAATGTTAAAAATGGCTTTTGAAATTGCAGGGAAAAAGATATTGGATACAATTATAGCTTAAAAACTATTTAAAAAGGAAGAAAATAAAATTGGAGGAAACAATGTTGACAAAAGTATATTTTGTAAGACATGCCAAACCTGACTTTTCTGTTAAAGATGATTTATTACGTCCACTAACTGAAGAAGCTATGGAGGAAAGAAAAAAGGTAACAGAATTTTTAGCAGATAAAGATATTAATAGAGTGTATTCCAGCCCTTGTAAAAGAGCAATCGATACTATAAAGCATTTTGCAGAAAGTATGAATTTAAGCATTGATATTATTAATGATTTTAGAGAAAGAAAAGTTGATAATATATGGATAGAGGATTTTAATGCTTTTGCAAAAGAGCAGTGGCTAGATTTTAATTATAAATTAGATAATGGTGAATGCCTATATGAGGTTCAAAATAGAAATATAATGGCTCTAATGCAGATACTTGCTGAAAATGAAGAACACAACATTGTTATAGGTTCCCATGGTACCGCATTAAGTACAATAATAAACTATTTTAATAAAGAATTTAGATATGCTGATTTTGAAAGGATTAAGGATCTAATGCCGTTTATTGTTTGTTTTACTTTTGAGGGTCAAGCTATTATAAATATAGAAGAATTCTTTTTGGAGTAAATTATTTTAGGGAAGAAATGATATGAATTATTCATAAATATTGGAATATATTTATTATACCTGTATAACAAAAGGGGTGGAGGTATGGATTATATAGAAAAGAAACTCATAAAAAGGTCTAAAACTAGATTACTTTTTGGCAAGGTATATTATTCAGCAGCAAGGTATAAGCAATGGTATTTTAGCGGGAAAAAATATTCCAGTAATGTTGTTGGAGAGAGATATCCCTATGTTATTTTTGAACACAGAACACCTCTTATTCGAAAACTAAAGGATGTAGATATGTATCTTCAATATAATAAAATAACAAATCTTAGACTTGCTGTAGAGAAACTTAATGGAATTATTATTAAAAGCGGGGAAACATTTTCATATTGGAATATTGTTGGGAAACCTACCTATAAAAAAGGATACTTAGATGGTCTTGTACTATGTGCCGATGGTACTTTTAAAGCAGGAGTAGGAGGAGGGCTCTGTCAGCTATCCAATCTCATATATTGGATGACATTACATACTGATTTAATAGTAACGGAAAGACATCGACATAGTCATGACATATTTCCTGACGTTAGTCGAACGCAGCCTTTTGGAACAGGGGCTACCTGTTCATATAGTTCTTTGGACTTACAAATACATAATAATACTGATAAAGAATTTCAACTTGTAGTTTATTTGACCGATGAGAGTCTGGTAGGAGAGTGGAGAAGTTCAGAAACCTCTTTCCATGAATATGAAGTATATGAAAAGGAACACTCAATAACCCCTGGAGTTTTTGGCGGATATATTAGGAATAATGTAATCTATAGAAAGTGCTATGATAATATTGGGTTTATAAAAGATGAATATATTACTGAAAATCATGCCTATATGACATACAATCCATATTTGAGTGAGAATACATGTGGATAAAGATAATTGTTAATAATATAAATTTCAATATACAAATGTTTAGAAGGTGTTATTTATGACAAGAATTTATGAAACAGAAAGACTTGTATTAAAAGTTTTGGACAAGTCTTATGCACAACAAGTATTGGATTACTATTTAAGAAACAAGATTTTTTTAGAAGAGTGGGAACCAGTGAAAAATAAAGAATTTTATACAATAAAGTATCAGGACGAGCAGTTGGATAATGAGTTTACCATTATTGAAAATAATAGAGCGTTCAGGTTATGGCTTTTTAAAAAGGAAGATAGCAGCAGAATAATTGGTTCAGTTGGCTTTAACAACATTGTTAGAGGTGCTTTTCTATCCTGTCATCTTGGTTATAAATTGGATAAGGATGAATTAAATATGGGCTATATTACCGAGGCAATTAAAAAAGGTATTGATATTATGTTTAATGAATATGGACTCCATAGAATTGAAGCCAATATTATGCCTAAAAATAAACGATCCTTAAGAGCTGTTGAAAAATTAGGCTTCTATAATGAAGGGTTAGCTTATAAATATTTAAGGATTAATGGCAAGTGGGAGGATCACATTCATATGGTCTTACTAAATGAAAGCCTGTAATAAAAAATAAACAAAATTGACTAAGTTCTAAACTTTTGTTATACTTAAAAAACAAACTGTATATACTTATGTTCTATAGGGTTCCACAGCTATTTAATAACTGGTTTGGTCCAAGATAGAACGCACAGCTCAGCTGTGTTCACGGAAGGATAAAAGCCTGGGAGATATTTTTTAAATATCCCTTGGCTTTTTTTATTTCAATATTAATATAAGGAGAGAAAAATTATGCAATGGTTACTATTAGTTATAGCAGGGTTATTTGAGGTGTGGTGGGCAGTAGCCCTAAAGTATTCACAAGGTTTTACAAAGCTTGTCCCGAGTTTACTTACCATATTAGGGATGATAGCAAGCTTCTATTTTTTATCCTTGGCTTTAAAAAATCTTCCATTAGGAACTGCCTATGCAATTTGGACAGGTATTGGAACAATTGGTACAGCAATTTTAGGAATAATTCTCTTTAAGGAACCAGTTATGGCAGCAAGATTAATCTGTATTGGGCTTATTATTGCAGGTATAGTGGGGCTTAAGTTTATATCTTCCAATTAATTATTCTGTGGCAAAATAAAACCTATTTTACATCTTTCAAGAAACCACACCATAAAATGAAAGCAATGTGGTATATGAAACATCACTCTGACACACAAATGTGCCGAAAGAAACGTCCCTTGGCCGTATTCATTAAAAATTAACATATGAAAAATTTAGTATAATTATAAAAAAGTAATGTGCTATTAAAATCCTTTTTAAGATTAGTTATATTAAGGTCTTAGTAAATATATGAATATTGTAAATTCAGCAAAAATAATGGAGAATTCTAGATTAAAATAATAATAAAAAGTTGTAAACCGTTAAAAAACCTCAATTTTTATGTTATAATAGTAAAGAACTTTATGCATTTTTGTGTAAAATTATGATTAAATAAGGAGCTACTACAATGATTGAGTTTAATAACGTTAGTAAAATTTACAACAATAATGTAACTGCCCTTAAAAATGTGGATGTAAAAATCGAAAGAGGAGAATTTGTTTTCCTGGTAGGACCTAGTGGAGCAGGTAAATCAACCATGATGAAAATGCTTTTAAAGGAAGTTGAACCTACTTCGGGAAATATAATTATTAATAACAATATTGAAATAAATAAGCTTAAAAAAAGTGAGGTACCTTTCTATAGGAGAAAAATAGGAGTTGTATTTCAGGACTTTAGGCTTATTCCAACTATGAATGTATACGAAAATGTTGCCTTTGCAATGAGAGTCATTGAGGCATCTACAAAGGATATAAGAAAAAGAGTACCTATTATGCTTTCTTTAGTTGGCTTATCAACTAAATTTAAGTCCTTTCCTCATGAACTTTCTGGTGGAGAACAGCAGAGAGTTGCCTTAGCAAGAGCAATTGTAAACAATCCCGCTATAGTAATTGCGGACGAGCCTACTGGTAATCTGGACCCTGAAACTGCAATGGGTATTATGGAAATATTAACTGATATAAATAGTGCTGGAACAACAGTGGTAATGGCTACTCATGCTAGAGAAATAGTAGACGTTATGAAAAAAAGAGTTATTGCTATTGAAAAGGGTGAGATAGTCAGAGACGAAAAGAGGGGGTTATACGGTTATGAAGATTAATACCTTTAAGCTTTTTGTAGGAGATGCAGGAAAGAATCTAAGAAGAAACAGGACCATTACTACAGCCTCAATAGCTACAGTTGCGGCAACCTTATTTATAGTGGGAGTATTTTTACTTACAATATTAGATATTCAACAGCTTATGAAAGAAGTTGAATCAAAAGTGGAAATCAAGGTAGTTTTAAAGGATGATATAACTTACTCTCAGCAAAATGATTTGGAAAGTGCTATAAAAGCTACTCCTGGAGTTACAAATGTAAGTTATGAAACAAAAGAACAAGCTTTAGAAAATTTAAGAAATCAATTAGGTGAGAAAAATAAAGCTTTAGTAGAAGGTTTAGATAAGGATAATCCAATGCCAAATTCATATGTTGTTAAGGTACAGACCCCACAGCAGGTGGTTTCAGTAGTTAACAGTATAAAAGATGATCCAGGTATTGATACAATTAAGGATGGAAGAGAATTTGTTGATAAAATAATTTCTATAAGCAATACAATAAAGTATGTTGGAGTAGCCATGTTCCTAATATTAATTGGTGTTTCTCTGTTTTTAATAGGCAATACTATAAAGCTTACTGTATATGCAAGAAGAAGAGAAATAGGAATTATGAGATTTATTGGTGCTACTAATTGGTTTATTAGATGGCCGTTTATACTTGAAGGTGCTTTTATTGGTATTTTAGGCGGTATATTATCAACTATAGTTTTATACTTTGGATATAACTTTATTTATGGCAAAACTACAACTGGTATTTTATTAGTACAACTAATTAACCCAGGCTATGTGCTTGGTACCATGGGTATAGAGTTTATCTTTGGAGGAATTTTCATCGGTGTATTAGGAAGTATTATTGCCATGAGAAAGTTCCTGACAGTATAATAAAAAGCCGCAGCCCTATGACTTACTTTGCGTATTTAATTCATAGGGCTTTTGCTGCACATGTTCAACTACTGTAGTTTTACGATTTTATAATTAGTTTTATGAGTGGGGAGTTCAAAATGAAAAAAGGGTTATGTATTACTTTATCTTTAATACTATGTGTTTTATCTTTTAATGGTATTAAAGCAGATGAACTTACTGATGCACAGAAAAAAATGAATAGTATAAATGGATCAATTAATGATAAAAAGGATACTTTAAATGAAATTAATAAGCAAAGATCTGATACACAAGCATCTATAAATGAATTAGATAAGAAAATGACTGCTTCTTCAAGTAATTTAGGAGATTTAAATAATAAACTATCTGATTTAAGCACACAAATAGAAACTCTTAACGCGAAAATAGCTGAAAGTAATAACAGTCTAAATGAAGAAAAAGAACTTTTCAAAAAAAGAGTCAGAGCTATGTATATCAGTGGTAATGAAGGGTATTTAGAACTTTTATTAACTTCAAAAGATGTGTCGGATTTTCTCAGCAGAATGGATACTATTTCTAAGCTTATGGACTATGATAAACAGTTAATTAGCACCATTGAAACTAAAAACAAGGCCTTAGCTCTTCAAAAATCTGAGCTTAATCAAAAGAAAGCCGAAACTACTGAAGTTAAGCAGCAGGCAGACAGCAATATGAAAGAACTACAAGATAGTTCAGATAAGAAAAAGGAATTAATGACCTCCTTAGAAAAGGACAAGGTTACCTATGAAAAAATGATTGAACAGGAGCAAAAGGAGTCTCAGCAGATAGCCCAAATAATTAGAACTATTCAAGCTCAAAGAGAGGCTGCTAAAAATAAACCTAATAGTAGCGGATCCAATGGTACTGTTCTAACAGGGAATTCTTCAAGTATTGGAAAGCTATACTGTGTAACGGGAAAACCTGCAGGTATTACTTCTCCTTATGGTTGGAGGGTACATCCTGTTCTGGGTACTAAGAAATTTCATACTGGAATAGATCTAGGTGTTAATTCAGGTACACCAATATATGCACTTGCTGATGGGGTAGTTATATATTCAGGCTGGATGGAGGGCTATGGTAATGTAGTTATGATAAACCATGGCAGTTTAACTAGTTTATATGGACATAATTCCTCTCTAGCAGTAAAGGTAGGACAAGCAGTAAGAGGTGGGCAGCTTATTAGTTATTCTGGCAATACGGGACTATCAAGCGGACCTCATCTGCATTTTGAGATGAGAAAGGCAAATGGTGATACTACGGATCCAAATCCTTATTATGTGAAGTAAAGACAACTAATTAGTATAAAATGAACAATGTGATAAATTTGCAAATGTTTTTGCAAATTTATTTTTTTTAGTGTTATAATTATTTAGTATTTATATAAATATATAGAGTGAAGATAGATATAATAATAAAGGTAGTTACATAGTTTAAAAATAATGCATGGATAGGGATGCTTTACAAATAGAAAAAGAAAATAATGCATTACACTCATTGTTTTTGAAATAGGAGGTAGAAGCCCTAAATGGGCTTCTACGAGTAGTTTGCCAGCGGAATCGAGTAATCTTAAACTACTCAGTGTTCCGACAATAGGAGGGAAAAGAATTGAACAAGAAAAAGAAGTGGATAGCATGGACTGTCGCTATAGTTTTAGTGACCAATATTTTGACTTATTATGGCACAAAAAGATTATCATTAGTTCTGCCAAATGGCAAAATTATAGGTGCCCAGCAATATTCGGACGCCTCCAAGTTTCAAAAGCTTTTTGATGTGAGAAATCTTTTATATAAATTATATGACGGAAATATTGATGATAATACTTTGGTGGAAGGTGCAATTAAGGGAATGGCATCTTCTCTAAATGATCCTTATACTGTGTTTATGAATCAAAAGGAATATGAGAATTTCAACAGTCAAACAGTGGGTAGTTATTCTGGCGTAGGAATACAAATTGAAGTTAAAGATAACAATATAGTAGTACTTAGTACCTTTGAGGGATCACCGGCAAAAAGGGCAGGAGTGCTTCCCGGAGATATAATTGAGAAAGTTAATGATACAGATGTTAACGGTAAGGAATATGATAAAGCGGTTACAATGATGAAAGGAGCTAAGGGTTCAGATGTAAGTATTACTGTACTCAGAAACTCAAAGGATACCTATACATATAAAATGAAGAGGGATACTATAGCTTTAGAAACTGTCAGCGGAGAAATGCTTGCAGGCAATATTGCTTATATTAAGCTTTCAATGTTTGACGAAAATACAGGCAAAAATTTCAATAAGAAATTAACTGAGCTACAGAGTCAAGGAGCAAAGGGCCTCATTTTAGATTTGAGGCAGAACCCAGGAGGACTCTTAACTACTTGTGTTGACGTGGCATCTAATTTCATTCCAAAGGGTAAGGTAATAGTATCCACAATTGATAAGAATAACAGTAAGCAGGAATATGCTTCTAAGGGCGGCAGTGCTATTGGTTTACCTCTTGTGGTTTTAACAGATGGCAATACTGCAAGTGCTTCAGAAATAGTATCTGGCGCTGTAAGAGATTATAAAATAGGAACCTTAGTTGGAGAAAAGACCTTTGGGAAAGGCGTTGTCCAGACCATTATTGACACAGGAGACGGAACTGCCTTGAAGGTTACTATGGCTAAGTACTATACTCCTAATGGAGAAAATATCCAAAAAAAGGGCATTCAGCCTGATATAACAGTAAAATATCCAGAAAATCTATTAAGTAAGCCTTATAATAGAAGCACAGATCCACAGTTTAATAAGGCATTAGAGACCATTAAAGGAAAGCTTAAATAATCTATATATAGGAGAATTTATTTAATGAACATTTTACTAGGCACATTAAGGTCTATTGCTGCCACTTTACTCGATCCAGAGCTTGCGTTTATTCTACTAATATTGGCAGTGCTGCTATATAGACAAAATAAAAAAACAACTGTAATGCAGAAAATGATTATAGGAGATAGCCTTAATTCTGCTCTTGAATTAACAATTTCGCAAATTGTTATTGGTATATTTGCTGGAGTTCTTGGAAGCCTTATATTATCCTTTTTAGGAGTGGCTTTTGATGCTGATTCCTCCATATTCTTAATTTTTCTGATCTCCATATTTTTTATGTTTTGGAAACCGCGATATACTTGCTTTTCCTATTCAGGAGCTCTTTTAGGCTTTGTAAGCTTATTTTTAGAATTAGTATCAAAGGTTTATGCTGGAGTAAAAGTTAACATATTAGGATCTGTAATAAATTTATCAGATGTAAATGTGCTAAAAATAGACATTGGTGCCTTAATAACAATGATAGCAGTACTTCATTTTGTTGAGGGGCTGCTTGTTATAATTGATGGAAAAAGAGGAGCTATTCCTGTTTTTACTAATAAAAATGATAGAATAATTGGAGGGTTTGCACTTAGAAGAAGCTGGGTACTTCCAATTGCCTTATTTTTCATAGTTAGCAATGCCCAAAGCTTAGGGGCTACGCAAAATATTGCAACTCCGGATTGGTGGCCGATTTTAAAATCCTCATCGCTTCTGCATATGGCAAAGGATGCTGCAGTTTCAATGCTTGCTTATTATGGAGTTATTGGGTATAATTCCATAACCTTTACCAAGAATAAGGAAGAAAAAGCAGCTAGCTCTGGTATTGCCCTATTATTATATAGCTTGTTTATATTCCTAATGGCACAACTTGCACCACTAGGATATATTTATAAGCTTATAATAATAATAATAACACCAGTAGCTCATGAACTTATACTGAATATTCAAAGATACTTCGAAGTAAATGGGAAGCCAAAGTATGTAAGCAGCGATGAAGGAATAATGGTATTAGAAGTTGCGCCTAATTCTCCAGCCTTTGAAATGGGAATTAAAAGCGGAGACTTACTAGTTGAGCTTAATGATAAGAAGATATTAGATGAAAGAGATGTTGTAGCAGCGGGAAAAGCAGGTCTTACCTATATTAGCTTTAAGCTTAAAAGAGGGCTTGGAAAGCTTCAAGAGGTAAGCTATAATAAGCTAAACAGCGAATCTAGGCTTGGTATAGTTCTCGTCCCTAAAAATATCCCAGGTGACAGTACTGTAGTTAGGTATGATGAAAACAAATTCCAAGATATTTTAGATAAGATGAAGAAAAAATAATGCGGCATGGGGATGTTTCTCCTGCCATATTTATCGAGGAGGACGCTGAGGGGTTATTAGGAGTACTGCTGCTAGAAACCCTTCAGTGTCTTTTGTTTTTCTGAATTTTAATTTAGCAAATAACATTATAAAGCATAAAAGTTAAGCGAATTAAATTTCTTGACAGTGATATGTTATAAGTATAAAATATAAAATATCGAACAGGTGTTCATGTTTTATATATGAAATGTACGGAGGCCCAAATGAATGAATTTAAGATTAATTCAAAATTTAATCCTACAGGAGACCAGCCTGAGGCTATAGATAGCATTGTAGATGGACTAAAAAGAGGGGAGCACTGCCAAACTCTGCTTGGGGTAACTGGTTCAGGAAAAACCTTTACCATGGCAAATATAATCGAAAGAGTTCAAAGGCCAACCTTGGTATTAGCTCACAATAAAACTCTTGCAGCTCAGCTATGCTCTGAATTTAGAGATTTCTTTCCAGACAGCGCTGTTGAATATTTTGTATCTTATTATGATTATTATCAACCAGAAGCCTATGTACCTCAAACTGATACCTTCATAGAAAAAGACGCATCTATTAATGATGAAATTGATAAACTTCGCCACTCGGCCACTGCAGCTCTTTTTGAAAGAAGAGATGTTATAATTGTGGCATCTGTATCCTGCATATATGGTCTTGGTAATCCTGAAGAATACAAGAACTTAACAATTTCTTTAAGGGAAGGCATGGAGAAGGACAGAGATGAGGTAATAAAGAAGCTTATTGAAATTCAATACGAAAGAAATGAAATTAACTTTGTAAGAGGAACCTTTAGAGTAAGAGGAGACGTGCTGGATATTTTCCCAGCAGGGTCTACTAGTAAGGCAGTGAGAGTAGAGTTCTTTGGAGATGAAATAGATAGAATAAGAGAATTTGATGTGCTTACGGGAGAAATTTTAGGTGCACGAAATCACATATCTATTTTCCCTGCTTCCCACTTTGCAACCTCCTATGAAAAACTGGAAATAGCTATTAAAAAAATTGAGCAGGAGCTGGAGGAGAGGCTTGTGGAGCTAACTTCACAGGATAAACTTTTAGAAGCTCAAAGACTTAAGCAAAGAACTAATTTTGATATAGAAATGATTAGGGAAGTTGGCTACTGCAGCGGTATTGAAAATTACTCCAGAATATTAGACGGAAGACAAGCTGGAACACCACCTCAAACTTTAATAGATTATTTTCCAGAGGATCTGTTAATATTTATTGATGAAAGCCATGTTACACTTCCACAGGTAAGAGCAATGTATGCTGGGGACCGTTCAAGAAAGGAAACCCTGGTAGACTACGGTTTTAGACTTCCGAGTGCCTTTGATAATAGGCCATTAAAATTTCAAGAATTTGAAAAGAAAATAAATCAGATTTTATTTGTAAGTGCCACTCCAGGTCCTTATGAAAAGGAACATTCAACCAATACAGCTGAGCAGATTATTAGACCTACAGGACTCCTAGATCCTGAAATAGTAATTAAGCCAGTAAAGGGACAAATAGATGATTTATATGGGAATATTAAAGGTACAATAGAACGGGGCTTTAGGATACTGGTAACCACTTTAACAAAAAAAATGGCTGAAGATCTAACCAAGTATTTTAAGGAAATGGGTATAAAGACAAACTATCTTCACTCAGACATTGATTCCATAGAAAGAATGAAAGTTATAAGAGACCTCCGAATGGGTGAATTTGATGTATTAGTAGGAATTAACCTTTTAAGAGAAGGCCTTGATATACCAGAGGTGGCACTTGTGGCAATTTTGGATGCGGATAAGGAAGGCTTTTTACGTTCTGAAACCTCTCTGATTCAAACAATTGGAAGAGCCGCAAGAAACTCTGAAAGCAAGGTTATTATGTATGCAGATGTAATCACTAAATCCATGGACAAAGCTATCAATGAAACTAACAGAAGAAGAAAAATCCAAATGGAGTATAATGAGAAACATGGCATTGTTCCTACAAGTATTAAAAAAGAGATACGTAGTATACTTGAAGTATCAATGGTTGCTGAAGAAGAAGCTAAATATGACAGCCTTGAAGAGGCAATAGAGGGCAGCAATGAAAATATACAAAAGCTTATTGATAAATATGAAATAGAGATGTCTCAGGCTGCAAAGGATCTGCAGTTTGAAAGAGCAGCACAGCTTAGAGATATGATATTTAAGCTGAAGAAACAAAAGACAAAGAAATAAATGAATAATGAAGAATGAAGAATAATTCCATATAAATATGTTTTTTTACAAAGGAAGAAATTCATCATTCACAATTTACAAAATTACCTGGAGGTTTACATGAAAGATAAAATAATAATAAAAGGTGCTAGAGTTCATAATCTAAAGAACGTTAGCCTTGAAATACCTAGAGATAAATTTGTTGTGTTTACTGGTCTTTCTGGTTCTGGAAAGTCTTCCCTAGCTTTTGATACCTTATATGCAGAAGGTCAAAGAAGATATGTGGAATCACTTTCTGCCTATGCGAGACAATTTTTAGGACAAATGAATAAACCGGATGTAGATTATATAGAGGGCTTATCCCCTGCTATTTCCATAGATCAAAAAACCACCAGCAGAAACCCACGTTCTACAGTAGGCACCGTAACTGAGATCTACGATTACCTAAGACTTTTATATTCAAGAATAGGTGTGCCTCATTGTCCTAAATGCGGTAAGGAAATTAAGCAGCAGACCGTAGATCAAATGGTAGATAAAATTATGGAGATGCCTGAAAGAACAAAATTGCAGATACTTGCTCCTATTATAAGAGGAAGAAAAGGTGAGCATATTAAGGCAATTGAAAATATTAAAAAGAATGGTTTTGTTAGAGCAAGAATAGATGGAGAAATTGTTGAATTATCAGAAGATGAAGTAAAGCTTGAAAAAACTAAGAAGCATAATATTGAGGCTGTGGTTGACAGGCTTGTAGTTAAAGAAGATATTAGGAGCAGACTTGCAGATTCCTTGGAAACGGCTTTGTCTCAAGGAGAAGGCCTTGTTATTGTAAACTTAATAGATAAGGGAGATATATTATTTAGTGAAAAGTTTGCTTGTCCAGACTGCGGCATTAGTATAGAAGAGCTTGCACCAAGAATGTTTTCTTTTAATTCTCCCTTTGGAAAATGTGATGAGTGTGATGGGCTTGGAACACTCATGGAGCTGGATGAAGACCTAATAATACCTGATAAGACAAAGAGTGTTTCTGAAGGTGCCATAATTCCTTGGAGCGGTACCAGCGGAAAGGATGATTCCTGGACTTACAGTGTTCTAAAGGCACTGGCTGCGGAATATAACTTCAGCTTAGATACTCCAATAGAGGATTTGGACCCTGAAATTGTAAAGATACTTTTGTACGGTACTAATGGAAAGAAAGTTAAGGTAAGGTATGAAAGGGAAACCGGTGTTGGGGAATTCAACCATACCTTCGAAGGAGTTATTAACAACTTAAAAAGAAGATACTTTGAAAGTAATTCTGATTACATTAAAAACGAAGTAGAAAGCTATATGAGTAATTCTCCTTGTCCTAAGTGCAAGGGTGCAAGGCTTAAACCTGAAGTCTTAGGCGTTACTGTGGGAGACAAAAATATTTATGAGCTTTGCCTCTTATCTATAAGGGATGAACTAGAATATATAGAAAGCCTTCAGCTGTCGGAGAAGGACACCATAATAAGTAACCAAATACTTAAGGAAATTAAAAGCAGGCTGAGATTTTTAGTGGATGTTGGCCTAGATTACTTAAACTTGTGGAGAAATGCTGGTACACTATCAGGAGGAGAAGCACAGAGAATCAGGCTAGCTACTCAAATAGGATCAAGCCTTGTAGGAGTACTTTATATACTTGATGAGCCAAGTATAGGACTTCACCAGAGAGATAATGACAAGTTAATCGGAACCCTTAAACATTTAAGAGACCTAGGAAATACTCTTGTTGTAGTTGAACATGACGAGGATACTATGAGAGCCGCGGACTGCATAGTGGACATTGGTCCTGGGGCAGGAGAACATGGTGGTGAAGTTATTGCAGTAGGAACCTTAGATGAAATTGCTAAATGTGAAAATTCAATTACAGGCCAATATATAAGCGGCAAGAAGAAGGTTCAAGTACCTGACAATAGAAGAAAGCTAAGCGGTAATTATATTACTGTTCAAGGTGCAGGGGAAAACAATTTAAAGAATATTAATGTGAAATTCCCACTAGGGGTATTTACAGCAGTAACAGGAGTTTCAGGTTCAGGTAAAAGTACTCTTGTAAATGAAATACTCTATAAGGGTTTAAATAAAAAGCTTAATAATTCAAAGGACATACCAGGTAAGCATAAGGAAATATTAGGTGTAGAATATATTGATAAGATCATTGATATAGATCAAAGTCCAATAGGACGAACACCAAGATCAAATCCAGCTACCTATACTGGAGTGTTTGATATTATCCGTGAGGTTTTTTCTACAACCTCTGAGGCCAGAATGAGGGGCTATAAACCAGGAAGATTCAGCTTCAATGTAAAGGGTGGACGCTGCGAAGCTTGCAGCGGCGATGGAATTATAAAAATAGAAATGCAGTTTTTATCTGATGTTTACGTACCTTGTGAAATCTGCAAGGGTAAAAGGTATAATAGGGAAACCTTAGAGGTAAAATATAAGGGTAAAAATATAGACGAAATACTTAATATGACTGTTGAGGAAGCCTTAGATTTTTTCCAAAACCTTCCTAGAATTAAAAATAAAATGGAAACACTTATGGATGTTGGACTAGGTTATGTTAAGCTTGGTCAGCCGTCAACTCAATTATCAGGAGGAGAAGCTCAAAGAATTAAGCTAGCTTATGAGCTTTCAAAAAGAAGTACTGGTAAAACCTTATATATACTTGATGAGCCAACAACAGGGCTTCATGTAGATGATGTCAACAGGCTTATTCAAATTCTCCAAAGGTTAACTGATGGTGGAAACACAGTTATAGTAATTGAACATAACTTAGATGTAATTAAATCAGCAGACTATCTCATTGATCTAGGACCTGAAGGAGGAGAAAAAGGCGGAACAATTATAGCTTCCGGAACCCCAGAAGAAATTGCAAAAGTTAAAAAATCCTTCACAGGACAATATTTAAAAAAGATGTTATAATGGTTTAAGTAAGGCTAGCATAGGATAATATGCTAGCCTTATTCAATTAACAATAAAAAAATGATGCATGTTTTGTAATGTAAAACTATAATTATTTATTAGAGCCTTTTTTAGAAGAAATGATTCAATAATTATTAATTATTATGATAAATTGTTAATGCAAATCATTAATTCAATTTACGAAAGGAAGTGGAAATATTGGACTTTAGCAGACTGACTACGATATTTAGGTTTATTATAATCGGAATTGTTTATATTATAATTTTTTATGCTCTTAGCATCATGTATAAGGATATAAAATCAGGAGGAAAGAAGAAAACTACTAAGAAGAAAGCTTTTGGACTTGAAGTGCTGGATGCAGGTGAGAACTCCATTTTAAAAAGAGGTGGAATAATACCTATTCACGGAGAGCTGACTATTGGCAGAAGAGACAGCAACATGCTTGTATTAGATGATCAATTTGTATCTGGAAATCATGCTAGAATATTTATTAAAAATACAGATAATATGATAGAGGATTTAGGAAGCACAAATGGTACTGAGTTAAATGAAGAAAGACTTGAAGATAGGGTTATTCTTAAAGTTGGAGATGAAATTAAAATAGGAAGTGCTTTATTTAAGGTTATAGGATAGGTGATAGAATGGATAACATAAAGGACGAAAAGAAGCTCTTAAGGTATGTATACCTGCTTTGTATCGTTTGTTTTGTAAACCTTGCACTTGTAAAACAGCCTCTTGACAAGGGGGCACTCATTATTGCTGCTATTATAATTACCTTAATAGCATATTCTCATTTTATAATTAGAAGATTTTATCCTGATGGGGATAAATACATATTTGTTTTAGCAAGTGCTCTTTCTGTAATAGGTCTAACCGTAATTTATAGGATAAATCAATCGCTGGCAGTTAAGCAGGTAATGTGGTTTGCCTTAGGAGTTGCAGGTTTCATTATTATAGTTGTAATGATGCCAGATTTAAAACGGTTTGCTAAATATAAATATTTTTATTTAGTCTTAACTATTATATTTATGGGCGCTTCTCTACTCATTGGAACGGAGGAATTGGGAGCAAAAAACTGGATTAAAATCGGAGGCTTTAGTTTGCAGCCTTCAGAATTTGGAAAGCTTTTTTTAGTTGCATATTTAGCAACTGCCTTAAAGGATTATAAGAATCGCAAAAACTTAATAGAGCCGGCTATAGTAGTTATGATCTGTCTTGGTTTTATGATGCTGCAGAAGGATTTAGGGACTGCGCTTATTGTTTTTGCACTATCTGTTACTATACTTTATATAGCAACTTCAAAATTTAAATATGTCCTTGTATGCTTAGTTCTTTTTGTAATTGGCGGATATCTAAGCTATAAACTTTTCGGGCATGTAAGAGTGAGATTCATGATTTGGAAGAATCCATGGGCTTATGCAAATGGGGATGGCTACCAAATTGTTCAATCCTTAATTGCTATTTCCTGGGGAGGGCTTTTTGGAAGAGGAATCGGCTTTGACTACCCACAATATATTCCTGTAAATGTTTCTGACTTTATTTTTACAGTTATATGTGAAGAGCTTGGCATTATTTTAGGACTGGGACTTATAATAATTTATTTCTTGCTATTTTATCGTTGCATGAGAGCCGCTGTTTTAGTTGAGGATAATTTCTCTAGACTGGTTGCAGTGGGCTATAGTGCCATAATTGCATCTCAAGCCTTAGTAATACTTGGAGGAGTTATTAATTTAATACCTCTTACAGGTATAACTTTGCCTCTAATAAGCTACGGTGGAACTTCCATGCTCATAACATTTTTCTCACTTGGAATTTTGCAGAAGATTTCAGAAGGAGAGTAATGGCATCCATATGAGTTATTACTTATTAATTATAAATTAAAATCGGAGGTCTTTTTATGGATGGTGATATTTCCAACAACATTAAAAAAGTATTGATAGTATTCCTGCTTTGCTTTTTAGTGATTATTTCATATATAACTTATTTTGAGCTTTATAAAGCACCAGATATAGCTAAAAGCCAATATAATAAAAGGCTTTGGGCTATTAGAAATGAGGTGCTTAGAGGGACTATTTATGATAGAAATATGAAAGCACTTACTACAAGTGAAAGAGTTAATACGGAGACTCAAAAGAGAACCTATACTGGAGGCCCCTTATTTGCACATGCTCTTGGCTATGTGGATATTAAATATGGAATTACAGGTCTTGAAAGAAAATATGACTCGGAGCTTATGCAGACACAAACACCAGATCTTTTAACTCTTATAAAAAATAAGGGAAAAAGTGAAGAAAAAGTAGGGGATAATTTAAAAACTACTTTAGACTACAATATTCAAAAAACAGCTTATGACCTTTTAGGAGACAATAGAGGTGCGGTGGTGGCCTTAAACCCAAAAACAGGAGAGGTTTTAGCCTTAGTTTCCAAGCCCTCCTTTGATCCAAATAACTTATCTGATACCTGGGCAGCAATAAATAAGGATCCTAGTCTCCCACTAATTAACAGAGCAACCTCTGGAATGTACCCTCCAGGCTCAACCTTTAAAACTATTACTGCAATAAGTGCTCTGGAAAATATCAATAATGTTACTAATAAACGTATTAACGATAAAGGTAAGATTGTTTTTAATTCAAAAGAGTCCCTTTCCAACTTTAATGGAGAAGTACTTGGAAACATAGGCTTTAAACAGGCCTTTTATGAATCCAGCAATGTATATTTCGGTACCTTAGGCATGGAATTAGGAAATACAAAACTAAAGGCAACAGCTGAACAATTTTATTTTAATAAAAATATTCCTGCTGATGGCATTTCTATTGAAAATAGCAAGTTTCCTACTTTAAAAAGTAATGAAAAAGGAAACTTAGCTATGACTGCTATTGGCCAAGGGGAGGTACTGGCAACTCCAATGCAGATGGCCTTGATTGCAAGCACAATTGCCAATGACGGTACAATGATGGAACCTTACATAGTAAGCCAGGTTATGGACAGCAAGGGAAATCCAATTAGAAATATTTCTCCTAAGAGTATTGGGACAATATTATCAAAAGACAATGATGCTATTATGAAAGATATGATGAGAAGCGTTGTAACCAGTGGTACAGGAACAGCTGCAGCTATTCCAGGAATAAATGCAGCTGGAAAGACAGGTACTGCTGAACATGATAATGATCCAAGTAAACCACCTCATTCTTGGTTTATAGGCTTTGCTCCCTATGATAATCCTCAGATTGCTGTTGCTGTAATTGTGGAAGATGGGGGCCAAGGTGGTATAGCAGCTGCAAAAATTGCTGGCCAGGTAATGAAAATCGCACTTGGTAAGTAAACCCAATGTTTAGTGCTGTTATAAAAATTAAAAAAATAGCTACAATATATAAAATATGTTACATGAGCTGATCGCTGCGAAAGAAGCTCCAAGCTCAGAATAGCCACAAACCCAAGTGTTTTCGTAGATTCATTCCATTCAGACGAACACACTAAGGCTTTGTGGCTATTCTTTGGCTAGGAGCTTCTAGTTCTCGCTATATGCTTATTCCACATATTTTATATATTTTCGCTAAAATTTCATTTTGTGTATATTTTACAACAATCCAAATTTTTTAACTTAATAATTGTACTTCAAAGTTTTGTGTGTGGCTTTAAAACTGTTTGTGCTAAGTTGATAAATTCCTTGGCAGCCTTAGATATATATTTGCCCTTTCTGTATGCAACCACCAGTGTTCTTGTTGCCTTAAACTCTTCTAATGAAAAATACATGGGATGCTCTAAAAACCTGTTAAAGCTTGCTATTGTATCAGGTATAAAGGTAATTCCCATTCCTGAGGCAGCAAAGGCATGTGCTGCTTCTATACTTTCTGTCTCAAGTATGATTTTAGGCCTGAAACCTGCTTTCTCACAAAGATAGGTTGAAATTTGATGTAATTTTTGATTTTGTTTAAGAAGAATAAAAGGTTCATCACGAAGGCTGCTTAGTTCAATCTTATGCCTAGTCTTCATATCTATTTCATTAGCCTTAAATTTTTCGCATGCAGGATGATGAGGTGGAAGGGCCAGCAGGATTTCTTCTTCCATAATTGGCTCATAAGAAAAATGCTCCTCATTTATAGGCAAAGTCATAATAGAAATATCTGTCACTCCTTTAACAGCCAGATCATATAACTCTGGTGAGGTTCCTTCTACAAGAACCACATCTATTCCAGGAAACTTCTCATAAAAGGAAGGAAGAAGCATTGGCATAATATAGGTACTTCGAAAAGTGGAAAGGCCTATAACAAGTCTGCCTTTTTTAAAATCCACAATATCTTCCATTTGCTGTGATAACTGCATATTTAAATCTAAAATGTGTTTGGCTGTTTCAACATACAGTTCTCCTGCATAGGTAAGTCTAAGGGGGGAGGTAGATCGATCAAAGAGTTCCACCCCAAGTTGGTTTTCTAATTTTTGAATATATTGACTAAGTGAGGGCTGTGCTATATATAACTTTTGCGCAGCCTTTGAAAAGCTTCTTTCTTCTGCCACCATAAGCATATATTTAAGCTGACGAAAATCCATAGTAACCTCCTAGTATTCCTTATTCTGCACACAACAATTACCAATTGTTGTGCTCCTAGTATTCCTCTTTACTGGGTAACCTGTACACAACCGTTCCCACTGGCTAGGTTACCCGCAAAAGTCCATTTAGGACTTTTACCTTAACACAGTAATTATCAATAGTTGTGCTCATATATAGGTAAAAACCTATATGATTTATAAAGATTATAGTATTAGTTATATTACAATTTCAATGATACAATATATATAAGTAGAAAACAATTGTAAAGAGGACGAAGTAGAGAGGAAAAAGGCGAATAGATGTTTAACTTGATAATAACTTTAATTATAGGCTTAATAGGGGGAATTACAGCACTTCGTTTAAAAATTCCTGCAGGTGCAATGGTAGGAGCAATGCTGTCAGTAGCAATATTTAATGTAATAACTGGAAGCGCATATCTTCCTCAAGATGTAAGAATAATTACCCAAATAGCTGCAGGCGCTTTTATTGGAGCAGGCATTAAATACAAAGATGTATTAGATCTTAAATTAATGCTAAAACCAGCGATTTTAATGGTTACCACTATGATAGTTTTAGATTTACTTATGGGGCTTATTATGTATAAAATTACAGGCATTAACTTGGTTACTGCTCTTTTTGCCTGTGCTCCAGGCGGAATTGTTGATATGTCACTTATAAGCAATGATTTAGGTGCAGATTCCTCAAAGGTAGTTATATTGCAAATGGTAAGACTTATGTGCGTATTTATTATTTTTCCACCATCTTTGAAATTCTTGTCCTCACGAATAAATAAATCTGAAAAAAGTGATGAAAACCCAGATTTAATTATCTGCAGCAATAGCGTTGATGCATCAATGCAGGCTGCAGCAGCCACTAAGGAAAAAAGCAACTCAAAAGAAAAAGTAAGTAATCTTATACTTACACTTACTGTGGCTTTAGCAGCAGGTTTAATTGGCTATAAACTGAAGATTCCTGCAGGGGCATTGACTTTTTCCATGCTTTCAGTTGGGGCTTTCAGTGTGATTTTTAATAGGGGATATATGCCCTTAAATTTACGCAGACTTACCCAAGTATTTGCCGGGATACTTATTGGAGAAAGAATGACCTATGGAAATATAGTAGAACTTAAAGGAATTATTTTGCCGGCATTAATACTTTTAGTGGGAATAATTCTGGTAAACCTATGTATAGGTATTTTTATAACCAAGGTTTGCGGACTGGAATTAATAACTTCACTTTTAGCAAGTGCACCAGGAGGGGTATCGGATATGGCCCTTATTGCAAAGGATCTTGGCGGAGATGCACCTAAAGTAGCTATTCTCCAGCTTGCACGATATGTATGCGTAATAGCCACTTTCCCATTTTTAGTTAAGTTTATCAGCTCACTGTAATTATAAACTAATTTGCAGTAAACTGATAGCCAATCCCCCAAACCGTCTTAATAAATTTTGGCTTGCTTGGAACCTTCTCAATTTTGTCTCTTAAATATTTTATATAAACCATAATACTATTATCATCAGAAGAATTATCTTGCCATACCTGCTGATATAGTTCCTGCTTTGAATATACTTGATTTGGATGTTCCATGAAGAATTTTATAAGCTTTGTTTCCTTTGAGGATAATTTAATTTCTACCTCCTCCTTATAGAACTTATAGCTTTTTAAATCAAATTTAAAGCATCCATTAATTATAAGATTACTAGGAATATCATTTTGAGAAATTTCTTTGTGCCTTTTAAGTTGGGATTTAACCTTAGCAAATAGCACAGTAGGACTAAAGGGCTTAGTAATATAGCTGTCAGCTCCTAAGTCCAGACCCTTTATAATATCTTCATCTTGATTTTTACCACTTAAGAATATAATAGGTATTTGTAAATTGTGCTTTCTAATTTCTTCTGCTACTTCATACCCTGAAATATCATCCATTAATATATCTAATATAATTAAATTAAAGTTATATTTGTTTATCATTTCAAGAGCTTGCCTACCGTTTTCAGCTTGAAAAACCATCATGTTTTCATTTGCTAATATCTTGCAGATTAATTTTCTTATAGGTTCTTCGTCTTCAACAATGAGAATTTTAGTTTGTTCCATAATTACCTCGTATCATAAAAAGATTAAATTATCATCTTATATTGATTAATTTAATTATATTAAAAATAAGCTTTAAAAATCAATAACTAAAATACTAAATTTCAATATAACATTAAAAGCTTTATGTGAAGCCTAAGATATATTATAATTATTATTAAGTTGTTTTCATAGAAGAATATAATTTATGGGGTGTGCAGAGGTGGCAAAATCATTGTTAAAGAAGTTCATGGATAGTGTGAATTTTCGATTTGTAAAGGCTAGAATTTGTATAGGTATTGCATTAGTGGCAATTTTATGCCTGCTTACCTATATTACCTATGATCAATACAAAAATACAATTGTAGTTCAGCAGCAGCAAAGTATGCTTGGTACCTCCAGGTCCATTTCTCGGAGTATAGAGCTTTTTATAAACGAAGTTGCTGATAGTATGAAAATAATCACTTTAGATAATAAATTTGTTAAGACTTTTACTGGTGTTGACAAGACTCAAAGGATTAATGCTTCTATGGAGGAATTAAAGTCTTATTATCTTGCACAGGGAGAGGCTATTGATACCGTAAGGATCTTTGATAAAGAAGGAAAGGCTATAGCAGAATATCCTCAAGGTCTTAAAAATAATGACGTTACAATAAATGAGGATTTAAAAACGGCAATTAATAAAAAAAGCACCTATATAGGAAATGCCTATATGGATAAAGGCAGAAATATTTTTATTATAAATATATATCAACCAATCTATGATGGAGAAACTTTCAGGGGAATAATCTCGGCAGCAGTAAATCTAGATGTTTTATATGATAAATTAATTGCGCCTGTTAAAATAGGAGAAAAAGGCTATGCCATGGTAAAGGATCAAGAGGGCATCATAATTATGCATCAAGTAAAAGAGCAGGTAGGAATGGATGTTATTGAATCAAGAAAGCAGGTTTTTCCTGGCCTGGATTATACTGAACTGGAAAATTTAATTAAAGACCAACTTACAGGCAAGGAAGGAACCGCAATTTATCATTCATACTGGTGGGCAGATGCAGGTAATAAGGAACTGACTAAGGTAAAGAAGCTTAATGCCTACACACCTGTAGAGCTAGGAGATCACTTTTGGGTGGTTGCATTAACTATGTCCTATGACGAGATTCAAGGTCCTATAAACAAGTTTTTAGTTAAAATTATTGCTATAGATGGTTTAATTGCAATTATAATCTATGTGTTTGTTACAGCATTAATTAGAATGAAAAGGAACAAAGAAGAGCTTGAAAAAGAAACAAAGTATTTAAAAAAGTTAAATGAAACTTCTGAGCAGCTTAGGAAAAAGGAATCAGAACTTTTTCATTCCGAGAAATTAAAAATGATAGGAACTCTTGCAGGCGGAATAGCTCATGATATAAACAATTTATTAACCCCTATTCTTGGTTATTCAGAGCTAATGCTTATGAGTTTGTCTCAAAAAAGTGAATACTATGATGATGTTAACGAGATATATAAGGCTTCAAAAAAAGGCAAGGATTTAATTGAACAGATTTTAGTTTTCAGCAGAAGTGATAAAGAAATAACTAAGCTGGAACTTATTAATGTAAATGAAGTGACAAAAGAAACAATAAAGTTATTGAAAGCAATTTTACCTAAGAATATAAAACTTCAGTTAGATTTTAATAAGGAAGCAGGATACGTGAAGGCTAATTTTACACAAATACACCAGGTTATATTTAATTTGTGTACTAATGCTTTTCAAGCTATTAAAGGCAAAGAGGGCTTGATAAAAATAACTTTAACCAATATTAATGGTACAAAAGCACAGGAAATAAATAAAGCCCTGCATAGGCAGAATAATTACATTGAACTTACTGTTGAAGACAATGGCTGTGGTATGAATGAAGAAACTATGGAAAGAATATTTGACCCTTTCTTCACCACAAAAGCCATGGGTGAAGGAACAGGCCTTGGACTTTTTGTAGTTCATAACATAATAGATAAATATAAAGGTATCATAACTGTTGATAGTGAAGTGGGGGTTGGTAGTACTTTTAAGGTTTATTTACCGCTGGTGGAGGAAGAAGTAATAATAGAAGGCGCTGAAACTATTGAAAGTACTCAGAATAAAAACAAAAAAATACTAGTGGTTGATGATAATGCAAAGGTTACTAAAGTGCTGAAGAAAGGCCTTGAGCATCTAGGTTATAATGTGGTTTCGGAAACAGACAGCTTAAAGGCACTAAAGCTATTTCAAGCAGATATTAACAGATTTGATTTGCTTATAACTGACTATTTAATGCCTAACATGAATGGAAATGAGCTGGCAGCAAAGGTGAAGGAACTTAGAAGTGATGCGTTAGTAATTATCATGACTGGATATATTGACGGAAACGAAAAGGAAATAAATAATAATGAGGCTGCCGATGCTTATATTTTAAAACCTATAGAATTGGCCAAGCTTTCAAGTTTAATAGAAAAGATTTCTTAGAAAATCTTTTCTATTATTTTTCTGCTTTTGAATAAAAGTTAGAATTAGCATAGAAAAGTTGCATATCACATTTAAATTTATGCTAAAATCTATATATAATATATACTGTTTATAAAGAGAGGTAGTTTTCATAATGGATTATATAGATAAACTAGTTGAAAGCACGGATTTCAGTCAGAATAAACCTATAAGTGATGTTGTTTATGAAAGCTTAAGAAAAACCATAATAAGTGGCATTATTCCAGTTGGTGAAAGAATTATAGAAAAAGAATATGCTGAAAGATTAAATATAAGCAGAACTCCAATTAGAGAAGCATTAAGAAGACTTGAAATGGAGGAATTAGTAGAATATCTACCAAGAAAAGGTGTTGTGGTGAAAAAGGTTTCTACTGAAGACGTTATAGAGATATATAAAATAAGACACAGCTTAGAAGTACTAGCTGCTATAAATGCTATGGATAATATAACTTTAGAAGAGATTAATGAAATAGAAGAACTCCTTGATTTAACTGAAGAACAAAACAGAGCAGGTAAAGTCGAAGAGGTAATTAAATTATTTGGTGAATTCAATACTAGAATCTACAGAGCTAGCAGAATGAAAAGACTAGAAAGTATGATCAGCAGGTTAAACGAATATCTTCAAAGGTTTAGGAATATTTCCATTTCGGAAAATGAAAGAAGAGAAGAAGGCATTAAGGAGCATAGAGAAATTTTAAAGGCCATAATAGAAAAAGATAAGGAAGGCATAGAGTTTATTATAAAAAAGCACCTGGAATACTCACTAATTATAGTAACCTCGGAGATTAAAGATTAGTTAGAAGGCTAATTAATAAAGCATATAACTTATAAAAAGAAGAATAACCCTTCATGGTTATTCTTCTTTTTATAAGTAAAAAAACACAAAAAATACACTAAAGAACATCAAAAAAACTTTAGTGGGAACTATGTTTATTTTATAATTAACTTAAATACTGGCCGGTAATGAATTTAGCGTATTGAATTAATAATTGCTTAGTACAATAAAAAAAGCAGGAGGCAAAATAATTAATAATTGTTTTGTGCTTCAAAGGAATACAGGAGGGAAATCATGAAGCTAATGAAAAACTCAATAGCTGGAACTTTAGAATCTAGTGACATCCAAATAATTATAGAACCTACAGAAGAAGCTGGAATACAAATTGAACTTAACAGTAGTGTAGAAAGACAGTATGGGAGACAAATAAGAAAGGTAATAACTGAAACCTTAGAAAATCTAAAAGTAGAGAATGCTAGAATAATAGCTGCAGATAAAGGGGCTTTAGATTGTACAATTAAGGCAAGAGTACAATGTGCAGCCTATAGAGCAGCAGGTATAAAAGAGAAATTTGATTGGGAGGTCGTATAGTTATGGAGAGATTAAGAAGAACAATGATGTTCCTTCCAGCAAGTAATCCAAGCATGGTTAGGGACGCTTACATTTATGGTGCAGACTCTCTCATGTTTGATTTAGAGGATGCAGTTGCCTTAACTGAAAAGGATTCCGCTAGATTTTTAATATATAATGCATTAAAAACTATAGATTATGGAAATACAGAATTAGTTGTAAGAATAAATGGACTGGATTCTCCCTTTGGAAGAGAGGACATAGAGGCTGTTGTTAGAGCTGGAGTACATGTTATAAGACTTCCTAAAACTGAAAGAAAGGAAGACATACATGCAGTTGAAGCTGTTATAGAAGAAGTAGAAAGAAAGTGTGGAAGAGAAGTTGGAAGTACAAAGATGATGGCGGCAATTGAAAGCCCAATTGGAGTAATAAATGCCTTTGAAATTGCCACTGCAAGTAAAAGGCTAATAGCAGTAGCTCTGGGAGCAGAGGACTATGTAACAAATCTTAAGACAAAGAGGTATCCTGACGGCATGGAGCTTTTAGGAGCTAGAAGCCAGATTATTATTGCTGCAAGAGCTGCAGGCATCTATGCCTTGGATACAGTTTATACTGAGGTTGATAATGAGGAAGGCTTTAGAAGAGAAGTAGAACTTATTAAACAGCTTGGATTTGATGGTAAGTCTGTTATTAACCCAAGACAGATCAAGCCAGTACATGAGATTTATACACCATCAGAAAAAGAAATTAATAAGTCAATTTCAATAGTAAGAGCTGCTAAAGAAGCAGAAGAAAAGGGCCTTGGAGTTATTTCGGTAAATGGAAAGATGGTAGACAAGCCTATAGTGGAAAGAGCTGAAAGAATACTTCAATTAGCTGCTGCATCAGGCCTAAATGTGAATGCATAAAGGAGGTTAAAAAATATGAAAAATATTATTGGAAGAGAGATTCCAGATGAAATATTAGAGGAGAGAAAACCTTTTAAAGGTCAATTTGCCTGTAGTGACGAAATTGTAAAAACAACTCCTATGATAAAGCCAGTTAAGCCTGGTGAAAATAAATTATTAAAGAGTATTGAAGAAGCTTTATTAAAAACAGGTTTAAAGGATGGTATGACAATCTCCTTTCATCATCACTTTAGAGAAGGAGACTATATATTAAATAATGTGTTAGGGGTAATTGCAAAGTTTGGAATAAAGGATTTAACACTAGCAACCAGTTCACTTGGAAGTGTTCATAAGCCCCTTATAGAACATATAAAAAATGGAGTAATATCCAAAATAACTACAAGCGGGTTAAGAGGAGCATTGGCAGAGGCTATTTCCAGTGGAATATTAAAAGAGCCTGTAATTGTAAGATCTCATGGTGGAAGAGCAAGAGCAGTTGAGTGCGGGGATATTAAAATAGATGTAGCATTTTTAGGTGCTCCAGCCTCCGATGAGTATGGAAACGCCAGTGGTACTAGAGGAAAGGCAAACTGCGGCTCCTTAGGTTATGCTATGGTGGATGCAAAATATGCAGAAAAGGTTGTTATACTTACAGATTCCCTAGTAGAGTTTCCAAACATGCCTGCAAGTATTGACCAAACCAATGTTGATTATGTTGTAAAAATAGATTCAATTGGAGATCCTGCAGGTATAGCTTCTGGTGCTACAAGGTATACTAAGAATCCAAAGGAGCTTTTAATAGCTGAGAATGCAAGCAGAGCAATAACTGCTTCGCCTTATTTCAAAGATGGCTACTCCTTTCAAACAGGTTCAGGTGGTTCAGCACTTGCAGTAACTAGATTCTTAAGAGAGGAAATGCTTAAAAGAGATATAAAAGCTAGTTTTGCTTTAGGCGGAATAACAAAGCCTATGATAGAAATGCTTGAAGAAGGATTAATTAAACATATTTATGATGTACAAGACTTCGATTTGGTTTCAGTAAATTCTATAGGAAATAATCCAATGCAGCATGAAATAGATGCTTCCTTTTATGCAAATCCTCATAACAAGGGATGTATAGCCAATAAGCTTGATGTAGTTGTTTTATCAGCACTTGAAATAGATACAAAATTCAATGTAAATGTTATGACTGGTTCTGATGGAGTTTTAAGAGGAGCTTCTGGTGGACACTCTGATACAGCTGCCTGCGCAAAGCTTACTGTTATAGTTACTCCATTAATTCGCGGCAGAATACCATGTATCGTTGAAGATGTAAACACTGTAATTACACCAGGTGAAAGCATTGATGTTGTTGTAACAGAAGTAGGTATTGCTGTAAATCCAAGGAGAACTGATTTGCTTAAAATATTTAAGGAAGCTAATCTTAGTGTAAAGAGTATAGAGGAATTAAAGGATAAGGCTTACAGCATAGTTGGTGTTCCGGATAAAATTGAGTACGAAGATGAAGTTGTTGGTATAATAGAATATAGAGATGGAAGCGTTATTGATGTAGTTAGAAAGGTAAAATAGAGTGTGGCAGAGGTGTGGCATGGTGACTTTTCTTCTGTCACATAGTATTAAGGAGTGATTTTAAGTGAGCCAGTACTTTAGCGGTGAAAAGCAAAGCCTTGAAGATATATTGGAAGCAAGAGATATGAGAGCTGATTATCAGCAATATTTAATAAATAAATATGGAAGCACTATTGTTTCTTATAAACTAAATATACCTGGAGCCATAAAGTATAACCCACTTGTTAAAGAAATTTTTGATGAAGGGTTAAGTGCCTTTAAACAAAAATTAGGGGAACTTTTAATTGATAATGTACATGAAAAAATCTTATATAAAAACAGCGGACCAGAGTATTTTGCAGTATTTTATGAAAATGATAAATTGATTAAAAAAATAACTGCTGATATTGAAGAAACCCATCCCCTTGGAAGGCTGTACGATTTTGACATTTTAGATGCAGCGGGTAATCAAGTTTCAAGGAGAGACTTAGGCCTTCAGCCAAGAAAATGCCTTATATGTGAAAGTAATGCCTTTGAATGCGGCAGATCCAGAAGACATGAGGTTAGTGAGCTAATAGAAAAAATAGAAGAAATAGCAATAGATTATTTTAAAAGCACAAAATTATAAAGTAAATAGATTTACTTAAATTGAAATGGGCATACTAAGCTAAGCTAGTAGAGACTGCCCATTAGAGTGGAATACTAGGAAGGTGAATTAAAATGAATCCAGTTAAAATAACTGAAACAGCACTTAGAGATGGACATCAATCATTAATTGCTACAAGACTTAAAACAGAAGAAATACTACCAATTCTAGAAAAGATGGACAACGTAGGTTATTATTCACTGGAGGTCTGGGGAGGAGCGACCTTTGATGCCTGTCTTCGCTTTCTTAATGAAGATCCTTGGGAAAGATTAAGAAAAATTCGAAAGAGAGTTAAAAATACAAAGCTTCAAATGCTTTTAAGAGGACAGAATCTTTTAGGTTACAAGCATTATCCTGATGATGTGGTAGAAGCCTTTATCAAAAAGTCGGTGGAAAATGGAATAGATATTATAAGAGTTTTTGATGCACTAAATGATGTGAGAAACCTTGAGACTTCCATTAAGGCTATAAAAGAAGCAGGTGCTCACTGCCAGTGTGCAATAAGCTATACTACAAGCGCCATTCATACCTTAGACTATTACGTTGAATTATCAAAGAAGATGGAGGCCTTAGGAGCAGATTCTATTTGTATAAAGGATATGGCGGGTATATTGACCCCTAACTCAGCTTATGAGCTTGTGAAAAAGCTAAAGGAGAATATAGGTGTTCCCTTAGATTTACACACTCATAGTACTAGCGGAATAGCCTCAATGACATATTTAAAAGCTGTAGAAGCAGGTATAGATATAATAGATACTGCAATTTCACCCTTTGGAGAAGGTACTTCACAGCCAGCTACAGAATCCATGGTATTAACACTTAAAGAGGGGGAAAGGGATTCAAAATTAGACATAAATTTACTAGGAGAAATAGCAGATTACTTTAAACCAATAAAAGAAAAATACAGGGAAGCAGGAATATTAAATCCCAAGGTCATGGATGTTGAGCCTAAAACTATAACCTATAAGGTACCTGGCGGAATGCTTTCAAATCTTTTGTCACAGCTTAAGTCCCAGAAGGCAGAAGATAAATTCGAAGAAGTCCTTAGAGAAATTCCTAAGGTAAGGGAAGATTTAGGCTTTCCCCCATTAGTTACCCCCCTTAGCCAAATGGTTGGTACCCAAGCTGTTTTTAATGTTCTAGCAGGTGAAAGATATAAAATGGTTCCTAAGGAAATAAAAGAATATGTTAAGGGCCTTTATGGAAAATCACCCGCACCAATAAAAGATGATATTAAAAAGATAATTATTGGTGATGAAGAGGTTATAACAGTAAGACCTGCAGATTTGCTTAAGCCAGAGATTGAAAAATATAGAGAAGAAATAGGAAGCCTTGCAAACTCAATGGAAGATTTACTATCCTATATTTTATTTCCGCAGGTAGCAAAGAAATTCTTCGAAGATAGGCTTAA
Organism: Candidatus Clostridium stratigraminis; assembly: GCF_045310675.1. Lineage (NCBI taxonomy): Bacteria > Bacillati > Bacillota > Clostridia > Eubacteriales > Clostridiaceae > Clostridium > Candidatus Clostridium stratigraminis. The sequence goes on from NZ_JBJHZZ010000005.1 coordinate 109,571, forward strand.
GGGTGCAGCTAATGACAGTGAAAGCAGTGATGAGGATAAGCCTCATTATATATATGTAACAATGTAAACTAAGGGAGTGATTAGAGTGGGAATAGGCAGCTTTTTTAAAGGAATATTTGGTAAAGAAGAAGAAAATGATAGCTTTGAGGAAAATAACTCAAATTACGCTGCTGAGCTTGAAATAGATGAGGAAGAAAAGATAGTCGTGGCTCTTGCAGCTTCAATAATGGCTGGTAAGGATAAGCCTGATTCACATTTTCACATTTCAAAAATCAGAAGAGTTAAATAAAGATTAATAATATGGAAGGAGCCCTATATATGAAGAAATATATAATAAAGTTAAATGAAAAGGTATATGAAGTAGAAATAGAAGAAGTAACTGGAGAAACTGCTGCTTCACTTGCAGATAATGAAATAAACCCATCAGACTCTAAAAATGGTGCAGCTTCAACTGAGAAATCAGCTTCTGCAGGAACAACTATAGAAGCACCTATGCCAGGCAGCATTATTTCTATAAAAGTAAAGGTTGGAGATATTGTAAAGAAAAATCAACCATTATTAATATTAGAGGCTATGAAGATGGAAAATGAAATAGTATCGCCTGTTGATGGAAGAGTAATTTCAATTGGAGTGTCAAATGGACAATCTGTTAATCCTGGAGAAATGCTTGTACAAATAGGATAAGCATATAAACAAGGTAATATTAAAGTTAAATATCTATTGTACAAATAGCAAAATAACAGGGAGGAAATATAAATGGAATTTTTACTTCAGGGTATAGCTGCAATCACCATTAAACAGGTCGTTATGTGGGTGATTGGGGGCATACTTATTTATCTGGCAATCGAAAAAGACTTTGAACCGGCCTTATTGCTGCCAATTGGGTTTGGAGCAATACTTGTAAATATACCTATGTCTGGAGCAGTAACTCAAGTATTAAATGGCACTAAAATAGAAGGGATTTTAGATGTTTTATTTAACGGCGGAATAGCTACAGAAATGTTCCCACTGCTTTTATTTATAGGAATAGGAGCAATGATAGACTTTGGACCTCTTTTATCAAACCCGTTTATGCTTCTATTCGGAGCAGCAGCACAGTTCGGAATATTTTTCACCATTTGTGCAGCAGTGCTTTTAGGTTTTAATTTAAAGGATGCAGCATCCATAGGAATTATAGGTGCGGCAGATGGCCCTACTTCAATATTTGTTGCAAACTTTTTTAAGAGCAACCTTATAGCACCTATTACCGTAGCAGCATATTCTTATATGTCACTTGTACCAGTAATACAGCCCTTTGCTATTAAATTAGTTACAACTAAAAAAGAGAGAAAAATCAGAATGCCTTACAAGGCAGAAAGTATATCTAAAAAGACAAGAATATTATTCCCTATACTAGTTACAATAATAGCTGGCCTTATAGCACCGACTTCCGTTTCCTTAGTAGGATTCTTAATGTTCGGTAACCTTATTAGAGAATGCGGAGTCTTAGAAAAGTTATCAAAATCTGCTCAAAATGAACTAGTAAATATAATAACTCTATTACTTGGAATAACAATTGCATCTTCCATGAAGGCAGAACAATTTGTAACCTTAAAAACTGCTCTTGTTATTGGACTTGGACTTGTAGCCTTTATTTTTGATACCATTGGCGGAGTATTATTTGCAAAATTTTTAAATCTTTTCTTAAAGAAAAAGATAAATCCTATGGTAGGTGCTGCAGGAATATCTGCCTTTCCAATGTCAGCTAGAGTAATTCAAAAGATGGCTCAAAAGGAAGATAATCAAAATTTTATATTAATGCATGCTGTTGGAGCCAACGTAGCAGGACAAATTGCTTCTGTTATAGCAGGCGGCTTAATACTAAACCTAGTTAAATTTTAAGAATGATAAGGCAGGTGGCTTATATGGATAGTGTAATTGCTTCAAATTTTAAAGAGTCAATAAATATTTTATTATCAGGAATGGGTGGAATATTTGTAGTATTACTTATAATATTTCTTTTAATAAAGGGACTTATTAAAGTATTTCCTGAAAAATAATGGATTCCCTTTGTGAACATATGTTTCTATGTTATAATAAAGCTTAGTATCTATGCTGTTTAAGAGGTACTAAGCTTTTTATTTTTTACACTATAAAAAATAAATCTTTATTCGTATATTATATGTAGAAATCAAAAGGAACCGTTCCTATTGATTTAGGAGAAATTATGACAGGGAAAACACATGCTGGAATTGGAGTAACAGCTTATATTGCTCTATGTAACAGATTACCTGGCGGCTTCAGCTATTTGGGAATGGCAGTTGTTTTGGCTGCCTCCCTGCTGCCAGATATAGATCATCCTAAGAGCATTGTAAATAAATATATATTGCCCTTTAAAAACAAGAACACAAAAGTTACTTTATACTTTTGTAGTGGTATAATAGTGCTGTGGTTTGATTATTTATATACAAATGAACCCGCCTACAAGGCTCTAGGGGCAGCTCTTATTGCAATTGGACTTTCCTCTCATAGGGAAGGACTTACCCACAGTCTTTTAGGAATGATTACTTTTACATTTATAGCAGGATATATTGGAAATAAATATAATTTAAAGCATCTAACCTCTTATTTTATTATAGGGTACAGCACACATCTTTTAGGGGACATGGCAACAAACAGAGGAGTACCTCTTTTTTATCCCTTTAAAAATAAGAAAATTAAGCTGCCGCTGACCTATAAAGTAGGCTCAAAACTTGGAACATTTATTGAACTGGTTCTTGTAGTTATTGGACTTCTTTATGTGATTTATAAAATTCCGGCAATTACATAGCTCAATAGATTATATTACAAATGATTTCCTTGGAGGTAAACCATGTTTGATTTCGAATATCAACTAAAAATATTGCCAGATAAGCCCGGAGTGTATTTAATGAAAAACTCTTTAGGAGAAGTAATTTATGTCGGCAAGGCTAAAGTTCTTAAAAATAGAGTAAGACAATATTTTCAAAGTTCAAAGAATCATTCTGAAAAAGTTAAGGCTATGGTAAAAAACATAGCTGAATTTGAAAATATAGTTACAGATTCTGAAATGGAAGCACTTATTTTAGAGTGCAATCTTATAAAAAAGTACAGACCAAAGTATAATATTTTATTAAAAGACGATAAACACTATCCTTTTATAAAAATTACTACAAATGAGGATTATCCGAGGGTATTTATGACAAGAATATTAGCTAAGGATGGGGCTAAATATTTCGGACCCTACACTGATGTTTCTGCAGTCTACGAAACACTTGATTTAATTAAGAAGGTATTTCCAATAAGAACTTGTAAAATGGTGATTAAAGAAGGAGAAACTAACATAAGACCTTGTCTTAATTATCATATTGGCTTATGTAACGCTCCCTGTGCAGGCTTAGTCTCAAAAGTGGACTATGGTAAGCTTGTACAAGATATTATTGACCTGCTTTCAGGAAAAGATAAGCATGTTTTAAGAGAACTAAAGGCTCAAATGGAAGCAGCAGCTGAAAGCTTAGAATTTGAAAAAGCAGCCTCCTTTAGAGACAAAATAGCTGCGGTAGGAAAAATAGTAGAAAAGCAGAAGATTATTACAGGAAACTTTGAGGATGAAGACTTTATAAGTATATACAGCGATGAAAAAGACACCTGTGCTATGATATTTTTCTTAAGGGATGGTAAAATTTTAGGTAAAGAAAATTACATGCTTGAAAATACAGCAGGCATTTTAAATGGAGAAATAATATCTGATTTTGTTAAGGAGTTTTATGGTGGTACTGCCTTTGTACCTAAGAATATATTTGTTCCAAGTATAGAGGATAACGAGCTCTTAGAAGAGTGGCTTACCATGAAAAGAGGCTCAAAAGTCTCAATTAAGGTTCCTCAAAGAGGTGACAAAAAAGATTTACTTGAAATGGTTACAAAAAATGCTAAACTAACCTTAGAACAGTTTAAGCTTAAACTGCTTCAGGATAAGGAAATTCATAAAACCGCTCTTAAAGAATTAGCTTCTATTATAGATTTAGAAGAGCTTCCTAATAGAATTGAGGCTTATGATATATCAAATATACAAGGAGTAGACTCTGTAGGAAGCATGATAGTTTTTGAAGGCGGGAAGGCTAAAAATAGTGATTATAGAAGATTTAAAATAAAGTCTGTTATAGGTGCAAATGATTATGACAGCATGAGGGAAATATTAACAAGGCGTTTTAAACACGGTTTAGAGGAAATAGAGAAAATAAAGGAAAGAAACTTAGAGCTAAGTGCAGGCAAGTTTTGTGTTTTTCCAGATTTAATACTGATGGATGGAGGAAAGGGACAGGTAAATATTGCCCTTGAAGTTTTAGGCAGCCTAAATATTGATATACCGGTATGCGGCATGGTTAAGGATGATAAGCACAATACCAGAGGTTTAATATATAATAATAATGAAGTGCTTATTAGACCAAGTTCAAATGTTATGCAGCTTATAACGAGAATACAGGATGAGGTTCACAGATTTGCAATTACTTATCATAGAAGCCTTAGAGATAAGAGAGTCCTTCACTCAGTTTTGGAAGATATTCCGGGAGTAGGAGAAAAGAGAAGAAAGGAGCTTCTTAAAAAGTTTGGCAGCATTGAAAACATAAAGAATGCAAAAGTAGAAGAATTGTTTGAAACACCTTCAATTGACAAAAGAGCTGCACAAAGTATATTTGATTATTTTAAAAACGCTGATAAAGATAAATAATATGTAAGAAAATTGAAGTATTAGAAAATATAAAAAACTAGAACTTGATTAATACAGCTAGAAAAATTATACTAGAATGTGTATCTTAGTAATGTTAAGGAGATTTAAGATGAACCAATATGAGGATTTAAGCAGTAAACTTTCAAAGCTTTTGAAAGAAGACGATATAGCAATAAATGAGTCAATGAAAAACCATACTTCTTTTAAGGTTGGGGGCCCTGCTGATATATTAGTAAGACCCAAAACTTACGAGGAAGTTGTTAATATTATAAAGTTATGCAATGAAAATAGGGTACCCTTTTATATAATAGGAAGAGGCTCTAACCTTGTAGTAAGAGATGGCGGATATAGAGGTGTAATTATTAAACTTACAAAACTTGACACCATAATGGTTCAGGAGGAAATGGTAATTGTTCAAGGCGGTGCAGACCTATGCAAGGTTTCTGACGCTGCACTTAATAATGATCTCACAGGCTTCGAATTTGCCTGTGGTATTCCTGGCACAGTAGGTGGAGCAGTTACAATGAATGCAGGAGCCTATAATGGAGAAGTAAGTCAAGTAATATACAGCGCTCTTGTAGTTGATAAAGAAGGCAACCTGATAAATTTAGATAGGGAGCGGCTTGATCTAGGTTATAGAACAAGTGCTGTTCAAAAGCATGGCTATACTGTTCTTGAAGTTAGCTTCAAATTAAAAAAAGGCGAGCATGAGAAAATTAAAAATAGAATAGATGAATTAACTAGAAGAAGAGAAGATAAGCAGCCCCTAGAGTATCCTTCAGCAGGCAGTACCTTTAAAAGACCGGTCGGATATTTTACAGGACAGCTTATTGAAGAGTGTGCTTTAAAGGGCCACAGTATCGGGGGAGCTGAGGTATCACAAAAGCATGCAGGCTTTATTATTAATAAAGGCGGCGCAACCGCAAAGGACATTCTATCACTAATCGAATACGTTCAAGAAGTAGTTAAAGGAAGATACAACGTGGAACTTCATCCAGAAGTGAGGATTATTGGGGAAGAAAAATAGCAACTAGGGTAGCACATAATTTAAGGTAATTACAATTAATAATTAACAATTATGGAGATCCAATAGACTTTCATAAAGCCTATAGAAAGTCCTCTTTGGGATTTCAATCTATTAATTTAATTATTAATTTTTAATTATAAATCTAATTATGGGGGTATTTTTAATGGGGTATGGTATAAGGGAAGAAGTATTTAGCATGGAGATGTATGTTGCTGGAAAGCCCATTAGTGAGGTTAAAAGAGAACTGGGTCTTGAGGAGGTTATTAAACTTGCATCAAATGAAAACCCACTTGGATGTTCTCCTAAGGTAAAAAAGGCACTACAGGAAACTATTGATGAAACTTGTCTGTATCCAGACGCTTCAAATTTTGAACTGAAAGCAGCTATTTCTAAAAAATTAGGGGTAAAAACATCTCAAATCTTCTGTGGAGCAGGTTCAGATCTGCTTATTAGAGTTATTTGTGATACTTTATTAAGACCTGGTGATGAAAGCATAATGGCTGAAGTCACTTTTTCACGTTATGATGCAGCAACAAAGCTTATGGGGGGAAGGTCAATAATCGTACCCATGAAGAATCATGGCTTAGATGTTGACGCTATGGCAGACTGTATAAATGAAAAAACTAAATTGATATGGCTATGCAATCCAAACAATCCTACAGGAACTATTTTCAAGAAACAAGACTTGGAAAGAATTATTAATAGAATTCCTGAAAACGTATTCATAATTATGGATGAAGCCTATATTGAATATGTAACCGACGAAGATTATCCAGACACTCTTCAGCTATTAGATAAGTATACTAATATGATAATATTAAGAACCTTTTCAAAGGCTTATGGACTAGCGGGACTTAGATGTGGCTATGGAATTGCCAATGAGGAAATAGTAAAATACTTCAATACTGTAGTAGGTCCTTTTGATGTAAATTTATTTGCGCAAAGGGCTGCAACAGCTGCAATTAATGATAGTGAATACTTAAATTATGTTTATGAAACGAACATAATAGGAAGGGATTATTTATATTCTGAATTTAAGAAGTTGGGCCTTCCATACATTGAAACCAACGCTAACTTCATTATGGTTAGTTCAAAATTAGATGATAAATTGGTTTTTAATGAGCTTTTAAAAAGAGGAATAATAGTAAGGCCAGGCTTCTTGCTTGGAATGCCGGGGTGGATGAGAGTTACCATTGGAACTATGGAGCAGAATGAAGCTTTTATAGGTGCACTGACTGGTATATTACATAAAATTTATTCATTTTAAAAATAATTAAAAAATATACCATAATAAAAGGAAGGCATTTGCCTTCCTTTTGTTATGGTATGTGATTGCTAGAAAGTTATTTTTGTACTTTAACTGTAGTTTGTCCAACTACTAAATAACCATTAATGTAGCAGCGAAACTCAACTACCATATCAGGTGCAGTCAAATTGAAATCTGAACGCTCAAACTTGAACTGACCTAGCTTTGCCTGATTATAGTATCCATTGTTGCTTGTAAGCGCATTTACACCATTTAGTGTTGCAGTATTAAGGTCAAATCCTTGGGTACTATATCCTGATGGAAGATCAACACGAACAGTAAATACCCCATTATTTCCTTTAACAACAATAGGTGTTATTTCAATATTAGCCGGGATATAAACAATAAATTGTTTTTGTACTGTAGTGCTATTACCAGCAGCGTCAGTTACTGTGATAATAATAGTATAAACACCAGGTTTATCAAATTGAATACTTGAACCATTAGTGATAACTTTACCAATAGTTTCATTTGGCTCAAAAACAAGTACCTTTTCATTAACCACACCAGAAAGATTATCATCTGCTATATAGTTTAATAGTAAAGTTGAACCAAGTTTATACTCATCAAATAGATTCATTGTAATAGTTGGTACAGTCCTATCAATCTTTACATAAGTAGTATTAATTGATTCTATATTGCCAGCATTATCAACTGAATAGAAGGTTATTTTGTGAATTCCTTCACCTTGTACAATGAAAGAATTACCTTCAATGTAGTCAGAACCATCAATTGAGTAGAAAGTTTTAGCAGTGCCGCTTAGTGAATCTGCTTCAATTAAGTTTATAGTTACATTATCCTTTGACCAGCCAGCAGGTGAATTTGAAGTAGTGACTGGTGCAGCATTATCAATCTTTACATAAGCAGTATTTAAAGCCTCTTTGTTCCCAGCATTATCAACTGAGTAGAAGGTTATTTTATGAATTCCTTCACCTTGTATAATGAAAGAATTACCTTCAATGTAGCCAGAACCATCAATTGAATAGTAGGTTTTAAAAACGCCAGTTTCATTATCAGCTGCTGTTAAAGTAATATTAAGTGAATTTTGATTTATCCAATTAGTTGGTGCATTAATACTTGTAACTGGTGGTACAGTATCAACAATAAGTTTTGCTAAAACAATACTAGATGGATCAGATTCACCAAATGAATTACTGTAAGAAGTAACATAATATTGATGATTTTCATATGAAAGATTAGTAAAGGTATAGGATAAATTATTTAGGTTTTTTACAAGTAAAACAGGAACGCCATTTATTATCTCATATATATTATAACCATTAGCATAAGTTATAAAGTTCCAAGTAAGCTGAACACTTGTTTTGTCTAGGACATTAATGTTTACCTCTGGAGACTGCATTACAGGGTAGATAATAGTTTCAGTCAGCGGATTAGATAAGGCTGATTCTCCGAAACGAGTACTATAGGCAGTAATCTGATAAACATGAGTTGCTTCTGACAAATTATAAACTTTATAAGTTAAGGCTGTTCCTTTATATATCAATTGCAGCGTGCCATTTGTTACTTCATAAATACGATATTCATTAGCCCAGCTAACAGCTTGCCATGAAAAAGTAATGTTATTAACATTTATAACAGCTGCTGATAAAGTTGGTGAGGATATTACTGGCCAAGTTAATGTAAAGTTTATTGTGCTGTCGGTTTGAGATTCACCAAAACGCGTACTAAATGAATCAACTTCATAACTGTAATCACCCTGAGGCATATTAGTAAAGGTTATAGAAACTCCGGTTACAGTTTGCTTTAATACCTTTTGTCCATCAATAATTTGATATACATTATAAGCTGTAGCATAGCTTGAAGCGGTCCATTTTAAAGTAATATCATTTCCATTTGCTATACTATTTGTTAAGTTAGTGGGTGCCTGCATTGTAGGAAAAACTAATGTTAGGTTTATTTGACTTCCTATTGGAGATTCACCAAAACGCGTACTATAGGAATCAACCTCATAACTGTAATCCCCTTCAGGCATATTAGTAAAGGTTACAGAAGTACCAGTAACAGTTTGCTTTAATACCTTTTGTCCATTAATAATTTGGTACACTTTATAAGATGCAGCATAACTTGATGCGGTCCACTTTAAGGTAATATCATTACCATTTGCCATAGTATAGGTTAAGTTAGCGGGTGCCTGCATTGTAGGGAAAATCAGTGTAAGGCTAACTTGACTTCCTATTGGAGATTCACCAAAACGCGTACTAAATGAATCAACCTCATAACTGTAATCCCCTTGAGGCATATTAGCAAAGGTTACAGAAGTACCAGTTACAGTTTGTTTCAATACCTTTTGACCATCAATAATTTGATATACGTTATAAGATGCTGCATAGGTAGAAGCGGTCCACTTTAAAGTAATATCATTTCCATTAGCAATAGTATAAGTCAAATTAGCTGGTGCTTGCATTATTGGGAAGCTAACAGAAAGTGATAACTCACTTCCATCTGTTGATTCGCCAAATCTGCTGCTTACTGAAGTAACAACATAAGTATGATCACCTTCAGCTATGTTAGTTAAGGTAGTTATTGTAGAGGTTACAGTAGCCTTAAGAACTAATTGATTATCAATTAACTCATAGATTTTATAACTGCCAGCATATGTTACAGGTGACCATGTTAATACAACATCATTAACATTTTGAAGCTTATATACAAAATTACTTGGTGCAGCCATTGTTGGAAGCACTAATGAAAAAGTAGTTTCTGCTCCAATAGGAGATTCTCCTAAAAGTGAAGATACAGAGTCAATAATAAAGTCGTAATCCCCTTGAGGCATATTTGTGAAGGTTACTGAAGTAGTAGTCACTGTTTGCTTTAAAACAGGTTGTCCATTAATAACTTGATAAATTTTATAACTTGTGGCATAGGGAGCAGCAGTCCATTTTAAATTTATGTCATTGCCATTTAAAATACTATAAGTTAAATTAGTAGGTGCCTGCAAAATTTGCCCGTTTAAGTTAACAGTTATATTGCTGCTATCTACTGATTCTCCAAAGCGGCTAGAATATGAGTGAATTTCATAATCATATTGACCAGGCAGCATATTTGTAAATGAAACTGTTGTTCCAGTTACAGTACTTTTTAAAATTGTTACTCCATTAATTATCTGATAAATCTTATAGCTTGTTGCATAGGGCGATACATCCCAGCTTAAGGTAAAATCTGTTGCATTTTTAATGGTTTGTATTACATTTGCAGGTGGCTGCATAACTGGAGGTACTAAAGTAAAGGCTATGCTGCTGCCATCTTCAGATTCTCCAAAACGGGTAGAATAGGAGTGAATCTCATAATTATAATCTCCACCAGCCATATTAGTATATGTGATAGTTGAACCAGTTAAGGTACTTTTTAAGACCTTTTGGCCATTAATAATCTGATATACTTTATAGTTCGCTGCATAAGGGGAGGCTCCCCAGCTTAAGGTAATATCATTTCCATTTGTAATGTTATAGATTAAATTGCTTGGTGCCTGCATTATTGGAAGAACCAAAGTAAAGGAGGCTTGACATCCATCTTGTGATTCACCAAAACGATCACTATAAGATCTAACTTCGTAAACATAATCACCAGCAGGTTTATTGGTGTAAGTGACTGTTGTACCAGTCAATGTACTTATTAAGGTTTCCTCACCATTTGCAATCTGATACACTTTGTATGCTGTAGCATAAGGAACAGTTTCCCATTTTAAGGTTATATCATTCCCATTAGCCATGCTATATGTTAAATTACCAGGTGTCTGCATTATTGGAAGAACTAAAGTGAAGAAAGCTTGACTTCCATCTTGTGATTCGCCAAAACGATCACTATAGGAGTGAATCTCATACACATAATCACCAGCAGGTATATTAGTGTAGGATATACTTGTTCCTGCAGCTGTACTTTTAAGAACCTTTCGGCCATCCACAATTTGATATATTTTATAGTTTGCTGCATAACTTACAGCATTCCATTTTAAGGTTATGTCATTACCATTAGATATGGAGTAGTTAAAATTATTTGGAGCTGTCATAATTGGGAAAGTAACTTGAACCTGTATATATCCTGAAAGTGAAGATTCACCATAAAGTGAATTAACAGAAGAAACCCCATAGGTGTAGTTTCCTTCAGCTGTATTTGTCAGGGTATATGTGGAGGTTTTTGTAGATGCAACTAAGGTTTGCTGACCATCTCCTGCAATTTGATAGACATTATAAGCTTGAGCATATTGAGAGGTTGTCCAACTTAAAACAACATCGTTTCCATTTTGTATTTTGTAAGTTAAATTAGTTGGTCCTGCCATAATTGGGTAAGTAATATTAACTGAAACAGGAGCACAGGGACCAGATTCACCAACAGTACTTAAGGTTGAAACAACGTAGCTATAGGAGCCTTCTGGAAGGTTACTAAAGGTATAAGATGTTGATGCTGTAGTACCAAGTAATTTGAGCTGACCGTCAAGAATTCCATAAACATTATAACCAGTAGCTTGATAAACAGAACTCCATGTAAGTTTTACATCACTTGGTGTTGTGAGCTGAATGGAGAGATTACTGGGCGGCAGCACCGTATTATCAGTAGTTAATGCTGAAGCATATACCGATGGAAATACAAGCTGCAATGCCAGCAGCAGTGATACAAAAAATAGAGCACTGCTAAAGAAACGTTTTTTCATGATATATTCCTACCTTTCACTGTGAAAAAGGGAAGAAAAATGAATCGTAAACAAGATACACAATCTAAAAAACTATGCTCTTGTGGCAACCGGCTGCCATCCACGTAAAAATATTCGTGGTTCAGGCCCTTGGCTTTGCGTCTCATGGTTTCCCATGGTTTGCCTTTTTCACTTTATAATATATTTAGATATGCAGCTTAGTGGTTTAACTATATTCATTAAATAGATAAACTTTAATTACACATCTATATGAAAAGTTTAATATATTTATTAAAAACAAACAAATAAATATTATCAAAAATTTCAATTTTATCCAATAATACTATTGCCATTATCACAATACCATGGACTTTTCTATTGCCCACGAAGTGGTTTTATCAGTAAAAGAATCTAATTATTGCAGTTCACCTTAGATGGTGGACTTTTTTATTTAATCTCTTTTATTAATATGATAAAATTACCATGTGATGAGGGGGAATATCTATGCTCAAAATTTTTAAAACTTATAGGGGGCTACCCAAAAGTATTTATATTTTATTTATTGCACAAATAATTAATAGATTCGGTGACTTTGTGGTACCATTTCTAACTCTGTATTTAACACAAAAAATTGGATTATCCGCTGGGATATCTGGAATCATTGTTACAGCAAATATACTTATAGGCATTCCTGCCTCATTGATTGGCGGAAAGACAGCAGACAGTCTGGGAAGAAGAAAGACTTATTTATGGTCTCAAAGTATTGCTGCTATTTCTTTGCTGCCTTGTGCAGTATTTAAGAATCCTGTTATTATAGTTACCTGTCTAATGATTAATGCATTTTTCACTGGATTTATTAGACCTGCATTAAGCGCTATAGTAGCAGATGTTCTTCCACCTAAGCAGAGACAGCTTGGTTTTTCGCTGCAATATTTAGGAACGAATATAGGTGTGTCCTTAGGACCAATTGTGGCAGGAATTTTATTTAAAAATATGCTTCCTATGTTATTTATAGGTGATGCCTTAACTTCTTTATTAGCTGTTATACTTATTGCACTTTATGTAGAGGAAACTAATCCATCCCACAATAAGGTAATTAGACAATTTGAAAAAGAAGAAAAAGGCGGCGTTATAAGAGCCTTTGCTAAAAGGCCCTATTTATGTATCTTTTTAGTAGTATATATAGCCTACTGTTTTGTATATACTCAGCACAGATTCTCATTACCAATTACCATGGGTGATATATATAAATTAGATGGCTCAACAAGATTTGGTTATCTTATGAGTATAAATGCCTTTACAGTAATATTTTTAACTGTAGCAATAACAAGCTTAACTCATAAGTTTCATGCTCTTACAAAGATAATCATTGCGGGAATACTATATGCAATAGGATTTGGTATGATAGGAATTATACATAATTTCGCTCTATTTGTATTATCCACAGTAATTTGGACAATAGGTGAAATATTAGTTACTACTAGTTTTGGAGTTTACATATCAAATAACAGCCCAAGTAACTATAGAGCAAGTTTTAACGCAGTTGGAGGGTTAAGCTGGAGTATTGGAGGTGCCCTTGGCACATCCCTAGCTGGAAAGTTCATAGACAGTTTTGGACTGAATTATATATGGTCATTGACATTTATAATAGCTGTTATAGCTACCATAGTTATGTATGTAGTTAAGATATTATCAGTTAATGAAGAAAATCGGTTAAAAGAAGAGAAATGTAAAGAGGTGAAAGCTTAATATTTTAAGTATATATTTAAATTATAATAATTAAACAATACATTAATTTGTGTTATAATTTAATAATAAAACTGTACTATAAAGTTAATAATTAAATAATAGATTAGAGGTTATTGTTTTATTTTATTTATTAAAAATAGAAAATAAAACTTTGGAATTATTAAAATTCATAATTATTTTTACTCATTTTATATAATCGGAGGTAAGTTATGCGTTTTGTAATAGTAACAGGACTATCAGGGGCCGGTAAAACACAAGCTATTAGATGTTTAGAAGATTTGGGGTACTTTTGCGTAGATAATTTACCTGCTACCTTAATACCTAAGTTTGCAGAAGCTTGCTACCAAACGGAAGGCAAAATAGATAAAATAGCATTAGTTATAGATATTAGAGGCGGACAATTCTTTGACGATTTATTTGTAAGCTTAAATTATTTGAAGGAACAGGACTTAAGCTATGAAATATTATTTTTAGATGCAAGCGATGAAACAATAATTAAAAGATTCAAGGAATCTAGAAGGAAACATCCTTTAGCACCAGACGGAAGAATTCTTAATGGCATTATTAAGGAGAGAAATAGACTTAAGGAAGTGAAGGATAGGGCTAATAATATAATCGACACAACAAAGCTTGCAACTAGAGAGCTTAGAGAAAAGCTTACTTCCATATATTCTGAGGAAGGACAGATTGAAAACGAGCTTATGATTACTGTACTTTCTTTTGGATTTAAGTATGGAATTCCGGTAGATTCAGATTTGGTTTTTGATGTTAGATTTTTGCCGAATCCTTTCTATATACCTGAACTTAAGGTATTTTCGGGAAATGACAAGGAAGTTAGGGATTACGTGTTTAACTTTGAGGTTACAAACAGTTTCATTAATAAGCTTCAAGATATGGTGGAATTTCTCATACCAAATTATTTAAAGGAAGGTAAGAGACAGCTTATTATTTCAATAGGCTGTACCGGCGGCAGGCATAGATCAGTAGCCATAGCTAATGAAGTATATAATAGGCTTAAAGCTAAAGGTCATAAGGTAACAATAGACCATAGGGATATTAATGAAGATATTAACAGAGGTGGAATGAAGCTATGAGGTTTATTGACTGGCTTAAACCTGGAATTAAAGTTAAAAGATGGGTTATGCTTGGAGCCCTTGGAATATTAATGATAGCCTTCGGACTTGTAGAATGGATTCAACATAGATGGTATAGTGCTTATTATATTTCTTTTTATGTTTTCTTAATGTTGGCAGGCGCCTTTTTGCTGTATTTAGCGGTATCACAAGGCATGAAATCCTTTATTTTCTTAATAAATAAGGGTTATATTAATGTTTCTTTGGATTCAAAGAAACTGGAGAATTTAATTTATGAAAAAAGGCTATTAGTAAAAGGGCCTAAGATTGTGGCAATCGGCGGAGGAACTGGACTATCTACAATGCTTAGAGGTCTTAAGTATTATACAAGTAATATTACTGCTATTGTTACAGTTGCAGATGATGGCGGCGGCTCTGGGGATCTAAGAGAGGATTTAGGAATACTTCCTCCTGGTGATATTAGAAACTGTATTCTTGCACTGGCAGATACAGAGCCATTAATGGAAGAGCTGCTTCAATATAGATTTACTGGGGGCAGGCTTGAAAACCAAAGCTTTGGAAACTTGTTTCTTGCTGCTATGGATGGAATTTCTTCTAATTTTGAACAGGCTGTCCAGAAGATGAGTTCAGTTTTAGCGGTTACAGGTAAAGTGCTTCCAGTTACCTTAGATAATGTGGTGCTTAAGGCAAAGCTTAAAAATGGCGAAGTAATTGAGGGTGAATCAAAAATACCTGTGGCTGCACTAGAAAATAATAGTCCCATAGATAAAATATTTTTAGAGCCTTCTAGCGCAAGGGCTCTTTATGAATCGCTGCAGGCTATAAAAGATGCAGATGCAATTATACTTGGACCAGGAAGCCTTTATACTAGCGTTATACCAAACCTTTTAATAGATGATATTGGAAGAGCTGTACAGAGAACAAAGGCATTGAAAATATATGTTTCAAATATAATGACTCAGCCAGGTGAAACAGATGATTTTAGTGTGCAGGATCATTTAAAGGCGATATTTAAGCATACCAGTTCTGATATGGTGGATTATGTAGTTGTAAACAATGGTAGAATCAATAAAGAATTAGAGAAAAAATATCTTGAAGAGGGTTCGACCTTAGTTAATCTTAATGAAAAGGAAATTGCTGCCTTAAATGTTAAGATAATCGCTGGAGATCTTATAAAGGTACAAAATGGACTAATTAGGCATGATTCAGAGAAATTAGCAGGAATATTAATAGAAACCATAATGGAAAATCAATTATTATCTGATAAGAAGAAGATTATAGAATACTTCTATCTATCTGAAAGACTAAAGGAATCAAAGGGAATTAAATATCATTAAAGTATATACTTTATAATTAATTCATGGTTTAATTTCATGTAACTTATTATCTACTTAAAGGAGCAGAATTATGTCATTTTCGGCGAAGGTGAAAGGTGAGATTTGCAGAATTGGAAACATAACTAAAAGTGAAGCTAGAGCAGAGCTTTCAGCAATAATGAAGGTAAGCGGCACCTTGTCCCTTGGGGGCAGTAAACAGCTTAGTTTTAGAATTTCAACAGAAAATCCATCTATAGCTAGAAGAGTATTTAAACTCTTAAAACAATTTTTTAATATACATACAAATCTCTTTGTAAAAAGAAGCAATTCCTTCAAGAAGAATAATATATATATGGTTATTATTACCGAGGAAATGGGTGTAAGGGATCTATTAAAGGAAGTAGGGGTTTTAAGCAAAACAGAAGGAATAATATCCCTAGATTATGAAATCCCAAAGGACTTTATTTCAAAAGACAGCACTAAAAAGGCATATATTAGAGGAGCTTTTTTAGGCGGCGGAAGTATAAGTAATCCAGAAAAGACCTACCACCTTGAATTTGTAACTCATAATATTGATTATGCAGAGCAGCTTTCAGAGGTCATTAACACTTACGGACTCTTTTCTAAGGTTATTCAAAGAAAGGGAAGTTATGTAGTTTATATTAAGGAAGGTGAGCAAATAATTGATCTCCTTAATATTATTGGTGCACATACATCCCTGCTTGAACTAGAAAATGTTAGAATAATGAAGGAAATGAGGAATAATGTTAACAGGCTTGTAAACTGTGAAACAGCTAATTTAAGCAAAACTGTAAATGCAGCAGTTAGACAGGTAGAAAGCATAAAATTAATTGAAAAGGAAATAGGGCTTCAAAGACTTCCCAAAAATTTAAGAGAAATAGCTGAGCTAAGACTTAGCTTTCCTGATGAGTCTTTAAAGGAATTAGGAGAATTATTAAATCCACCAGTTGGAAAATCCGGAGTAAATCATAGACTTAGAAAAATAGAGAAAATTGCAGAGGAACTAAGGAGAGAGGGAAGGTAATTATTATGTCAAAGCATGAGGATATAATTAAGTATATACTTTCATTAGAGGTTGGAAATAAAATCTCAGTCAGAAGCATAGCTAATGCCTTGGGGGTAAGTGACGGTACTGCTTATCGTGCCATTAAAGATTGTGATGCACTAGGAATAGTAACGACTATACCAAGAGTCGGCACAGTTAGAATAGAAAAGGTAGAAAAGAAAAGTATAGAGGCATTAACCTATGGGGAAGTAATAAATATTATTGACGGCTCCTTACTTGGCGGAAAAGACGGTATTCACAAGACCTTAAGCAAGTTTATCATTGGAGCAATGACCCTTGATGCTATAACAAAATATATTAGCCCAAACTGTCTAGTTATTGTGGGAAACAGGGAAAAGGTACAAAAGCTGGCCCTTGAAAATGAATGCGCGGTGCTTATTACAGGAGGCTTTGGCTGCAGTGAGGAAGTTAAAAGGTTAGCAAATGAAAAATGCCTTCCTATAATATCCTCCTCCTATGATACCTTTACCATTGCAAGTATGATTAATAAAGCCATTTCTGAGAGCTTAATTAAGAAGGATATTATTTTAGTAGAAGATATTATGATAACTGAACCTGTATATTTAAGGGATACAGATTTAGTTTCACGCTGGAAAGAGCTTATAAATGAAACAAAGCATGAGCGCTATCCAGTTGTAGATTCAGAAATGAAGGTAGTTGGAATTATTACCTTAAAAGATATGCCAATTGGTGCTGCTAATGATGATGAATTTATTAGTAAGTATATGACAAAACAAATTATAAATGTTACTCCAAAAACTACAGCTGCATACACTGCTCATATTATGGGTTGGGAGGGCATTGAACTTTGCCCTGTAGTGGATGGAAGAAGGCTTATTGGTGTAGTAAGCAGACATGATGTAATTAAGGCCCTGCAGTACATCTCAAGACAACCTCAAGTTGGAGAAACAATTGAAGATCTAGTACTTAAAAACTTCCAGTTTGAAGATGGCGATGAAAAAATGCACTTTTGGGGAAAAATAATTCCTGAGATGTTAGATCCAATAGGTACAGCCTCCTGGAGCGCTTTAAATATGCTGTTATCAACCATGGGGATTATGAATTTAAGGCAAAGAAATAATATAAATATTTCAGTAGACAGCATTTCTACATACTTCGTTAAGCCAGTACAAATAGATAGCCACATTGAGATTTTCTCTGAAATCATTGATATGGGAAGAAGCTTCTGTAAAGTTGAAATTACCATGCTGGACAATAAAAGCGAACTTGTTGGAAAGGCCCTGTTGTCAGCAAAGGTGCTGAGGAAATAGGGGGATGTGGCACGGGGACGTTACTTGTGGCATATTTGCTTGTCCTATTTTCAGAAGATATAAATTATAGATTTAATAAGGAGGCTAAAACCATGTTTACACATATTGTGTTTTTCAAATTTACTGAACCAAAACTGCAGCATGCAGAGGAAGGAAAGAAGCTTTTGCTTGCCATGGAAGGAAAAATTCCAGAGCTTAAAGAGCTGGAAGTTGGTGTGGATCTGCTTCATACTGGACGTTCCTATGATTTAGCTCTTATTACTAGATTTGATAATCAAGAGGACATGGATAAATACCAAGTTCATCCCTACCATGTGAATGAGGTGCTGGCAAAGCTTAAGCCAATGCTTGAAGGATCAGCAGCTGTGGATTTTGAAGTTTAATCTTTACATACTTTGACACTAAATAGAGCTGAAGTCACTAATGACTTCAGCTCTTTTGATGTACATAATTCTCTTAACAAATTTCTATGAAATCTTTTATAAGGGTGCGGGGGGGATAGTGGGATTAAATACTAGTGTTTTTGGTTTATACATTTTACCATCCCAGGAATAATCAATGCCAATATAACCAATTAAACCCCCAAAATCACTTTCATCTCTTAACACATAAACACTGATATCAGCAGATAATTTATTATTTTCTATAGTGTATTCTACAGATCTAATATCTGCATAGGGATCATGAGGCTTTGCATAGTTAAATTTAGAAATATCAAGGTTATATTTATTTTTACCTGCAAGAACTGTCACTTTACCTCCATGCTGCTTCAATTTTATATCGCGACTAATTGTGGATTCTATTGACTCTAATGCTGCCTCCTCATATCTTCTGTATGAGTCATGATACTGATTTAGAATATGAATATCCCTAAAAGGCTTTCCTGGGACAGCCTCATTGTTATTTAGTATTACAATAACATCTTCAAAAGTATCACCGTTAATATCCTCTCTATATAATGCAGGTTCGTATTTTCCATGGTGCCAATTTGGAAAGTTGTAAAAATATTCACCCCTATCACCAATTTGAACAGTGAAATTCTCATAATTTATCCAGCTTAACCTATTAGCGATTAAGTAAATATTCTGGTGCCATACATTAGACTGTAAACTTTTAAGTACGATTCTCTCAGCTGCATAAATATTTTCTAATTTGAATGTAGACAAAGTCAAAGCTATAAGGCAGCAAGCAGTGATTTTTTTAAACATATTCACACCCCTTTTAAGCTTAATTTAACCAATAGTTTAAGTTATTATTTTATTAAAATTTCAATTATCAATTTTTTTAATAGTTAAATAAGCGTCTATAAAATCTTTCAATTAGAAATTAGGTAAATTAGTGCATATAATTTAATTGTACACTGCACTTTGAGGATTAATTTTTAAAAGAGGAAATAAGATGTATTACATTGGTATAGATATAGGTTCTACTGCTTCTAAAGCAGTTGTTATGGAAAATGGAGAAATTATTAAGTACTTTATACTTCCAACCGGCTGGAGCAGTATTGAAACTGCAGAAAACATTAAGAAATCCTTAACAAAATATGGATACTTTGATAATGCCTTAATTGTTGCTACAGGCTATGGAAGGGTTTCTGTACCTTATGCAAATAAAACTGTGACAGAAATAACCTGCCATGGGAAAGGGGCTTATTATCTCTTTGGAGAAAATGGTATTGTTATTGATATAGGAGGTCAGGATACAAAGATAATAAGTATTGAGGCTGGAAACATAATGAATTTCACTATGAATGATAAATGTGCTGCTGGTACTGGAAGGTTTCTTGAGCTTATGTCAGGAACTTTAGGTTTATCAATAGATGAATTAAGTGAACTTTCCAAAAAAGGGAGTTCAACTTCAATTAGCTCTATGTGCACTGTCTTTGCAGAATCTGAAGTTATAAGTCTTATAGGAAATGGTGAAAAAAGAGAGAATATAGCCTTTGGCGTTATAGAATCTATAAGTTCTAAGGTGAAGTCACTGTCCCAAAAACATGGCTTTGCAAATAATTATTTTCTAACTGGTGGACTTTGCGATAATAATGCCATAATAGCAAGCCTTTCTAAAAAGCTTGGCGTACAAATTAATACTCACAAGCTAGGCAGATATGCAGGAGCAATAGGCGCAGCGCTTATTGCAAGCAAATTGACAATTAATAACAATTCAATATTATAAATTAAACAATAGGGGGTTTTATCAATGGGTGATTACAGAGAACTTTGGAAAAATTTAAACATGGATTTAGAGAAGCATGATCAACTTTGTGCTGTACTACCAGAAATGTATGGTTCTGTTTACTTAAGTCAAGAAAATAGGCCAGAGGGAATGAACTATTTTAATTTTGTTGTTTCTGAGGTACATGGCCTTAGAGTAGAGGAATTAGACAAGCACAAGAAAAATGGAGGAAAGGTACTTGGAACCTTCTGTGTATTTGTGCCTGATGAAGTTATACTAGCTGCAAATGCTATTTCAGTAGGCCTTTGTGCAGGTTCTCAATTTTGGGTAGAGGATGGAGAAAAGCTGCTTCCAAGAAACATGTGTCCTTTAATTAAAGCAGCTGTAGGAGCTAAGGTAAGTGGAACTTGTCCTTATTTTCAATCCTGCGATATGATAATAGGGGAAACAACCTGCGATGGAAAGAAAAAGGCTTGGGAAATTCTTGATGAATATGTTCCTGTTCATGTTATGGATCTTCCTCAAATGAAGAGGAATAAGGATTATAATATGTGGATGGATGAAATTAAAATATTTATTGAAAAGGTTGAAGAGCTAACAGGAAATAAAATAACTGTAGAAAATTTAAAGAAGGCAATTAAGCTTGTAAATAGAAAGAGAAGTGCTCTTAAAAGGCTTTATGATTTTAGAAAGCATACTCCTTCACCAATTAGTGGTAAGGATGCACTGCTTATTTCTCAAATTGCCTTTTATGATGATCCAGAAAGATTCATTCAGCAGGTTAATGCCCTTTGTGATGAACTGGAAGAAAGAGCTAAGACATTAAAGAGTGAAGGCAAGAAAAGAATAATGATTACGGGAACTCCAATGGCTCTACCAAATTGGAAGCTTCATGATATTATTGAAAATCTTCCTGCTGAGGTAGTAGTGGAAGAAACCTGTACAGGCACAAGATATTTTGAAAACCAGGTTTCAGAAGAAGGAGATACTATTGAAGCTTTAATAAATAATTTAGCTGACAGATATTTAAACATAAATTGTGCTTGCTTTACACCTAATACAGGAAGAATAGATGATATAAAGAAATATGTAGAAGAATATAAGGTTGATGGAGTTATATACTCAAACCTATCCTTCTGCCATACTTATGCAATAGAATATAACAGTGTTGAAAAGGCATTAAAGGCTGCAGGAATTCCAATAATGAATATAGAAACAGACTATTCTGCAGAGGATGCTGGCCAAATAAAAACAAGAGTAGAAGCTTTCTTAGAGATGCTTTAAAGCCTATGGATAAAAAAGTAGAATACTATATTCTCTTTCCCTCATACACCTATGGACTAGCACTGGAAGGACTTCTTAGGAAGGAAAAAATAAAATACGTTATTGTTCCTACTCCAAGAGAACTCACTGTGTCCTGCGGTGTCTCCATCAAATATAATAAGGAGGATGAAGAGGCAATTAAGAAACTTGTACAAGACAACGCAATAAGCATTATTGGTTTTTACAGATTAGAAAAACAATATAAAAAGTTTTATGCTTAGCATAAAATTACTTAATCACTGGGGACTGTCCCTACTGATTTAACAGCAGCAATATCAGAAAAAGATATTACTGCTGTTTTCATTTGCTTATATTTCAGTATTATAATAAAAGCAATTATATAGTAAAGCAGTTGGTAATTATTTCAATGACATGTTAAAATATAATATATGACACTTATTATGGAGGTTTTTATGTTTGGGGAAACGGGGAAATCTAAAAAATTATTAAAGCTTTCAGCTGTACTAATTGGCGTACTGATTTTATCAATGATTATTCATTATTGTACAACATATGGTGGAGAATATGCTGTTACAATCTATACTAAATCAGGAGTAGATACAAATACATTAGGTTTATTTGATAACGAGAAAGTTACAAAGGTACAAGAGGGAAATAAATTTTATATACTCATGAAAAATCCATCTGTAGATATTAATGGAATTAATAATAATGACATAGAAATTCAATTGACTAAAAAACAATTTGATGATTTAATAATACCAAACAAATTAATAGATGGACTTCCTTTATACTTAAGATTTAAGTACAATGGTATAAGGGGAACTAATCCTAAATGGACATTTATCAGTTTTACGGAATATAACCCATTTCGACCATAATAATTAGAAGACTAATAAAGAAAATCTAGTATATAGCTGTTAAAAATGTTTATAGTTTTAGCAAGATTAATCTAAGAAATGTAAACAAGCTATTGAAAAAATGATGATATTTTATGAGCCTCAAAAAGGAGATGAGTAAATGCCAGATGTGAATAATCTAATCAATCAACAATTACCTCATATAACAACTAATACAATAATTTTAATAATAGTCGCCATAATTGCTATTTATGTTTTAATAAAGGTTATAAGCAGCGTAATAAAAATAATAGCTTTTCTTGCAGTTTGCTGGCTTATACTAATGTCCGTTCAAAGTACAAATCTTGTGAACATTCCTTTAGTAAAACAATCTTACACGGCCATCGAAAGAATAATTCCTTCAAAAGAGTTGTGGACAAAGGCCACTAGTTATGTTAAAGATGCAGACAAAATAAAAAAGGCTATTGAAGACTTAAATAAAAAGTAAAATATAATGGCATCCACATGAGGTATTACTTACTCATATGGATGCCAATCGTATTTCTAAGGCAAAGGTCTTCTTGACATTTAGATGAGCCGCAAGAAACGTCCCTCTGTCACATTATTCAATAAAAAGAAATTGTAAATACTTAATTAAAACATATAAAACAATCACTATAGTCAGTATCTCTTGAAATTTAACTACATAATTTAATAAATATAAAGTTTTATGAAGCTTTAGTAAATACGCATTAGTTTGTTTCATGGCAACTGCACTTATAGCAAGTGGAAAAGTAAAGGAAGAAAAGCTTGGATAAAATTTAAGCTTTAAGAGTTTTGGTAAATACAAAAGCACACCAAGAAACATTATAAAGGATAATATACCTAAGAAAACCACTATACTGAAATCTTTAGCCTGAAAGCATGCTAGGTATCCAGTAAGGCAAAGGCTTGCAGGAGCAGCCATTATAGCAATAGTAGGCATAGCAGGTTCAGGAATAGACTTAACTACAAATACCCTATATATTACTATTGGAAGCAGTAATAAGTATAGCGCAAAACCAAACCAAAATACTGCTTGTCCAATGATATTTTGGTTATAGGCTGGAGCAGTTACACTTGCAGCAACAATACCGACATAAACTATAAAATAGCTTGGAAAAAGCCTTTGTATATTAAAGTTAAAAATAAATTTCTTTGTAAAATAGATAATTAAAATTATATTTAATATAAGTCCCATAACCCACATTCCAAAAGCTGCTTTTGGAAAATAAGGTTTTAAATATGTGGATAAAATCATTAAACCCATTGCAAAGGTAGGCGAAACACTTGCTACTATTGGATTTTGAAGATGTTCAATTATGTCCATTGGGTAAGTTACTAGCTTTATTAAAAGTAGAAGTAATAATAAAGCAGCTATACTTCCGAAAATATTTCTGTAAACTGCTCCATAGGATTGAACAAGGTTACCTGCTGTAGCAAAGGCTAACATTAACCCTGCTAGTGGTATTGGCACTTTTTTAATTACATTTTTCATTATTATTAAACCTCATAATCATCAGTATTTATAAGGCCAAGTTCTCTAACTATAATCTCAGCAGTTTTTTCAGCTATTTCACCTGTAAAGGAAATACATTGCTCTTTATGCTCCCCTGAAGCCATGTCCATACCATGGGTAAGGACCTTACAGCATAACACTTTATGATTGTTTTTAAAGCTCTCCTGTAACTCATTTGCAAGGGCAAAGGTCTTTTGAATTTTTGTATCTCCGCCTTTTGTCCTTCCAAAGAAATAACCTAAACACATTACACCGCCTGATACAGCACCGCAAACACATTTTGACTTGCCAATTCCTATAGGAAATCCTGAGGCCATAGCTATCATTTCATCAGGCATATCTAATTCAAAATTATTTTTTATGGCACTTACAATTGCTTCAGAACAAAAAAATCCCCTTTTCTATATAATTCTTCAGCTTCACTTTTAATTTTTTTAATGCTTATTTCTTTTTTCAATTTTTTAATCCCCCTGTTTTTAAGATGTCCAGATTTATAACTTCATCTAATAAACTTTTTCATAGCTTACTAAACACTATCTTTTTTATGCAATACTAATTTATCATATTTATATTTCAAATTTAACTAATATAAAAAAATAAAATACAAGCTGAAGAAAGTATAATAAATTTTTATAATTACTTTTTTATTAAATTGAGGCTCTCTTTAAGAATTGTGGCAATAACAAATAATTACTTTAATTCAGGTATAAATCTCTAAATAAAAAAGGAGAGAACCCTCTCTCCTTAATTTTGTATTATTTTATTTTAGATTTACTACTTTCCTTGTCTCTATTGTCCTTTTGAGGATTTCTGCTTTTAGTATCTGATTTAGAACCAGTACTAGAGCCTATTGTCTTATCGTTATTCTTGCTCATAAAGTGCCTCCCTGAAGTGAATTTTGTTTTATTATTACCTTAATAAAATTATATATTCAAAAAGCAATCATATGAGATATGAATTAGCGATTTTAATAATTGAATTTATTTCTACTCATAAAAGTAATAACTTATCTAAAGTTAATAGTTTATTAACAAAATGAAAACATCACTGTCACAAAAAAAATATAAAGTTTTAAGTGGGTCATAAATAGGACCTTTTATATGAATACATAGTATATTACTTACTATTCAATAAAAGGAGGACAAAATTAATGAAGAATCTATTAAAAAAGATAAAGGATGAAAAATCCGTTTTAGTAGTTATTGAATTATGTATTACTATGGCATTAATATCAAGTTTTATATTTGAAATTACAGAAAGGCTAGGGAATTTCCCTCAGACAATTAGTTGGATTGCAATGAATGCTGGCACCTTTGCAATAAGCACAGCATTTATATTCTTTATTTACTTATTTTTCACAGCTCTAATTGGAAATTATAATAAAGGCATAATTTTATGCTTTCTTTTATTTGGAATTACTGCATTTGCAAACATTGAGAAGTTAAAAATCCTTGGAGCACCAATATATCCTGTGGATTTCCTTGAAATTAAGAATGCAAGCACTATACTTAGTATGCTTGGAGGGAAATTTATTGTTTTGCTTATTATTGGAATTATAATAGTATTTACTATTATTAAATTCATAGTAAAACTATTGCCCAAGAATAAACCCCTTAAGTTACCTTCAAGAATTTTACTAACATTAATATCTTTATTTTTCATATATACTTTTGTGAATTATAAAAACACCTTTATTAATAAGTATTATATAAAATCTGGAGTATCAGAAGTTCTCTGGGACCAACGTGAGAACTACGATGAAAATGGTTTTATGTTTGGTCTTTTATCTAATATTAAAAGTGATGTTATGGAAAAGCCGACTAATTACAGCGAAGCAGAAGTAACAAAGGTAGCAGAAAAATATAAGCAGGAAGCAGACAAGCTAAATGCAGCTAAAACTTCAGAAGGTAGCCTGCAGCCAAATATAATTTATATTATGGACGAAGCCTTTTGGGATCCTACAAGAATGACCTCCCTAAGCTTCAGTGAAGATCCAATGCAAAATATAAGAACTGAAATGGCAAGTAATTCTTCAGGCTATCTTTTATCACCGGTTTTTGGTGGGGGTACTGCAAATACCGAGTATGAAGCTCTTACTGGATTTTCGATGTACAATAACATTGCTGGAACTATACCCTACCAGCAAGCCATGGATAAGGAAAAATTCGTACCTTCCATTGTAAGTATATTAAAGCAGCAAAATTATAACACTCTTGCTATTCATGCTTATGAAAAAATATTTTATAAAAGAGATGTGGCATATAAAACCTTAGGCTTTGATAAATTTATTGGTGATACCGATATGAAATATCAAGATACTCAGGTTCCTGGAGGATATATTTCAGACCAATCTGTAGTAAATGAAATATTATATCAATTAAATCAAAGCAGTAAACCAACCTTTATCCACGCAGTAACAATGCAAAACCATTTTCCGTTTAATGAGGGAAAATATCCTCAAAATACTGTGACAGTTTCAGGTTTAAGCACTGCAGCAGATACAAACGAGCTAGAAACTTATACCCAAGGCATAAAATCTACAGATGAGGCAATGAAAACCTTGTTTGATGGCTTAGCAAAGATGGACAGGCCTACCATAGTAGTCTTCTTCGGTGACCATCTACCTGCATTATCTAATTCAATATATAATACTGCAAAATTTGGTACAGGGAGCAATGCCTTAGCTAATGAAAAAGCATTGTCAGAAACACCATTACTTATATATTCAAATTTTGGTTTACAAAAGACTGATCTAAAAACTATAAGTCCTTCATTTTTAGGGGTAACCTTATTTGATATGTTAAATAAGCCTCTAAATCCATATTACACAATGCTTGATGATATAAAACAAACAATCCCGGGCCTCAAATCAAGTGTTCAGGTAGATTCAAAGGGTAATGTGAAGACAAGCCTTACAGATGATGAGAAACAGCTTTTAGCAGACTACAAACTGATACAATATGATTTAATGGAAGGAAAACAATATTCCTTACCTATACTTTTTGGAAAATAAGACAAATAAATTAAGTCACTGCATTTTGAGGCAGTATCTTAATATTTAGGTTAAAGAACAGGGTTGATGCTATACAATTGAGTCATTATAAGGAAGATCCAGTAATATTGTGCAATATTCCATATTATGGTACAATATTACTGGATTTATTTATAGGATTTAAATCAATGTTAATTAAGGTGGTATTATGAAATTCAATAAATATTTTTTTGTTTTTATTGTAATATTAGTTACTATACCTTTAATTGGATGTTCAAAGCAAGTGTTATTGAATGAGAGTAATAGTAACTTATTGAACTATAACTTCAAGATAACAAACTTGAAAAATATAGACAAAACTCTAAGTAATCAAAAATATGGATATTCTACTGATCCTAATAGAAAATATGCTGCAGTAATTATCTATCAAGGAAAAAAAGCGTCCATGAATCAATACTTAGTAAATAAGAGT
Source organism: Candidatus Clostridium stratigraminis (assembly GCF_045310675.1). Lineage (NCBI taxonomy): Bacteria > Bacillati > Bacillota > Clostridia > Eubacteriales > Clostridiaceae > Clostridium > Candidatus Clostridium stratigraminis. The sequence goes on from NZ_JBJHZZ010000005.1 coordinate 137,115, forward strand.
GACATAGTAAATTTGAATATACCTAAGGACTCCTTTTTTATCATATCTCTTCATGCAAATTGCACAATTGCTTCTTCATGGAATATTAAGAATAATATTGATAATGGGATAATTCAGTTTCAAAACAGATCTTGGATTGATATACCTATGCCTAAATCAGAAAAAGGTAAGCCGGGTTTAAACTATAATCGTCAGAACTTTTACTTTAAAACCTTAAAATTAGGCAGCCAAAAAATAATTATGAGATATGAACATGAAGTAGAGGAAATAGATGAGCCTTTTGAAATAAATTTCAATATTAAAATCAATGAATAAATAAAATTTGATGTGGCAAGGGGACGTTTCTCTTGCCACATTTTTATATAAATTACATCCTTTGTTACTTATTGAAATGCTCATTTCCTGGTGGTATAATGACTTTATCTATGTTACTTGAGTGAAAGTGTATCAATGGGGTGATAAAGTGGCAGCAACAATTAAAGATGTGGCTAAAGCAGCAAGTGTTTCTGTAAGTACGGTTTCCCTTGTTATTAATAATAGCAATTTAGTGAAGCTTGAAACAAGATATAAGGTTTTGCAAGCAATAAAAGAATTGAATTACAAACCTAATGAATATGCTCGTTCTCTTGTGACTAAAACTAAAAAAGTTATTGGCGTTGCTTGGCCAACAACTATTTCTTCAACAATCTTGTTTTCTTTTGAAGGACATACAGACACATATTTAAGTGAATTACTTCCTAGTATTGAAAAGGAAATTAACAAATCTAATTATAGTATGATGTTGGAACATTTCAGAATAAATGATCCATCTACATTTTTACCTTCTATCATGGATAACACAAAGGTGGATGGTATGCTGGTAACAGGTGGTATTGTCAGTGATGAGGTTCTACAGAGGATTCAAGAAGTTAAAATCCCAACTGTCCTTGTAGGTTCAAGACATAATAATCTAGACTATGTTGATACTGATCCAGAATTAGGTATGTATAAGAGTACTAAATATCTCATTGAAATGGGGCATAAGGATATTGCATTCATAAATGGTCCAGATGAATCACAGTCTTCAGCAAGAAAATTGAGTGGATTTTATAGGGCAATGAAAGAGCATGACTTGCCAATAAATGATAAGTGGATTACAAAGGCGGAATATTCTGGAGCAGCTGCCTATAGAGCTATGAGCGACTTATGGGATATGAACATTAGACCTACTGCAATAATTGGAGGGTTTGATTGTATTACCATAGGTGCATTAAGATTTTTATATGAAAAGGGACTTAACTGTCCTAATGATGTATCTGCTATTGGGTTTGAGGATAGCATTCTAGCTGAATACAGTTATCCACCTCTTACTACTGTTCGAATACATAAGGAACAAATTGGTATAGAGTCTTGTAAGATATTGTTGAATCGTATTAATAAGCCTACTGCAAAAAAGGTTAAACTTATTATTGAGCCGGAGTTAATTCTAAGAGGGTCCGTAAAGCATCTATGAGAATATCTTTTAATAAAAGCTCATACAATTATGATTATGCATTGTTTAAACAATTTCAATTAAATTGTAACGTTACAAATGGAAATAATGTGAATGAGTTATAAGTATAGTTTTATGTTATAAAATATTCATAATATTCATGAAAACTATTGACAAATAAAATAAACAGGTGATATATTGAAGATAAGGAAGCACTATTGGGTAATATCCATAGTGTTATATTAAGGCTTTCGTGTTGCTTTAAAATAAATTTAAAACGTTACAAATTAAGATTAATGCTGGTTTATTATCTGAATTGGAGGTAAACTAACCAAAGAAAGCATGTTTTTCTGTCTATTTTTGTTGAAAATTAATATGAAAAGCTAAACACGATTTAAGCCTATGGACATATAAAGGCCTTATAAAAAAGTAAAGGGGGAAAGTTATTAAATCAATGACAAAAAAGCATTGCGCAAAAAGGACTATGTTTGAAACTAATGAATTTGAAAAAGTAAAAAAACGAAAGGGGCTATAAAAAATGATAATAGGTATTGTAATTATAATAATTTTCTTAGCGATGGCTGTAATGATGATGATGAAGAAAATACCAGCTATGCTTGCACTCCCAATTATGGCTATATTAATAGGCGCAGCAGCAGGGTTGCCTTTAAGAGGAGATCAAGGCATTTTAGATTTTGTTCTAGTAAATGGTTCCTTAAAGCTTGGAGGAACATATGTAGCAATCCTGTTTAGCTGCTGGTTATCTCAAATTCTATATCGTTCTGGTGTAACTAATACAATTATTAAAAAGGCAGCTGAGCTTGGAGGGGACAAGCCATTTGTTATTACTTTAATGCTCTGTGCTGTAACCGTATTCTTATTTACTACATTATATGGAACTGGAGCAGTTGCAATGGTTGGTGCAGTTGTACTTCCTATATTGCTTTCTGTTGGTATTACTCCAATTGTTGCAGCTAATGTATTTCTTGCAGCAATGTCAGCTGGATATTCCCTAAATCCTGCAAACATAGCACTTATAACTAACATTACTGGAGTAAAGGCTGCTGACATCAATCTTGCTGCATCTGTACTTGCCGCAGCTGGATGTCTGTTTACTGTAGTTTATCTTGCTTGGAGTTTCAAGAAAAATGGTCAAAAATATGCATTTGCAGCAAATATCGAATATGGAAATAATACAGAGGTTAAGGTAGAAGCACCATCTCAAGTAAAAGGATTCAGAGGATTAATGGCATGCTTAACTCCTTTAGCAGTTGTAGTAATTACCCTAATTTTTAAGCTTCCTGCTTTGGCTGTATTCGTAATTGGAATTTTATGGGCAGTTATATTTACTTACAATGGAAATTGGTCTAAAAATATGAATATGATTGTTCAAAGTTTCTATGAAGGCTTTAAAGAAGGTGCTCCAACAACAGGCTTGATGTTCGGAATTGGTATGATTTTAAATGCTGTTACAGCACCTATAACTCAATCTGTAATTAAACCTTTTATGGTGTCCATTACCCCAGCAACAGCAACAAGCCTTATTATATTCGTTTGCTTGCTTAGCCCACTTGGATTATACAGAGGACCTTTTAATCTTCAGGGACTTGGTGCAGGATTGGCAGCTAGTATGCTAGCAGTAAATGTTGTGCCAGTTGCAGCATTATCAGCTGTATTCTATGCAGCATTCCGTTGGCCAACTCAGTCATGTCCTACTTCAACTCAAGTTGTATGGACATCAAACTTTGTAGGACTTGATCCAATAACTACTACTAATAAAGTACAACTAGCTAACTGGGTTCTTACAGCAGCAACTGTAGTTATATTAACATTCATGTATTTTTAAAAGATAAAATGAAGAAATATCTCTTTTATAGTAATTAAGATCTATAAAATAATCTTACATAAATATTTTGTGGACATAAATTCATACTTTAGAATTAATTTAAGTGAAGTTTGGCAGGAAGTGTAAAGCTGAAGAAGCTTATAAATGAAACACTTCCTGTCAATTTAAGTAAATCATTAGCACCAGCAATTAGATTGAAAACAATGTTCATAGGAAATCCCTTTGAACCTTTTATACATAACTAAATAGTCAGAGGAGTGTATTGAAATGAAAGCAAGGATAGGAATAGACGTAGGAGGAACCTTTACAGACGCAGTAGCTATAAACCATGAAACTTATGAATTGATTGGATCTGTGAAAATGCCAACAACTCACACAGCTAAAGAAGGAGTAGCAGCAGGAATAATAGCTGTCCTTAATAAGATAATGGAAGAATACAATATCAGAGCAGAAGATGTTGTATTCATTGCTCACGGAACTACACAAGCAACTAATGCATTACTTGAGGGAGATGTTGCTAAGGTTGGAATTATAACTTTAGGTAGTGGTGTACAGGGAATGAAGGCAAAAAGTGATACAAATATGGGAAATATTGAACTTGCCTCAAACAAATATCTTCACACTGTAAACAGCTATGTAAATACCTCAGAAATGGGTAAACTCAATGAAAATATAAGCAATGCATTACTTGAGCTAAAGGACCAAGGTGCAGTTTCAATGGTTGCTACAGAAGCTTTTAGTGTGGATAACCCTGAAAATGAAAATATGGTGCTTGATAAGTGTAGAAATATGGGCATTCCTGCAACTGCAGGAAGCGATGTTTCTAAGCTATATGGACTTAAGGTAAGAACTCGTACAGCTGTAATAAATGGAAGCATATTACCAAAAATGCTGGATGCTGCTAATATGACTGAAGAAAGTATTAAAAATGCAAAAATTGAAGCACCATTAATGGTAATGCGCTGTGATGGCGGTGTTATGACAGTTGAGGAAGTTAGAAGTAGACCTATACTTACAATTCTATCAGGACCTGCTGCAGGTGTTGCAGGTGCTTTGATGTATGAAAAACTAACTGATGGTATTTTCTTCGAAGTTGGTGGTACAAGTACAGATATATCCTGTGTAAAGGATGGTAATGTAACTATAAAATACGCAGAGGTAGGCGGCCATAAAACCTATTTAAATTCCTTGGATGTCCGTACAGTAGGTGTTGGCGGTGGAAGTATGGTGCAAATAAGTAACGGAAAGGCAATTGATGTTGGTCCAAGAAGTGCTCATATTGCTGGTATGGGCTATGAAACATATGCCACTGAGTCTGAAATTGTTGATCCTGTATTAAAAACAATAAGCCCCTTAGAAAATGATCCAGAGTATGGCTATGTAGAATGCTCAAATGGCAAGAAGTTTGCACTTACTCTTTCTGGTGCTGCTAATATTTGCGGCTATGTAAATAAAAAGGACTATGCATATGGTAATGCAGCTGCAGCTAAAAAGGCCTGGGAACCATTAGCTAAAAACATGGGACTTTCTGTGGAAGAAGCAGCTAAAAAGGTACTTGGTTTTTCTGCTGCAAAAAATGGTAAGGTTGTAAACAGCATGATTCAAGATTATGGCCTAGACAAGAATTCTATAACATTCATAGGCGGCGGCGGTGGTGCTGGAACAGTAGTGCCACATATTGCTGAAACCTTTGGATGCAAGTTCAAGCTGGCTAAGAATGCTGAAGTTATCTCACCTATAGGCGTAGCGTTAGCTATGGTAAGGGACATGGTAGAAAGAACTATTTCTAATCCAACAGAGCAGGATATACTTTCTATCCGTAGAGAAGCTATGCGTATGGCTGTACAATCAGGCGCCATTCCAGATACTATTGAAGTTAAAATAGAAATTGATGCTCAACGTCATAAGGTAAGAGCCATTGCTATAGGAACCACGGAGCTTAGAACAAAAGATATGAATGGCAAGCGTAAAACTGATAAGGAACTTATGGACATTGTAGCTGACAACCTAAAGGTTCCAGCAGAAAAGGTTGGGATAGTAGCTGATAATGGAAGTCTCTGTGCTATTACAAGTGAAATTATAAAGAAACAATTAATATTCTTTAAAAAGAAGGTTAATGCAGTAAGGCTTATTGATAGGGACGGAATAATAAGATTACAAAAGAAGAATGCTTCTGTACGAACCTGCGGACCAAATACATGGAAAAATGCTATTGATCAATTGCTTGAAGAATATACAAATTACAGTGATGGGGGAGCGGAAATCCCAAATATCTACATAGCTTATGGAAGCAGGATAATAGACCTTTCTGGAATGCAAGGTGCGGGTCAGATAAAGTCAGTATGTGAGGCGGAGCTTTCTGGCATACAAGAGATTGAAAAACTAATAATGATATGTACACTTACTACAGAAAACGAAAGAGGTTAATATTTAGGGCAAGATTGGAGGTATAGGCATGAGAGCTTTCCCATTTCCAGATAAGATAATGTCAAGAGAAGAATTACTAAGAGATCTTTTATATGAGAAAATTCCAAAGGGTGATCTTGAAAGCATTTCCGACAGAGCCTGGGAAACAGGCGCAGCTGCAGCTAAAGCAATTATTAAAGAGCATGGCTTTGAAATATCAATAATAGAAATTGCAAAAATAAGTGGACTTACAATTGAACGCAGTGAAAAGGATCATGTAGCAGGGAATGTGAGGTATTTCAGCGAGTATTATTCTGGACGTAACGCAATAATACTTTATACAGAATCTGTAAGTAAATGGGCAAAGATTAATAGGCTGTCAATGGATGAGGCTGAGGAATTAATATTGTCTCATGAATACTTTCACTTTCTTGAGTGCACAAAACTAGGTTTAACCTCCAAGCAATACATGGTTCCAAACATAAAAATAGGGAAAATTGTACTTGGGAAATCAGGTATTCGAGCTCTTTCAGAAATAGGAGCCCATGGCTTTTCCAGAACCTTTTATGAGTTAAGAGGACAAGCTGTTAATGAGAAAATATCAAATAAACAGAATTTATTGTGTAATGAAGCAGTTAATCCTTTGCAGTTTGATGGTGAAAAAACAGCAGAAAAGATTTTTAGCTATAGCTTTAAAAATATATTTAGTAGTAAGGATAAGAGGAGATAAGAGCATGAAAAAAGAAATCATTAAAACAGATGTTGCAGTTTTTGGCGGGGGACCTGGTGGAATTTCTGCAGCTGTAGCAGCTGCTAGGCAAGGAGCAAAAACTTTAATTGTTGAGAGACTAGGATTCTTAGGCGGTGGTATGACTACAGGACTTCCACTTCTAGCCTTCTTGGATGTAAAAGGAAGAACAGTAACTGGAGGAATTGCCCAGGAAATCGTTGATAGATTAACAGAAATGGGAGGCAGCTATGGACACAGAATATGTCCTTTTCATAACTCTACAACAATTATCAACCCATTATATGCAAGAATAGTAAGCTTCCAAATGATTAAAGAAAATAATATTGAGCCATTGCTGCACTCTGAGGTAATCGGTGCTGGTGTTGAAAATGGAAAGCTGGTATCTGTTACAGTTATGTGCAAGGGTACAGAGATTGAAATACAGGCTAAAGTATTCATAGATGCAACAGGTGATGGTGATGTAGCTTACTTAGCTGGAGCAAGATATGAAAAAGGACAGGAAGGTACTGGTTTAATGCAGCCACCAACCTTAATGTTTGATATTGGTGGAGTTAAATTAGAGGAATTCTTCGACTATTTAGAGCAGCATCCTGAAGAATTACCATATGGTTCTGGACTAAATCACATACGTCCAGGTTACAATGCAGACTTTTTCCGTGAAAGCCCAAATCATGTATTTTTCGGATTAAATGCACTTATTTCAAAACTTAGAGCTGAAGGTAAATGTCCTATAGATAGGGATACTGTAATTTATATTAATCAGCCTATAACAGACCATGTTGCTATCAACACAATTAGAATTTTGAACTTTGATGGTACTAATGCAAGTGATTTAAGTCGAGGTGAGATGGAAGGACATCTGCAAATTCTACCGCTAATAAAGATGCTTCAGGAAAATGTACCTGGCTTTGAAGACTGTTACTTGTCTTCCATAAATCCAACTATTGGAGTACGTGAGACAAGAAGGGTTATAGGTAAGAAAATGCTGCATAAAGAGGAAGTTATAAATGGTGATGTTCCAGCTGATACTATAGGACTTGGTTCATACATTATTGATATTCATAATGGTGAAGGTAATGGTACTTATATAAAAACGCTTGAGGAACCATATGGTATTCCTTATGGATGTACTCTTGCAGAAGATATTGATGGATTAATGCTAAGCGGCAGGTGCATAAGTGTAGATGCTGTAGTATTTGGTTCTTCAAGAGTTATGCCAACTTGTATGGCAGTTGGAGAAGGCGCTGGTGTTGGTGCAGCACTTGCTGTAAAGCATAATATAAGTCCATCTGAGGTTAATACAGATGAAATAAGAAACATACTTATAGAGCAAGGGGCAATACTTTCCATTAATTAATAATAGAATTTTATATTTACTATAAAAAATTTTAAAAATTAAAAATAGAATGGAGGAATTTATATGTCAATGCCAAAAACAATGAAAGCTCTTGTAGCTTATAGCTCAAATGATTATAGGTTTGAAGGAGAATATCCAGCCCCTATTTGCGGGCCAGATGATATTATTATAAAAACAGAAGGCTGCGGAATATGTGCAGGTGACCTTAAATGCCAGCATGGAGCTGCAATGTTCTGGGGAGATGAGACACAGCCATCTTGGGTACAAGCACCATTTATTCCCGGACATGAATTTGTAGGAATTGTTGCTGCTATAGGAGAGAATGTTAAAGGCTACGAAATGGGAGACAGGGTTACTGCTGATCAGATAGTACCTTGCGGGGAATGCCGTTTCTGCAAAGATGGCCATTATTGGATGTGCCAGCCTCATGAGATTTTTGGATTTTTCGGAAAACTTAATGGAGGTATGGCTGAATATGTAAAACTTCCAAAGAATGCTGTAATACATAAGGTACCTAAGGATATGAAACTTGAAGATGCACTTCTTATTGAACCTTATGCTTGCTCAAAACACTGCGTTGACAGGGCACAGATAGGCTGTGAGGATATAGTAGTACTTTCAGGCGCAGGTACTCTTGGCCTTGGTATGGTAACTTATGCAAAACTTAGAAACCCTAAAAAGCTAATAGTACTTGATATGATGGATGAACGTTTAGAAAAGGCAAAAGAACTTGGTGCAGATTTGGTTTGGAATCCATCCAAGGTAAATGTTGTAGAGGAGATTATGAAGTTAACAGATGGTTATGGCTGTGATATTTATATAGAAGCAACAGGTCATCCATCCTCAGTAACACAAGGAATGCAGATGATTCGTAAGCTAGGAAGATTTGTAGAATTTTCCGTATTTGGAGCCCCAACTACCTTAGACTGGTCAATTATAGGCGACCGAAAGGAGCTTGATGTACTTGGATCACATTTAAGCCCTTACTGTTTCCCATTTGTAATAGAAAATATTGCAAAGGGTACTTTAAAAACTAATGGGGTTGTATCTAAGACATTTGCACTTGAAGATTGGAAAACAGCATTTGAATATGCCACTGGTAAGGATGGAGATTTCAAGGTTGCTATAAAATTCTAAGCATAAAAGGAGGGGTAAGTATGACAAGCTATCTTATTGGAACTGACATAGGCACCTCAGGAACCAAGACCATAATAATGGATACTGAAGGAAAACTTATTGCATCAGATCTTCAAGAATATGACGTATTGACACCAAAAGCTTTATGGGCAGAACAGTGGCCAGAGGTATGGGTAGACGCTGTTAAGTTATCCATAAAAAATGCAGTTAAGAAGTCAGGCTGTGAGCCTCAAAATATTAATGGCATATGCATAAGTGGATTATATGGAGGCTCTGGAATTCCTGTAGATGAAAATATAAAGCCTGTACGCCCTTGTATTATATGGATGGACAGAAGAGCAGCAGAACAGGAAAAATGGGTAATTGAGAACATAGGCAAAGAAAAAATGTATGAGATTACACATAATGGGACAGACCCATATTACGGTTATACAAAGATACTGTGGATTAAGGATAATGAACCTGAAAATTGGGTAAAGACAAAGTTGTTTTTACCTCCAAACTCCTTTGCAATATATGAACTTACTGGGGAAATTGCCGTTGATTATTCCTCTGCAGGAAACATCGGCGGATTATTCGATGAAGAAAACCGAACATGGTCCAAAGAAATGCTGGACGCAATGGAAATACCGATGAGTATGATGCCTAAGCGTATAGTTGAATCAAGTGATATTGTTGGAAGGCTTACAAAAGAAGCAGCAAAGGAGCTTGGATTAAATGAAGGCACTCCTGTTTGTGCTGGTGGAGTAGACTGCGTAGTGGCTACTTTTGGTCTTGGAATATTTGAGCCAGGTCAGTATGCAGCTGTTATTGGTACGTCTATGTGTGCTGCTCTTGTTCACGATAAGCCAATAAGTGCAAAAGGACTTATAGAAATGCCCTATGTTAAGGATGCTAAGAAGCTCTCTTATTCCTTTGGGGGTGCAGCAACTGCCGGTGCCTTAATTAAATGGTTCCGGGACAATTTTGCTATGGAGGAAAAACTAGTTGAGACGAATGGTGGCGAGAATGCCTATATAGCGCTAGATAGGGAAGCTGAAGGTATAGCTCCTGGAAGCGAAGGGCTTATAGTACTTCCATACTTCATGGGAGAGAGAAGCCCGGTGTGGGATACTAATGCAAGGGGCACTATTCTGGGCTTAAGCCTTTCTCATACAAAAGCTCATATATATAGAGCATTTCTTGAAGCGGTAGCATTTTCACTACGACACTCAATGGAAAGCACCAATACTGATTTAGGAGATTATATACTAGTTGCAGGTGGTGTTGCAAAATCAAAGCTTTGGAGACAAATTATTGCTGATGTTACAGGATATGCAGTAGTTTGCCCGCTTAATGATGTTGAGGCCAATTTAGGAGACGTTATACTGGCAGGAATAGGAACGGGATGCCTTACCTATGATGATGTTGAAAAATGGCAGCTATTTGATGAAAAGGTAATACCAAATCCTGATACTCATGAATTGTACAATAAGTATTATAAACTATATGGTTTAGTATACAAACATCTCAGTGATGACATGAAAGAATTAAACAATATCGCTAAAAGGCAATAACATTTAAATGAAAAAATGGTGGGCTAATAATTAGTCTACCATTTTTTATTAAGGAAAATAAAAATATCAAGGAGACATCCCAGTGTACATTTATATATATAACATAGTAAACAGTGATATAATTAAATAAAGAATTAATCTTAATAATAATTCTCCGGGGTGAAATTAATAAAGAATATTATGTTTACATAAAAATGTAAAGAAACGAGGAGCTTAAAGATGAGTATAAGAAGTACCGCAAAAGCAATTATTATTAATAAAGGAAAAGTGCTATTAAATAAATGTTTTGATGAATATAATGGGGAATATTACTCATTACCTGGTGGTGGACAGCACACCTATGAAACATTGCAGGAGGCTATAATTAGGGAATGTCTTGAAGAAACTGGTTACAGCGTTATTCCAAAAATATTTGCAGCACTCTGTGAAGAAATATGTGAAAATCCAAAAACAAAGGAATTATATCCAGAATATATTCATAAGATGTATCATATTTTTATATGTGAATTAAGAAATGAAACAGCAAAAAAACCAATTGAAATTGATGATATGCAAGTTAGTAGTGAATGGATTAACATAGAAGATTTAGATAAAATTCGGCTCTTGCCTAAGGTGTTGAATGAAAATATTGGCAAGATTATTAGTGATCAGATACCTATGTTTATAGGCTCTGAGCATATTAAATATAATCATGGCTAAATAAATTAAATAAAGAGGGAGGTATTTAAAATGTTTTGTCCAAAATGTAGGAGTGAGTATAGTGAGGGATTTACTACCTGCGCTGATTGTGGCGCTGAATTAGTAGAAGAACTATCAAAGGAAGCAGAATTTGAATATGTAGAATTTACTACAATTGCAGAAACAAGGAATTTGGGTTTAATAGCTTTAGCAAAATCAATTTTAGATTCTGAAGGGATAAAATATTATATAAATGATGTTCCAACATTAATTGCAGCAGGAACTATATTCGCACAGATTCAAGTGCCGATATCAGATGCCGAAAATGCAAAAGAATTATTAAAAGATATAGGACTATGATAATATCTTAATGTACCATGACCTTTTTAAATAATCTCGTAGTTATTTTATTGTTTTAATTATACTCTGAACGGAAAATTTGAAAAGGCAATAGTACGCTTTGATATCTTTTATGAAGATATATGAAAATAATATAAGGGGAGTATATCAATTTGATATGCTCCCTTTTATATTATTTAATCCAACCTTGAGATCTTTTTACAGCTTCATGCCAGCCGGACAATAAATCTTCTCTTTTTGAAGCCTCCATTGTTGGTATGAAAACCTTTGAGACTGCCCAGTTTGCACTTACTTCCTCTTTGTTTTTCCAATAGCCAACTGCCAGCCCTGCAAGGTAAGCTGCGCCTAAAGCTGTGGTTTCAATAACTTCTGGCCTGTCAACCTGGACTCCAAGAACATCAGATTGGAATTGCATCAAGAAGTTGTTGGCACAGGCTCCTCCATCAACCTTTAGTGACTTAAGAGTTATTCCGGAATCTTCCTGCATTGCATCCAAAACATCTGATGTTTGATATGCCAGGGATTCTAAGGTAGCTCTTATAAAGTGCTCCTTTTTAGAACCTCTTGAAAGCCCTACTATAGTCCCTCTTGCATATGGATCCCAATAGGGTGCACCAAGTCCTACAAAGGCAGGAACTACATAAACACCATTTGTATCTTCAACTGCTGCAGCATAGTCTTCAGAATCTGCAGCAGTTTTAAGTATTCTAAGTTCATCTCTTAACCATTGAATAGCTGCTCCGGCAACAAATACGCTTCCTTCAAGAGCATATTCTACCTTACCATCAATACCCCATGCTATTGTTGTTAATAGTCCATTTTTAGATTCTATTGCCTTTTCGCCGGTATTCATTAACATAAAGCAACCTGTACCGTAAGTATTCTTAGCTGTTCCTGGCTCAAAACAAGTTTGACCAAATAAAGCTGCCTGTTGGTCTCCTGCAGCACCGCCAATGGGAATTTCTCCACCTAGAAGGTGGTTGTCAGTATATCCGTATACGCAGCTTGAAGGCTTAGGCTCTGGAAGCATTGATTTTGGAATATTTAGTTCAGCTAGAATTTCATCATCCCACTTCAGATCATGGATGTTAAACAGCATAGTTCTTGAAGCATTGGAGTAATCGGTTACATGAACTCTACCGTTAGTGAGCTTCCAAATTAGCCAAGTATCAATATTTCCCAATAATAGATTACCTTTTTCAGCTTCTTCTCTTGCGCCTTGAACATTATTTAAAAGCCACTCAACCTTTGTAGCAGAGAAATATGCATCTAATATTAAACCGGTTTTTTCTCTAACAATCTTGTCAAAGCCCCTTGACTTTAATTCGTCGCATCTCTCAGCTGTTCTTCTGCACTGCCAAACAATAGCATTATGTATTGGAAAGCCAGTTCTCTTGTCCCAAACTACAGTGGTTTCTCTCTGATTAGTAATACCAATGGTTGCAATATCCTTTGCTGTTGTATTGATTTTAGCCATTGCTTCGCTGGCAACACCAATTTGAGTTGACCAAATTTCCATTGCATCATGTTCTACCCAGCCAGACTTAGGAAAGATCTGAGTAAATTCCTTTTGAGCCACACTTTCAATTAAGCCCTTTTCATTAAACAGTATACATCTTGAGCTTGTTGTACCTTGATCCAGTGCCATGACATACTTTGCCATTTGCGTCCTCCTCTAAATAAGTAATAAGCCATATGGATGCTACTAAATTATTTTATATCCCACAAGCTAATAGCAGTAGTTGATATGGCTACAGCGCCAGCAGATAGAGAGTCCATAATATCTTTCTTAGTTTGTATTAAGCCGCCTGCAATTATAGGAAGGTGAACTTCCTTTTCCATGGCTTTAATAATTTTGCTTGCAATACCAGGCATAACTTCAACTGCATCAGGTATTACGTTATGAACATTTTTTATTCCTGTATCTAAAGATAGGGAATCAATTGCAAAGACTCTAATTATAGTAGAAAGTCCTAATTGCTTACCATATTTTATATTGCTGGGGCGAGTGCTTATAATTCCATAAGGATCTGAATAATGTTTAATGAATTCAATGCCCTTAGAATCGCCCTTAAGACCATCTATCATATCCACATGAACAAATACAAGCTTTCCTCTTTCCTTTAATTTTTCGCAGATACCCTTAATGTTTAAGATGTTCCCGTAAAGAACAAATACTATATGGACAGAACTATTAAGGGCACTTTCAAGCTGCTCATCATTTTTAATAGCTGCTACCACAGGATTATTTCTTAACAATTCTTCTAACTTCATTTAATGACCTCCAGTATTTTACTAAATATTGGTCAGGCTTTGTTATGCTATTAATTAACTTTACTTTAATATTTTATACCTTCACATTTTTTGTAGCAACAATATTTACACCAGTGTTTAGTATATTTGGAACAATAACATCACCAATATTTATTGGAGCCTTAACTTTAATATCCTTTAAAGCCTTTATGCAGTCAAATATTTTATCCTTTGGAATATCATTTTCTGTTTTTACAGATACAACAGAATCTTGGCCATTTTCTACTAAAACAGTAGTAGTTACAATTCTGCTTGGGTTCATGCATTCCTTTATACCATACTCATGACCTATATTACAGCTATTTCCGGAGACTTTTACAACTTGCCCATTATCCACTTCAACTTCTAAGCTGCAGCCTAAGGGGCATCCAATACAGGTTAATTCTTTCTTTCCCATAAAACTTTCTCCTTTCGTCGAAAAACTGGGCAGTTTAAGAGTGCTCATTCCCATTAGCATACTGCCCGTTAAAGTCCATTTAGGACTCTAACCTACTTAATTTTCCTCAACCTTAAAGGTAATTTTACTTAAATACTTATGTTTATCTAACAACTCCTTAGCAAGCCTGACACTTTCCATTTCTCCTGGAGTAAGTATTTTCTTTTTAATATGTATTACCCGGGTATTACCGAAATAAACAGATATATAGCTGTTTTTGTAAACATCGCCTACTCTGAATCTAATATCAATATTCTTATTTATATTTTCAAAATTAATGTTTTGAGGTACGGTATATCTGACGCCTTGAATTGCCTCAATATTAACTGAAGAAGCTCTATTTAAGCAGCCATTTTTCTTTACAAAAAGTGCTGCATTTTTACCTGCATTGTAGCTTTCTGTAGTAACAAAATCCACTAGGTCATGTACATGAAGCACGTTTCCGCAGGCAAATACACCTTCAATACTGGTTTCCATAATTTCATTAACTATTGGACCACTGGTAATAGGAGATAGCTCTATATCTGCGTTTCTGGAAAGCTCATTTTCTGGAACCAATCCAACAGATAAGAGGAGAGTGTCACAGCTAATAAACTGTTCAGTTCCTTTAATTGGTCTTCTATTTTGATCTACTTCTGCAATGGTTACACCTTCAACTCTTTCTTTACCTTTAATATTTATTATTGTGTGGGAAAGCATAAGGGGAATGTTGTAATCATCAAGACACTGCACTATGTTTCTCTTAAGTCCGCCAGAATAGGGCATAAGCTCAACAACAGCCTTTACTTTAGCACCTTCAAGGGTCATTCTTCGTGCCATAATAAGACCTATATCTCCTGAGCCTAATATTACAACTTCATTCCCAGGCATAAAACCTTCACAGTTTACAAACTTTTGAGCAGCACCAGCAGTATAAATACCAGCACATCTGCCTCCAGGAATATTAATGGCTCCTCTAGGCCTTTCTCTGCAGCCCATAGCTAAAATTATAGCCTTTGCTCTAATTTCAAGTATTCCATCCTCTTCATTAACTGCTGTAATTATCTTATCTTTATTCAAATCCAGCACTGTAGTATTTAATTTATAAGGTATATTTAATTCAAAAACCTTATCGATGAATCTTTGTGCATATTCTGGACCTGTAAGCTCTTCCTTAAAGGTATGTAGTCCAAAACCATTATGTATGCATTGATTTAATATTCCTCCAAGCTGATTTTCTCTTTCTAGAATTAATATATTATCAATTCCATCTTCTTTAGCCTTTATAGCTGCAGCAAGCCCTGCAGGGCCACCGCCAATTATTACTATATCTAATTCCATCATCTTAAAGCCTCCACTACATTTTTATATATTATCTTTGTTTCTGCCAGTAAGGAGCACAGAGTTTCCGCCAAACTTAGTAATTTCAGTTTTAGGTACCTTAAGCTCCCTGCATAATATATCTACAATTCTTGTAGTGCAAAAGCCTGACTGACATCTGCCCATGCCAGCTCTTGTTCTTTTTTTCACTCCATCTAGGGTGGTTGCACCTAAGGGGCTTCTTATGGCATCTAATATTTCACCCTCAGTAACAACCTCACATCTGCAAACTATTTTGCCGTATTCAGGTATTCTTGCTATAAGCTCTTTTCTTTTTTCATTTGATAATTCTCTAAACTTTACTGGCTTTTCTCTAACTGCTATAAAATTCTCTTTTTCTGATGCAGGTAATAAATTTAAAACTATATTTCTTACCATTTCTGCAATAGCAGGTGCACTAGAAAGACCAGGGGATTCTATACTTGCCGCATTAATAAAGCCTTTTACATCAGAAGCCTCACCTATTATGAAATCATCAGCCTCAGTTCTAGCTCGAAGGCCTGTAAATGATGTAATAATTAAATTCATCGGTATATTTCTTATAGATTTTTTTGCCTTTTCAAGAATATCCTCTAAGCCTTCTTTAGTAGTGGCTAAATCAAGCTTATCGAGAGTATCTACAGCATTAGGACCTATAAGTAAATTGCCGTCTACTGTAGGAGTGACTAAAACTCCTTTACCAAGTGCAGAAGGAAGCTGAAATATTGTTTTAGAAACTAAGCTTCCAGCTGCCTTATCAAACAAGCAGTATTCACCTTTTCTAGGAATAATTTTTATTTTATTATTGCTTACCATATTATTAATATCATCAGAAAACAATCCAGCTGCATTTATAATTAATTTGCTTTCAATAACGCCATTATTAGTATTAATTGCAAAGGGATTTTCATTTTTTTTAATATCCATAACCTTTGTACCAAGCCTAAATTCAACGCCATTTAAATATGCATTTTCAGCAAGGGCAATGGTAAATTCATATGGACAAACTATTCCGCCAGTTGGCGCATATAATGCTGCCACTACTTCCTTGGATACATTAGGTTCAATTTCGTGAATCTCTGCAGCATCTAATATTTGTAAATCTGGGACTCCATTTTTTTTACCCTGCTCTTTAAGCTCAATAAGCTTGTGATAATCATTTTTATCAAAGCAAAGCACAAGTGATCCATTTCTTTTAAAGGGGAAATTAAGCTCCTTAGAAAGCTTATCAAACATTGAATTTCCCTTAGCATTTAACTTACCCTTTAAAATGTTAGGTATAGCATCGAAACCAGCATGAATAATAGCACTGTTAGCCTTAGTTGTACCGGAGGCTATATCTACTTCTTTTTCAAGAACACAAACAGTAAGCTTGTATTTTGAAAGCTCTCTAGCAATAGAACAACCTACAACTCCTGCTCCAATAATAGTTACATCAAACATTCCAAAACCCCCTCGTATTCCTTTCAAGCACACAACAATTATTAATCGTTGTGCCTCCCATATTCCTCATATTGTATGCAAGGGTATTATTCCTTGACTCTCTGTATTCATTATTCTGCCCTAAAAGATTAGTCTATTCCTACCCATAATGTGAATAATTTCAACAAGATGACCTTAAGGAGGGAATAAAAAAACAAAAAAAGCCCCAACTTAAAGTACAACTTTAAATTTGGCTCTCTTAATCTCAGCCTTATATATTAACTTAGCTCATGGGCTTATTCTAGCACATGTGAGTATTTACTTCAATAGAAAAGTAAAGTAATGCTACCTGCTCAGGAATAGTAGGGGGTGTAACAGGGTTTGCAATATGGGACACGGTGACGTTTCTCGTGGCAAAAGAGCATGTACATGGAATGGCACTTGGCAATAAGTAATACAAACTTATATGCATGCCGTTATTATTAAATAAGTAAATAACTCGTATGGGTGCCATCTCGTATGTTTAAATATTCACAATTTTATATATTTAAACGTTTACATGAGATAAGCTAGAAACGCGCTGTATTCAAGTGAATTTCAATAATTTTTTAGAAATTTCGAAAAAATTATTGAATAATTATGCAGAATGTGATATATTTTTTTTCAGTCGAAAAATGAATGTAACTATTACATATATATATGTAATAGTTACAATGTCGTTTTAAAACAACCTGTATCAACTTATAAAATGCCATGACAGGGGGCCTAGTATACTCTGTGGACTATACATAATCAGAAGGAGTTGTTAAAGTGTGACAGGAGAAGCTATTATTCGATTAGTCAATACTGTTAAAAGTTTTGGAAATGGTGGGAACGCTGCTGTGAAAGGAATTTCATTGGATGTGATGCCTGGAGAATTTTTAACCATTCTTGGTCCAAGCGGATGTGGGAAGACCACAACCTTAAGACTGATTGCAGGATTTGAGAAGCCAACGGAAGGTAATATCTTTATTGGCAATGAGGATGTAATTTCAGAACCGCCTTATAGGAGAAACGTGAATACGGTGTTTCAGAATTATGCTCTTTTTCCGCATATGAATGTGTTTGATAATATAGCTTTTGGGCTTACAATGAAAAAATTACCTAAGAATGAGATTAAATCTAAGGTAGAAGAAATGCTAAAAATAGTTCAACTGGATGGCTATGAAAATAGAATGCCCTCACAGTTAAGCGGAGGTCAAAAACAGCGTGTAGCTATTGCCAGGGCCGTAATTAATAATCCAAAGGTGTTGCTTTTAGATGAGCCTCTTGGTGCCCTTGACCTAAAACTTAGGAAACAGATGCAGATTGAATTGAAGCATCTCCGGAAAAGGCTTGGGATAACATTTGTTTTTGTTACTCATGACCAGGAAGAAGCACTTACAATGTCCGATAGAATTGTTGTTATGAATAATGGATATATAGAACAGGTAGCAAGTCCTGAAGAAATATATGAAAGGCCAAAAACTAAATTTGTAGCAGATTTTATTGGTGAAACAAATATATTTGAAGGATATGTTACTGAAGTAGATAATGATAGAGCAATGCTTAAGATTAATGATGACCAAAAGGTAAGAATTAAAGATATAGATTTATCTATTGGAGAACTTGCATGCATTGCAGTTAGGCCTGAAAGATTAAGAATAAAAAATGTACCTGAAAATGGTGACGAATATATTAAAGCAAAATTAAAGGAAAGAATCTATGCAGGATCAGCCATGAGAACAGTAGTTACTACGGCAGACGGCAAAGATGTTGTTGTAGATGAAAAGCCTGGAGAAATATTTGACTTTGAAAGTAAAAGGCAGGAGATCTTTGTTACCTGGAGCCCTAAAAGTGCTGTGGTGATGAAGGCATGAAAAAAAAGTATGCTTTGTCGGATATAAAGCAGCTCAGTCCATTTAAACTGCTAAGCCCTGTAGTTATATGGATGCTGTTGTTTTTTATAGTTCCACTTCTCTTAGTTGTTATTGTCAGCTTTATGCAGAGGGGACAATATGGGGATATTAAATATGTACTTACTATAGGAAACTATAAAAACATGATTAATCTGTTATATTTAAATGTATTTATCAAATCCCTTGGAATAGCCATTGTTACTACATTAGTATGCCTGATCTTTGGATACCCTTTTGCATATTTTATTGCAAAAGCGCCTAGAAAATTCAGTGGAATACTATTGCTTCTTGTTATGATTCCATTTTGGACAAATTCCCTGGTTAGAACCTATGCCTGGATAATTTTATTAAGAACTGAGGGAATTATTAATACATATTTAATGGCACTTCATATTATAAAGACTCCCTTGCAGCTTTTATATAACAATACTGCTGTATTTATAGGGATGTTTTATATGATGTTTCCATTTATGGTTCTTCCAATATATACTTCAGTTGAGAAGCTGGATAAATCCTACTTAGAAGCAGCCTCAGATCTGGGAGCTAATAATGTAATTACCTTTGCAAAGATTACTTTACCCCTTACAATGTCTGGAGTAATTTCAGGATGTATGCTGGTGTTTGTTCCGACTCTAGGATACTTCTTTATTCCTGATCTCATGGGCGGAAGTAAAGTATTGTTATTAAGTAATTTAATAAAGAATCAATTCCTGGCAGCAAGGAACTGGCCTTTTGGTTCTGCTATTTCGGTAATCTTAATTGTAGTTATGCTTTTGATTATAGGCATGTACTTTAAGTTAACCAAGAAACACCAGGAAGGGCAGGTGCTTTAATTGAAAAAATCTATTGGCAGTAATGTAAGTAAGCTCTATACATTTTTGATTTATTTATTCTTATATTTACCAATTATAGTACTTGTTATATTTTCCTTTAATAATTCTAAGTTTAATGCAGTATGGACAGGCTTTACCTTAAAGTGGTACAAGAGCTTATTAACTGACTACAGCATATTAGCTGCCTTAAAGAACAGTTTAATTGTTGCCGTTGTTAGCAGCTTGGTATCAGTTATAATTGGAACTATAACAGCTGTAGGAATGTACAAATATAAATTTAAAGGTAAAGGGGTACTGGATGGACTCTTATATGTCCCAGTTGTAATTCCCGAAATTGTAATGGGAATTGCACTTTTGGCATTCTTTTCACAGGCAAAGATAAATTTAGGCTTAGGAACACTTATTATTGCACATATAACCTTTAGTATATCTTACGTTGTAATAGTTGTAAGAGCAAGGCTGGATGGTTTTGATAGGGCAGTAGAAGAAGCTGCTATGGATTTAGGAGCTGATTCTTTAACTACATTTTTTAAAATTACATTACCAATGATTATGCCAGGAGTGGTTGCAGGCGGAATGATGGCTTTCACACTTTCACTTGATGACGTTATAATTAGCTTTTTTGTGGCAGGTTCAAGAATCACAACGCTCCCGCTGCAGGTTTATTCAATGGTAAAGTTCGGAGTTACTCCAGAGATAAATGCTCTATCTACAATTTTGATGATTTTCACTTTGGCTATAGTAATTTTCTCTGATAAATTAAAATCAAAGAATATTAAAGGCAAAAAGATGACGAAAATAATGATTTCACTCCTATTATGTACAATAATAATAGGAGGCGGAATTTTTAATGCAGTTAAAAGTGCTGATAATAAGCAGCAGGTTTTAAATGTGTTTAACTGGTCAGAATATTTGCCTCAATCCGTAATAGATAAATTTGAACAGACTTATAATATAAAAGTTAACTATTGTACCTTTTCTTCTAATGAGGAAATGCTTGCAAAGCTTATGGCAGGAGGATCGAATTATGACCTGGTAGTATCCAGTGACTATATGGTTGATATTTTAAAGAAACAGAACTTAATTCAGCCTATAGATAAATCTCAGTTAACTAATTTTAAAAATATAGGCGACAACTATAAAAACTTAGAATTTGATAAGGGAAACTTATACAGCGTACCATATATGTCCGGGGACGCAGCAATAGTTTATGATGCCACAAAAGTTAAGGAGAATATCACCTCCTGTGCTGATCTATGGAACAGTAAATACAAAAATTCCATTGTGGTACTGGATGATGAGAGAGCAATTGTAGGGATGGCACTTAAAAAACTAGGCTACTCCATAAATGATACAGATCCATCGCACCTAGCTAAAGCAGAGCAGGAGCTAATTAAGCTTCAGCCCAATATTAAAGCCTACGACAGTGATAGCCCTAAGACTATGCTTATAAACGGAGAAGCATCAATAGGCTATGTATGGGGTGCAGAAGCTGCACTAGCTAAAAGGGAAAATAGAAATTTGAAAGTTGTAATTCCAAAGGAAGGGTTGTTCCTACAGCAGGACAATTTTGTATTACCTAAGAATTCTAAAAATGTGAAATCTGCTGAACTTTTTATGAATTTCATTATGGAGCCGGAAATAAGTTCAGAAATTTCAAAGGTTTTTCCATATGCAAATCCAAATACAGCGGCTTATCCATTTATTGATAAGAGCATCCTTGATGATATTGGTATTTACCCTCCTGAAGAAGATCTTAAAAAAGGAGAATACCTAAAAGATATAGGTGATAAAAGTCAGTTAATTGATAAGATATGGTCTAAAGTTAAACAATAAAAAACCTATAAAAAATAGGGCAGCTATCTAGCTGCCCTTAATTTTAAATTAATTTTAATACTTTCTTAGGATCTTCAAGAATATAATTTGCATTAATACCTTCTGATGATTTGGCACCCCATAATGCCAAGGCAAAATCTATACCTGCACCGTAAGCGCATTCCATATCGTATTTCGTATCACCAATATAGATTATCTTTGATTTATCTATACCTGCTTGTTCAATTAACTTTAAAATTGGCTCTGGATTGGGCTTATGTTTTTTAGTATCATCAGCACAAACCACTAAACCAAAGTATTGATCCAGCCCAAAATGTACAAAATCATTTTGAAATTCTTCTCTTGTTTTTGAAGTAACTATACCCATTGAAATTTCCATTTTACTTAAAGCAGCTAAAGTTTCCTCAATCTTATCAAAAACCTTCACATGCTGGAAACTATCATTTATATACTGATTCCATTTTATAATGCAAGCTGAAACATTTGATATTTTCAGTTTTTCTAAGGTCACTTCTCCAGGAATACCCAAGGCAAATCTTAATTCATCAAAGCTCATATGCTTATTAAGCTCTTCCAATACCAATTTTTGAAGTGATGAAAGAAGCGCAAATTCCGTATCTAAAAGTGTGCCATCAATATCAAAGATAATATAGTTATACATTCTAACCTCCAAGCATTAATTTAGTTCACTTATAACAATATATGTATATCATTATAAACCTAAAACGTTTATAGAAAATGAAAATTAGATAAAAAAATGGACAGCTTTATTTGGCTGTCCTTAAAATTTGCTACTATATGCATGTTTAATGTGTGGCACGAGAAATGTCCCCGTGCCACGTAGGAAGTGGAACTATCGTTGTAAGCAGTAAGAATATTTTGTAATGAAGGTCTCACTTATTACTAGCTAGTGAAACTATCATAGTAAGCATTTAGGTCGTTAATTTTCTTATCTAAAACAAAATTCATGTTGTAATAGTCAGCAATGTGCTTTAAGAAGGTTTCTTTGGATACACCTGACTTTTCCATTAAATTATCAATTTCATTTAATATTTGTTCTGAAACTCCAACTGTACCGTTCATAACAGACACTCCTTTATAAAATATGTGATATATTATATGTAAATCAAAATACAAAAGTGATACATAATTAATATCCTATACATATATAATATAACACATATAATATAATTTCAATATTAAAATGAAACTTTTAAGCAAATTTAAATAATAAAATAAAAATATATAATATAGAGGCCTTATAAAGTAAATTCACTTTTCATTCTTTTATATTCTATGTAAGTTAAAAAAATCATGATAATATCAAAAATTGTAAGGACAATTAGAAAAGCTGAATGATCAATTGTATAACGATAAATTTGATAAACAATAAATAAAATAAATGAAACGATAGTTAGGGGATAGGCCCAAATATTTCTTTTCCATAACAAAACAATAAGAATAAATTTAACCAGACCATGAGAAATTAAATAGAACACTCCAAAATTTTGCGAACTAATAGAAAAGTTAGAACTCATTTTAATCATTAAATTAGAAATTACATCATTTGGGTCTTCAGATAATTCGTGCTGCGTTAGTAAAACAACTAATTTGTTAAGTGATGCCGGGGTAAAAAAATTTAATAAGATCCCTCCTATTATTTCTAAAACTCCATCAATGGCTTTAAGTAAAATTCCAATTTCAAAACTTTTATGAATTACATCATTGTTCATATGTTTAGCTGTAACTTTTCTGTTTTCATTTTTTACTGACATTTGTTTTCTCCTTGCTTATAAAAATTCATTATGTTCTCTTTATTAAGAAACACCAATCTATTTATATATTTTAATACTTTTTTATTATGTAATACTAATTTATTATATATTTTAATACAGATTCATTAGATTAAGGTTAATAAATCATTAAAAATTTATATATTTCTAACAATATTCTAAAACTCAAATGTAGTATGCAAAAACCTCCCATAGGATATTTTGCTGCCTCAATTGGCTGCACAAGTACTGATATATTAGTTAAATTATAACATATGTAAAAATATATGTATTAAGTTGCACAAATAAAAAACTGGCAGAGGGAGTCGTCCCTCTGTCAGTTTCAGTCTTTGAAGCTAGTCTCTCCATATATGCCACATAGCATTGTCACTACCTCTTGCAAACACATCAGTTCTATTAGGTCCCCAAGATATTGCAGCTGGGTCTGAGGTTATATTTCCTCCAAGACTACTCCAGCTACTCCAGCGAGAACCATCCCAAGACCTGGTGATTACTTGGTTGTTTCGATCCCTAGCAAATACTTCAAGTCTATTTGGGCCTCTAGAAGAAACTGCAGGACCTGAAGTTAAGAACCCACCAAGATCTTGCCATCTACTCCAGCTGGTTCCATTCCACCATATGTGAATGAGCTGATTGTTTTGACCGCGAGCAAATACATCAATTCTATTGTTTTCTGAGGAAACAGCAGCAGGGGCAGAGGATAATCTCCCAGCTATACGTATCCAATTACTCCATCGTAAGCCATTCCAATATCTATGCCATAGGGCATTGTCCACACCTCTTACAAAAGTATCCAGCCTGTTAGGAGCCCATGAAGAAACAGCAGGAGAAGAGGTTAAGTTTCCTCCAAGAAATTCCCATCTGCTCCAACGAGAGCCGTTCCAGAAAATATGCCACATAGCATTGTCCCTGCCTCTGCCAAATACATCAATTCTATTGTTTCCCCAGGAAACAGCAGCAGGGGCAGAAGTTAATATTCCGCCAAGATTTACAAAGCCATTCCAGTGCGAACCATCCCACCATTTGTGATATAAAGCACTATCAGTTCCCGTGGAAAAAGTATCAAGTCTGTTAGGTGCCCATGAAGAAGCACCTGGCGCAAAAGCTAAAACACCACCAAGGCTCTGCCAGCTGCTCCATCTGCTGCTTAAGGTAGTTGAATCATTCATGCTGCCAGTATCTGAATCACCATTTACAACTTCTTCTACATCTTCGTTATAAGATGGATCAAAATCTTCAGGATCATCATATGCATCAAAGTACTCAGAATTTCTAAGCTCCCCATCTAAAAAAGAGCAAGTAGCTTCAGGTGAGTAATAAGGGCAATAAAAATTATTATACATTTAAACCTCCTGTGGTTTTTGCTATAGATAAAAATCCTTATCACATTCATTTTATGGTTAGCTGTAAAACATGTTACAGAAATAGTATCACTTTCCGTTTAATTCCATAAAATATTATGGATAGTAATAATATGACAAAGGAAATTACTTGTAATTATCTGGTTACTTTCTATATAAAAGCAATAATTTATGAGGTGAGATATGGAAAATTTAAGCATTTCAAACAAAGGGAATGAAGCTTTACGGAATGAAAATGTTATTAGGGTTAGAGATAGTAGAATTACAAGAATTTATACAAATGAAGGGGTAGGATATGTAACAATATCTTATGCAGCTGTAGGTCCAAATAACATGCTTCATAATTATCGTGTTACATTGGTAATAGGGCCTAATACAATAATACTAAGTCCATATGGAGACAATTTTTCATTTAATAATTTGAGAGTAGGGATGATAGTAGATGCTGATTTTTCAACTAAAATGACAAAAAGCATTCCACCACAGTCAGAGGCTTTTAAGATAGTTGTCAGTTATAAAAATTGGCCTTTTAATTCTAAAACTGATAGAGTATTGGAGGTTGATGTCAACAATAGATATCTTTATACCGGTTTTGCTGACGATATATATAGTCAAATGCGATTTCTCATAACTAATTCAACACTAATTTTGGATAGAAGGGGAAATAGAATAAGTTTACGAGATATCAGGGCAGGTCAGATGGTAAGAATAGATTTTGCAACCTTTATGACACTTAGCTTTCCGCCACAAACTACAGCGTTTTTCATCCAGGTCCTATAAATTAATCAATAAAAAAAATGTCGATAGATACATTCTATCGGCATTTTTTAGGTAACGAAAGTGTATACGTATTATACTTCTTCTATATTTTTATATGATATTATATAATTAAGATGTTACTGTTCGTTTAACTTATGATGCTGCAGCTTGTGGCATTAGCTGAAATACTACAAAAATGAGGCATGGGGACTTTCACTTACCACATAGGGGGATTTATATGAAAGAAAATAAAGTTTCTGATAGAAATATATATATAATTTTGATTCTTACACTTATTTCAATAATTAGCTGTATTATATTTAAAATATTCTTATTTTATGGCTTTCTTGCTAGTATTGCTGTTACTTCACTTATACTTATAAAAAGTGGATTTTCAATAATTGAAATATTAAAAATGATTAAAAAAGGCAATGCTGAATGTGCATCACTATTTATTTTAGTTGCATTAATTGGGGCCATGATCTCTATATGGATGACCTCAGGGGTTGTGCCAACAATGTTGTTCTATGGACTAAAATATATGCAGGGTACTAATTTCTTATTTGCAGCTTTTATTCTAACCTCCATAGTTGCAATTTTTATGGGAACGGCAATAGGAACTGTAAGCAGTGTGGGCATTGCTCTGCTAGGACTTTCCAGGGTATTTGGAATACCTGACTATATTCTTATGGGAGCTATAGTGTCAGGTGCATTTGTAGCAGACAAGATATCACCAATATCAAGTCTTTTTAACCTTACACTTGAAACTGTGCAAGTAGGCAGTAAAAAAACACTGCTCTCCATGCTCAAGACCTTTCTCCCAACTTATTTTTTAACGGCTCTTATATATTATTTTTTAGGGAAAAAGTATACTGCAGTACTTGTAAATTCAAATATAGATAATTTTACCACAGCAATAAGCAGAAGCTTTGTAATATCTCCCTTTGTATTATTGCTGCCATTAGGTATTATAATAATGTCCTTTCTAGGAGTGAGAATGGTAAAGGCAGTGGCTTTTACATTAGCAATTGGAATAGCTGTCTCTATAGGTCTTCAGAAGGGAAACTTTTATGCAGTTATGACCGCAGTATTTAGTGGATATAAGGCTGCAACTGATTCTGCTGTATTAAACACTGTTTTAGTCAGCGGCGGCGTACGTTCTATGTTAGACATACTCCTTATAATGGCTGGTGCAATAGGTCTAAGCAGCATATTTCAAGAATCTGGTCTAATACTTCCTTTAATTAATAGGCTTACAGGAAGTATTAAAACGAAGGAAGGGCTTATTATTAAAACAGGGCTTATAAGCAGCATTATGACCTTAATAAGTGATGAAACTATAGGCATTATTCTTCCTGGAAAGCTTTTAAGCTATAAATATAGTGAATTAGGAATTGAGAATACAACCTTAGCTAGAACAATTGCAGATACAGGAACAATTATATCCCCCCTTATTCCCTGGAATGTAAATTCAATATTTATAGTTATTACAACAGGTATTCCAACTTTAGCCTATGGACCTTATTCCCTACTATGCTATTTGTCACCTTTAATAACTGTAATTTTTGCCTATATGAGTAGACTCTTCATTAGAAAACAGGTAGAAGAGCTGGAAAGTTCAAGAATATAATGGACATGTTTTTAAGATTATTGAATTTTTAATAGTGATGTGCTTATTAATTGAATGGTTATTCTTTAAGGAATTATAAAAAAATAGGTGCTGGCGTGAAATATAGTTTATTTTTACACCAGCACCTAAATTACAAAAGTTTCTCTATTTTTTAGCTTCACCAGCTTGAGGCTTTAGCTCAATTAAATAAAGTAAATTGCCGTCAGGATCATTAAAATAAGCAAATCTAGTTGTTTCGGAATCCATGAAACGCTGAAATTTAATACCTTTGGATTTTAGAAGCTCAACTTCAGAATTTAACTTTTCTACTTCAAACCCAATAGAGATACTCTCTGAAAGCTCATGATGCAGGTTATCTGCTCCCTTAGGATGTATTATCCAAATTGTTAGTCCTGGTGCCTCAATCTGAGCCAAATGTCCTTCTATCTGAAATTGCAAATTTAATCCTAAGGTCTCTACATAAAATTTTACTGCCTTTTTAAAATCTGCTGCTTCTATTGTTGTATTTGCACTTTTAAACATTATTGTGCCTCCTTTTCATAGAAATGATATTAAAGAACTTATCTATTAATTGATCTTGCCATCCTGTTAAAAGTATGTCTTTTTCCTCTTATTGCTATACTATAATTCATAATATTTTCCGGTGGAGCAGCTTTACTGCCGGCATCACCTATATGATGCATATCTGTGCCAGTCATTTTGCACATAAGGGCAATTTGCTTTAAGGTTTCAGAGTCGGCATCTTCCTGTGAGGTTCCTATTGCAGTCAAGGTAAGAGCACCAAGGCTATGAGCATAAGTTACCAGTTCCCTAACATATTCCATGGTAATGCCAGGCACAGTACCAGGTGCAGGCAGTAAAATTATATTTGCACCAGCATTAACAAATTCCATTATATCTTCTTTTGTAATAATATTTTCCCCGGCCTCCTTTAGGGAACCAGCCGCATGCATTTTTCCCGCAGCTAAAATTATCTTATCTCCTAAAGCTGCACTAATGCTTTTTAATGAACTAACAATTGCCTTGTTAGATACCCCAGTACCTGGGTTTCCAGTTAGAAGAAGCATATCAGCACCTAATTTATTAGCCGTTACTGCAGCATCAACAGTTGCAAGTCTCCCTTTAGATATTTTGGAAATCTCCCCAATTGTCTCTTGCTCATTATCTACAGGTTCTAAATTAATGCCAATTAATCTTCCGGTTAGCCTTTTTATTTCTTTAATTATCTCCTCTTTATCAACAATTGGAATTCCATGAAAAACAGGATCATAAACGTCAAACACATTTAATAATAAAATATCTGCACCAAAGGCAGCAGAATATTCTGCCGAGCTAATAGGGGAAAAGACATGATCAAATACTCCAATTATTTCTGAAACTAACACTCTGCCTTCACTTGCCTCAATTGCTTGTAAAATATCTGTTTTGCTCATCTTAATAAAATCAGAAGCACTGCAATCTAATAAACGTTTTGTCATAATTAAACCTCCATCCATAATTTGATATTTAGAATTATATTAGTTTAACATCTAGTCTCTTTATATGTTCTTTTATTTCCTCGGTAATTTCCGAGTCAGTAATTACTGCATCAAAATCTTCTAAGGAAGCAAAGTTATAGGTACAATCTAAATTAAATTTTTCTTTTTCTACAAGTAAAAATACTTCTTTACTATTTTTAACTATAAGTTCTTTAATATTACCATCCTCTGAGGTGGCGGTTCCTACACTGCTTGAATTTAAATTCACACCTGAGCTTCCTAAAAAACCTTTATTGAAGTAATATTTTGATACTCCTTTAATTACCTCTGAACCAATAACTCCACCGGATTTATTATCGTACATCCCGCCAATACAAATTAACTTTACTGTTTCATTATCATAAAAAAGTGGGGTTATTATAACCATGTTAGTTATTAAAGTCAGCTTTTTAGTACTGCCAGCTATTAACTGAGCTAATAGATCGTTTATACTAGAGGCTTCTATAAAAATAACGTCCCCATCTTCAATTAAATCAAAGGCTTTCCTGGAAATTATCTCTTTGCTGTTTAAGCTTACATTCATTCTAGCAGTTATAGGGCTGCTTTTAGAAAACTCTCTATTAAGAATAGCCCCGCCATAGGTCCTTTTTAAAGCTCCTTCTTTTTCTAATTTTTGAAGATCCTTTCTTATCATCCCTTCAGTAACCTTAAAGATTTCACTTAAATCTTTTACATTTACTCTGCCATTTTTATTAAGTATATTTAAAATCTGTTCATGTCTTTCTTCTATAAACATTTGATACCTCTTCATTATCATTTAGTATTATTTCTTCTTATTATTATAACATTATTATCAAATTAATAAAATACCTTGAAAAATAATTATAAATGATATACAATGATATTAAATATTAATAAATGATAATAAATATTCATAACTTTATAAATTTTAAGAGATATATAATTTAGCGTAATAGGATTAGACCTAGCGTTATTTATTATATTCTAGGCACCTTCAAAAGAGCGTATAGCTGTTTTGAAGGTGCCTAATTAATGCAGAAGTGGAAAGACGGGGGATTTAAATGTATAAACTTTTAGCAGTTGATATGGATGGTACATTATTAAATAGTGATAAAATTATTTCAAATACCAATAAAGAAGCAATTAAAAATGCAATAAAAAAGGGTACAAAGGTTGTTATAACCTCTGGAAGAGGACTAAAGGGTTTAGAAAAATATCTAAAGGAAGTAAATTTAACAGGAGAAAATCAGTACTTAATTGGAAATAATGGCGGCACAATATACAGAACAAGTGATTTTAAATGTATTGCCTATAAAGGATTAAGAGGCAAGGACTTTAAAAAAATTCATTCAATGAGCAGGAAATATGGGTTCAATATGATCGGCTATACTCATGAGGGTGTTATAACGGCGGAAGAAAATGAACTTTCTAGATTTGAAGCAAAATTCTTAGAAACAGCTGTTAAAACAATTAATATTGAAACAGGTATAAATGATGAAGATGAAGTAGCCAAGATAATCCTATCGCAGAAAAGAAAGCTGTTCTTCACAAAGAAGCATGAGCTTCCTGAAAAATTTTTAAGTGATTATAATGTGGTAAAAACCTCGCCCAGAATTTTTGAGGTAATGGATAAAGACTGTAATAAGGGCTATGGTGTTAAAGCTTTAGCAGACAAGCTTGGGATTAAAAAGGAAGAAGTAATATGCATAGGAGATCAGGCTAACGACATTGAAATGATAACCTATGCTGGACTTGGTGTCGCCATGGGAAATGCTATTGAGGAAGTCAAGGCTGCAGCTCAATATATAACTTCAGACAATGATAATGATGGGGTGGCAAAAGCCATAGAAAAATTTATACTGTAGAAATTTATTCATAATCTTGGTAAAGGCAAAGAGTTAGTTTATAATATATATAATTATTAGTTAATCAGTACGTAGCAATGAATTTGTATATAGGAGGTTGAAAAATATGGATCTTACAGGTAACAGAATTTACATTCGTTTTTTAGAAGATTCAGATGCAGAAGCTTTACTGGATCTACATATAAGAAATAGTGAACTGTTTCAGAGATATTCCCCGACTTTTGCTGAGGACTACTACACACTTGATTCAAAACGCGAATATATTATTAAATCAATAAAGCAAAGGGAAGAAGACAAGAGCTATAACTTTGGTATATATTTAAAGGATAATGGGAAATTGATTGGTGATGTAGATCTGTTTAATATAGCTCGAGGTGCTTTACAAAGGTGTCTAATTGGTTATTCATTGGACAAACAATATAATGGGAAAGGGTATACAACGGAAGCAGTTACCTTAGCAGTTGAATTTGCATTTAATGTATTAAAACTGCACCGCATTGATGCGGGCACTATGTTAAACAATATAGGTTCAATGCGAGTATTAGAAAAGGCAGGTTTTCATAGAGAAGGTATAGAGCAAAAAGGTGTAAAGATTAATGGTCAATGGGAAGACCATCAGGTATTTGCTATAATTTCAGATAAAAACTAAACTTTTTTAGTAAGAATGTCCCTTAACAGTAGCAAAATAAAAAACACGCATTAAAGCGTGTTTTTTTGTTAGCAGCAGATTATTTACTTATATTCCACTTTTACCAAAGTAGTGCATGGTACATATATTTCAGATAACATCCTGCGGTTTTCATCATACATAACAATTTTTCTTTTCTCTATAAAATCTGTAGTATCAATAGTTTTTATTATGATGCCGTTTAGTAATGTCTTATCTTCCTCATAAATTCCCTGAGAGTTTTTTTCTCCTATCAATTCAATACTTTTACCAATTCTTTCCTCTTTCAAGCAATTAGTTATATTTTCAAGAATTATATTAAACTTTTTATAATTAATATTATGTACTATTATAACATAAATAACAATATATTCAAATAATTCAGTCGGTGTTATTATGCTTTCTTATAAAAAAATTAATATCATTTTCATTATTAAGCATATATTATATGGAATAATAAAAAGATTTTATTTGAAAGAGAGAGTGCCGCAATTGAAAGGAATTATTTTAGCAGGAGGCTCAGGGACACGCTTATATCCAATAACAAAATCAGTGTCAAAGCAGATACTGCCAATTTACGATAAACCAATGATATATTATCCTTTGTCAGTTTTAATGCTAGCAAAAATAAAAGAAATATTAATAATATCTACTCCAAGAGATGTTACAGTATTTCAAGATTTACTAGGGGATGGAAGCCATTTAGGACTTAACATTGATTATAAAGTTCAAAATGAGCCTAAGGGTTTAGCTGAGTCCTTTTTAATAGGCGAAAAGTTCATTGGAAAGGATAATGTATGTTTAGTGCTGGGAGACAATATTTTTTATGGCTTCGGTTTTTCAGAGAGACTTCAAAATGCAGCAGCAAGAAATGAAGGAGCTACAATTTTTGGGTACCATGTAAGTAATCCTTCAGAATTTGGAGTGGTGGAATTTGATGAGGCGTTTAATGCTCTATCCATTGAAGAAAAGCCATTAGAACCTAAATCAAGCTATGCTGTACCAGGACTTTACTTTTATGACAATGAGGTAATTGAAATTTCAAAGAAGCTTAAGCCATCTGCCCGTGGAGAATTAGAAATAACAGAAATAAATAATGAATATTTAAAAAGAGGTAATCTTAAGGTGGAGTTATTTGGAAGAGGTATGGCTTGGCTTGATACAGGAACCTACAGCGGACTCTTAAATGCAGCAAACTTTGTAGAAGCTATTCAAACAAGACAAGGGCTATACGTAGCCTGCATAGAGGAAATAGCCTATAGGGAAGGCTTTATTAATTGTGAGCAGCTTAAGAAGTTGGCAGAGCCCCTAATGAAAACAGATTATGGCAGGTATTTAATGAAGCTTGTTATGGGTGGTTGATATATATGAAAATATTAATAACAGGAAGCAAAGGACAGCTAGGAACCCAAATGACAAATATGATAAATGCTAAGGAATCGGAGCTTGGAAAAATCAATACAATATATAATGAGGCTGAAGTAAAGGGCATTGATTTAGAGGAGCTTGACATAGCTGATTTAAATGACACACGAAGTATAGTAGTGGATTTTGCACCGAACCTTGTAATTAACTGTGCGGCTT
This sequence comes from Candidatus Clostridium stratigraminis, assembly GCF_045310675.1. Taxonomy (NCBI): domain Bacteria; kingdom Bacillati; phylum Bacillota; class Clostridia; order Eubacteriales; family Clostridiaceae; genus Clostridium; species Candidatus Clostridium stratigraminis. The sequence continues at coordinate 169,950 of NZ_JBJHZZ010000005.1, forward strand.
ATACTAATGTAGATGGCTGTGAAGCTAATGAAGATGCAGCATTTAAAGCAAATTCCATAGGACCTAGAAATTTAGCAATGGCTTGTGAAGAAATAGAGGCTAAACTTGTACACATATCAACTGATTATGTCTTTTCAGGAAGTGGGTATAGACCATACAGGGAATATGATGCGGCAAATCCAATTAATGTATATGGGAAAACTAAGCTCTTAGGTGAAAGGTATGTGCAGCAGCTCTGCAGTAAATATTTTATAGTAAGAACTTCATGGCTTTACGGCTTAAGCGGAAACAATTTCGTAAAGACCATAATAAAGGCAGCAAATGCAAACAGCAGCTTAAATGTAGTAAACGATCAACGGGGAAATCCTACAAATGCTGAAGACTTAGCCTATCACATACTAAAGTTAGCACTCACAGAAGAATATGGAATCTATCACTGTACAGGTTCTGGAGAATGTTCATGGTATGATTTTGCATGTAAAATTGTAGAATATTTAAAGCTTGACTGTACAATAAAGCCAGTAACTACAGAAGAATATAAAAAAGGAGCTATTAGACCAGTTTTCTCCTCGCTTGATAATATGATGCTTAGATGCACAATTGGGGATGAAATGAGACCTTGGCAGGAAGCCCTTAAAATGTTTACTAATCAATTAAATAAATAGGTGCTAAAACAAGCTAGAAGCTTCATAAATTATAATTAATTAAAATTAGGTGGGGATATGAAAAATTATTTAATAACTGGCGGTGCAGGATTTATTGGATCAAATTTTATCATTTATATGTTAAGTAAATACAAGGATATAAAAGTTATTAATGTAGACAAGCTAACATATGCAGGAAACTTAGAAAATTTAAAAGCCGTAGAGAACAATTCAAACTATAGCTTCCTTCAAGCTGACATTTGTGAGAAGGAAGCCATAAGCAAGATATTTAAAGTTTGGAATATTGACTATGTAATTAATTTTGCAGCAGAATCACATGTGGACAGAAGTATAAAAGAACCTGGCATATTTGCTAAAACTAACGTACTTGGAACAGTAAATCTCTTAAATATTGCTAAGGATAATTGGCAGGAAGGAACTAGTTTTAAAAAGGGCAAGAAATATCTTCAGGTTTCTACAGATGAAGTATATGGTTCACTTGGAGGAACTGGTTACTTTATGGAAGCTACACCACTTAATCCACACAGCCCATATTCTGCAAGTAAAACAGGTGCTGACCTTATGGTAAAGGCCTACTATGATACCTATAAAATGCCTGTAAATATCACTAGGTGTTCAAATAATTATGGTCCTTTCCAATTTCCAGAGAAATTAATTCCATTAGTAATAAATAATTGCCTTAATAAAAAATCCCTCCCTGTATATGGAGATGGATTAAATATAAGAGACTGGCTATATGTAGTAGACCACTGCAGGGCAATTGACATGGTAATAAGAAAGGGAAGTTTAGGAGAAGTTTATAATATTGGTGGTCATAATGAAAGAACTAATATTTATATTGTAAAAACAATTATTGAATATATTAATAAAAATGTAGATAGTGAGGTATCTGAAGACCTTATTAAATATGTTAGGGACAGACTAGGCCATGACAAAAGATACGCCATAGATCCTACTAAAATTAAAGAAGAGCTCGGCTGGTTCCCTGAAACTACCTTCGAAGATGGAATTAGGAAGACAATTAAATGGTATTTGGATAACAAAGCTTGGATGGATAATATAACAAGCGGCGATTATCAAAATTATTATTACAATATGTATGAAGGGAAATAAGCTATGGGTAAGTTTAATATATTAGAAACTTCCATAAAAGGTGTTTATACAATAGAACCTAAGGTTTTCAAAGATAAAAGAGGCTGTTTTTTAGAAACCTACAACTATGAGGATTTTAAAGCAGCGGGGCTTGATATGGTTTTTGTACAGGATAATCAATCAAGCTCCTCAAAGGGAGTTCTTAGGGGGCTGCATTTTCAAAGAAATCATCCTCAAGGAAAGCTGATAAGAGTTATAAAAGGAGAAGTTTTTGATGTGGCTGTAGACCTAAGAAAGGACTCCCAAACTTATGGAAAATGGGTGGGGGTTATTTTAAGTGAAGAGAACAAAAAGCAGTTCTATATACCAGAAGGCTTTGCCCATGGTTTTCTTGTACTGTCAGAGGCTGCTGAGTTTTGCTATAAGTGTACTGAATTTTATCATCCTGAAGATGAAGACGGAATAGCCTGGAACGATCCAGAAATCGGCATTAAATGGCCTATAGGTAATATAAGTGAAATAATTCTATCAGAGAAAGATCAAAAGTGGAAGGGTATGTGCCTGAGAGGCTAATGTGGCATGGGGACGTTTCTCCTGCCACATTAGCATGTCTAGGTATTAAACTAAAGTTAACGAAAATCATCAATTGTAGAGGTGTTAATATTTGGTATGAATAATTTTTTATTGTATAATGGTATAAAGGAGTTGTGGAACATTAGTATGTCCACTGTGGCGATGTTTGGACTACTAAATATTCAGATAGATTAAGATCTTAAAAAATTTTTGGGGGGCTATTATTATGAAAAAAATGTTTACAATCTTATCTTTGGCTATTGTTCTGCTTTTGACAGGATGTACTTCTAAGGCCGTACCAAACTTAAAAGGCGGCTATCAAAGTGATAGAGAAGGTGTTGGCTACGTAATCTTGCTATCTTTTCAACCAGATGACAGCAGCTTCGTAGAATATATTGACAGCAGGGAAGTTGATAGAGGCACTTATAAAAAAACCGAAGATAATTTGTATCAAATAAAAAGCGACAAGCAAGATTTTGAAGTTGCGTTAAATACTAAAAACTCATTTAATATTATAATTAAAAAGCTTAATAATGGGAATCCAATTCAAATGAAGAATATAAGTACTATTCCAGGATATTTTAAAAACCCATATGGTGATGAAGACAAGTATATGGCTTTATTAGAGGACAAAGATAAAACTCAAACTTCTCCGGCAACTGTAGATAATAATAAACCTGCTGCAAAGTCAGGAATTGACTGGAAGTGTGTTTATATTGGTTCATTAGTACAAAAAGGTATGCCTGAAATTAAGAATCAGATAGTATTTAATAATGAAGATGAATGGCGGATATATGCAAATGACAACCTGCCTAACTCCATTGTTGATTCAGTAATTAAGAATGTAAACTGGGATAAGGAAGGCATAGTTGTACTGCAGGATTATCCTCCGAAAGGATACTTTTCTTTTTTATCGCAAGTTTCAGATGTGAAAATTGAAAATGGTAAGTTAAATGTGCAGTATGAAAATAATACAGATACGACAAAAACATATTATGTTAGGTCTCAAGGTTACACTGAAGTTGTTAAGGACATTTATATGATATGCCTAAATAAATCTGACATAGGAAAACTTAAAAAGTAATATACAGATTTATCTAGGTATAATTAAATTATTATAGCGTTTGCTTGCAGGAGGTAACTGTAATTTCTAAGGTTCTAGAAAGAAATGGGCACTTTTCTTTCATTTTGTTAAAGTTATCTCCTTCTTTTAGAAACTTAGCAGTGCCTTCTAGTAAAAAGCCAGTTCCCATGTATCTATAGCCCATTACTTCTCTGCTGCCAAGAGTTAATTTAACCTTTGGATTGGCATTAATATTTTTCTCTGTTACAATCATAGCAGCTGCAGGAATTAAAATTTTATTGTCATCAGTAACAATTAAATAACTGTTCCATGTATTAGCAACATGAGCTTCATTGTTAGCGCAAGTTACGATAGAAACTACACCTTCATGATTCAATACTTCTAAAAATTTTTCTGTTAACATTTCTTATTCCTTCTTTCTTTAAAATATGGACAACCTATATCGTGGATAACTTTTGTCTATATTTAGAGTATAATTCTTTTTATTTATTGTCAATGGAAACATTTTGTAAGAGTATACAATAAGAGTATCTTGAATGAGTATAAATTATAAGATATTATAATTAAAAGATTATATAACAAGGAGCAGGAAAAATGAAATTTTCAATTGGAGTAGAATATGCAATACATTGTTTATTATATATGGTGAATTTGGAAGATGGTAAATCTGTTGGAATACATGACTTAGCTACCTTTCAGGGGATCTCTGAAACTTACTTATCTAAGGTATATGCAAAATTAAGCAAGGCCGGAATTATTAAATCCATACCTGGGGTAAAAGGTGGTTATGCACTAGCTCGAAGCGCAGAAGAAATAACCTTTTGGGATGTTGTTGAGGCAGTAGAAGGAAGTGAACCATTTTTTCAGTGTGCAGAAATTAGGCAAAATAATGTATTATTAGATAAGAACAATTTACCAGATACAGTTACAAAGAGTCCTTGCACAATAAAAGTAGTGATGATGGAAGCGGAAAATGAAATGAGAAAGTATTTGAGCAGCAAGACCTTAGCATGGCTTTACAATGAAGTATATAATAAAATACTTCCAAGTGATGCTGCAAAAGCTACAAGTGAGTGGTTTAGTAATAAAAGAAAGTAAAAGAAGTTACTGAAAAATAATTGCTTAATGGCTGCGAAGATCTATTTGAAATTGATTAAGATTATTTTAATGAATGATGTTGAAAAAGAAAATTATAAGGGAACTCATTTATGATAAGCAAACCTTATAACAGTTTTATTAACTGGTATAAGGTTTGCTTATTATTGTATGGTTCCCTTATTTGCATTTCTATAAAATTAAGACTTAGAAGAAAACAAGTTTTTTATGTAATTACCTAAGTTACTTAAAGCATTGTTTGGTAAGAACTTTCCTGCAATAAATACAAAGGCAACTACAATAAATATGGCTAATATATCTATATAATCCAATCTTTGCACCCCCTAAAATGTAAAATGTCATAAATTATTGGCATCCATATACAATTATATACCTTGGGATGGAAAAAATACAAATAATCGGTATTTATATTTTCAATCTTAATATTACTTACAAGTTGAAAATACTGCAACTTAAATATAAAATAATAGTAATCCTTATAAACAATAATTATTTATAGGACAAATGATTAAATGAGTGCAAAACTCATTGAAAGGATGTGAGATAGATTATTGGAGAAAGAATTTGAAGGGGATTTTGTCCATTTGCATGTGCACACTGGATACAGCCTTTTAGATGGCTCTGGAAAAATTCCTGACATGATTGCACGGGTAAAGGAGCTCGGCATGAAAAGCATAGCCATAACAGACCATGGAACCATGTATGGCTGTGTAGAATTTTATAAAGAAGCCATGGCTCAGGGCATAAAGCCAATTATAGGCTGTGAAACATATGTAGCTGCAAAATCCATGTACGATAAAACAAATAATAAAGAAAATGAAACACATCATTTGGTTTTACTAGTTAAAAATGCTGTTGGCTATCAAAACCTAATGAAGATTGTTTCACAGGCTTCCATTGATGGCTTTTATTATAAGCCAAGGGTTGACCATGATTTTCTAAGGGAGCACAGCGAAGGAATAATAGCTTCCAGTGCATGCCTAGGAGGAGAAGTTCAATCTTATATTCTAAATGGAAACATAAAAAAGGCGAAAGAAACTGCACTTTTATACAAGGATATATTTAAAGATGGCTTTTATTTAGAACTTCAATATCATTATTTAGATGAGCAGCTAAAGGTAAATGAAGAACTGCAAAAGCTTTCCAAGGAGCTGGACATTCCATTAATATGTACCAATGACGTTCACTATATTAATAAAGAAGATGCTAAGGCTCACGACATTCTATTATGCGTTCAGACAGGTAAAACTGTAGAAGATGAAGATAGAATGAGATATCCTTCCACTGAGTTTTACCTAAAGTCACCTGAGGAAATGTATAAGAATTTCTCCTATGTGCCAGAAGCCATAGAAAACACAGTAAAAATAGCTGAAATGTGCAATTTTGATTATGAATTTCATGTTTCCAAGCTCCCTAAATTTCCACTGCCTGAAGAGGTTGATCCCTATATTTACCTAAGAGATACATGTTATAAGGGGTTAGAGGAAAGATATGAGGAAATAACTTCTGAACTTAAAGATAGGCTTGAATATGAGCTTGGAGTTATTAAAAATATGGGTTATGTAGATTATTTTCTTATAGTATGGGATTTTATTAGGTTTGCAAGAGAAAGTGGAATACCGGTTGGCGCAGGTCGTGGTAGTGCTGCAGGTTCGCTGGTTGCTTACACCTTAGGAATTACTAAAATAGATCCTCTTAAGTATGGATTGATTTTCGAGCGTAAAGAGATGCGCTCTTTAAACTGGGTGAATTGCTGGAAAGCTAAACTTGAAAAAGCATGCTAATCAGCAGCCAAGCTTGTGAATGGCATAATAGTACCAAGATGGTTCAGAGACTAGAGGGATGAATAGCCAATTAATAACTCTCTCCAAGAGCGCCCGGTAAGCAAGTATGTATGTTTGAATAAAAAGTCTGTAAATGCAGATAATAAATTCAGAACATATATTCTTGTTTAATGATATAGTCCAATCTGGGTTGGAAGTAACCAACAGATGAAAATGAGGGAAACCTCCAGAGCACAGGATAAAGAGCCTGTGGTTAATAACTAATGTTCTTAAATCCAGATAGAGTATCGATGCCAGATTAAGAATTAATTGTTATAACAATTAATCATAGTCGTGCACTTTAGAAATAATGTGCTTAAAGAGCCCTGAATTGCTGGAAAGTCCTGAGAGCCTTATAAACCAAAGCGAAAGATTGAGATAAATCTAAGCGTAATGGTGGCATGACCATAAAAATTATGAGGATTTAAGTTAGTCAGACTTTACTGGATCACCAGCAGCCAAGTCTTGAAGAGAGAAAGGTCCAACGACTAGTGCATGGGCACGTAGAGGTGAAATTTTTACCTCGAAGCGGGGCAGCCTAAACCGTAAAGGTCGGTAGGTGAAGATATAGTCTATACCCACTGCATAAGCAGTATTAAAGTATCTCGAAAGAGAGGGTAGTTTAGATTGATTCTGACTTCTGTTACGAAAGAAGACAAGAAGTTATAGACTACGTTGTTGATAAATATGGAGTAAACAACGTATCACAGATAATAACCTTTGGAACTATGGCGGCCAGGGCCTGCATCAGAGATGTTGGAAGAGCCATGAACTATTCCTATGCTGAAGTAGACAAAATAGCAAAAATGATTCCAACTATGCTTGGGATAACCATAGACAAGGCATTAACTATAAACCCAGAACTTAAGGCGGCCTATGATGATGACATGAGAGTAATGGAACTTATTGACGTATCTAGATCTCTTGAGGGTCTTCCAAGACATTCAGGAACCCATGCTGCCGGAGTTGTAATAGCCTCTCAGCCCTTAGTAAACTATGTTCCTATGCAGAAAAATGAAGGTAACATTGTTACCCAATTTACCATGGGAACATTAGAAGAGCTTGGACTTTTAAAAATGGATTTTCTGGGCTTAAGAACCTTAACTGTAATGAATGATGCTGTTGAAATGATTAAGCAAAGCAGCGGAACAGAAATAGACTTAGACAAAATAAACTTTGAAGATAAAGAAGTCTATAAAATGGTAGGAGAAGGTAAAACTGTAGGTGTATTTCAGCTGGAATCACCAGGAATGACCTCCTTTATGAAGGATTTAAGGCCAGATAATTTAGAGGATATCATAGCTGGAATAAGTCTTTACAGACCAGGCCCTATGGCTGAAATTCCAAGATATATTGAAAATAAAAGGCATCCTGAAAACATAGAATATATAACTCCAGAACTAGAATCAATTCTTGATGTTACTTACGGAGTTATGATCTATCAGGAAGCTGTTATGGAAATAGTTAGAAAGTTAGCTGGCTATTCCATGGGGAGAGCGGACTTAGTACGCCGTGCTATGTCCAAGAAAAAACACAAGGTCATGGAAGAAGAGAGACACAATTTTATCCATGGCATTGTAGATGATAATGGAAACCTTGAAGTACCAGGCTGTATTCGAAATGGAATAAGCCAAGAGGCAGCCAATAAGATATTTGATCAAATGATGGACTTTGCATCGTATGCTTTTAACAAAAGCCATAAAATATGTGTGGCACCTTACAGTAATGTATGGTTAAAAACTTTTTAAATTGCTGGAAGTCCCTAAAGCTGTTTAAACCACAACATAATTTGTAAAAATAAGTGTGATGGTTAGCGAAAGCTAGAAAAAATTAAACAGATGGTATATGAGGAGATTCTAAATACTGGTTTATATAAAAATAAGCAAATGGGTAATCAGCAGCGAAATTTCTAAAATTAATTCTGTTGTATAATAGGAGGGTGAATTTAGATTCTTACTAAATCAAGCTCTAAACTAGTTTACAATAGGTTATCTTAGAAAGACGTCCAGAGACTATAATAGAAGGTACTAATTTAGTACATGGTATAGTCCAGACCACAACTAATATTATTAGGCTTACGAAAGTAAGAGTGGTAAAGGCAGCAGCCTACGCAGTAGTTGGCTTCCAAACAGCATACCTTATGAGATATTACCCAACAGAGTTTATAGCAGCAATGCTTAATAGTGTCATGGGTATTAGCGAAAAGGTAGCATTTTACATCAGATTTGCTAAAGAACTTGGAATAGAAGTACTTCCGCCTGATATTAATGAAAGCTTCTCCAAGTTTACAGTTAAAGAGGGTAAAATAAGGTTTGGAATGGCTGCTATTAAAAACGTAGGTATGAATGTTATTGATAGCATGGTAAAGTCCAGAATTGAAAAAGGTAAATTTACAAGTTTAACTGATTTTTATAATAAAATTGATGCTGCTCTAGTTAATAAAAGAGCCATAGAAAGCCTTATAAAGGCAGGAGCCTTCGACTGCTTTAAGGTTTACAGATCACAAATGCTTGCAATCTATGAAAAGCTGCTGGATGGTATTCATAGTGAAAAGAGAAGGAATATTGAAGGTCAGCTAAGCCTTTTTAGTGACTTCGCTGAAACTGCAGATGTCTTTGAGGTAAAGTTTCCAAAGATAAAAGAATTTGAGAAAAAATATCTTTTATCTATGGAAAAGGAAATGACTGGTCTTTATATATCCGGTCATCCTCTTGAGGAATATGAAGATACCTTAAATCAATTGACCAATACAAGAATTTCGGAAATTGTTGTAAGCGAGAGTCTTGAAGAAGGTATGGTTCAGGAAGCCTTTAAAATCAGAGACGGTGATAGAGTAGTTATAGGAGGACTTATAGCTGAGGTAAATAAAAAGGTTACTAGGAAAAATGATATGATGGCTTTTATTAGACTAGAAGACATGTATGGTGATATAGAAGTCATAGTTTTTCCAAAAGTTTTTCATGATTTCAAATATCTTTTAGAACCTGACAGCGTGGTTATTATAAGCGGCAGAGTAAGCATTAGGGAAGAAGAACAGCCAAAGCTTTTATGCGAAAGAATAGAACCTCTTGTTAAGCTTTCAATGGAAAAAGTATATGTTTTAATAGAAAATGAAAGACTAAGAAAAGAAGCCTTCGAAAAAATCAAGCCTGTTTTTCAAAAGCATAAAGGAAACCAGATGGTGTATATCTGTACCAAAAAGGAAAGACAAAAATTTAGACTAGACAGTGACTACTGGATTACCTTAGATGATGAAGTATTAGATTTTCTTAAGAAGGAATTTGGAGAAGATAACGTTAAGGTCCAGTAATGTGGCATGGGACGTTTCTTGTGGCACATGCATTCCAATGTGCCGCAAGAAACGTCCCTCTGTTATACTACTCATTATTTGACAAATTACCTTAAATTACATGTTAAAATTCACAATATTAATTGAAATAATCATTTCCATAGTTTAAAATATAATAGGATTAGTAGTATTAATTTTAAAAGCTTAATGGGACATAAATTAGCCATAGTGGTTTAAAAGTGATACAGCTTTCCTTAAAATTATAGTTATTTATTCAGGACCTCACAGTAATAAGGGACACTGAATTTTATATGAGGAGGTTAGGAAATTATGAAGACTATTGGAGTTTTAACAAGTGGTGGAGACGCACCAGGAATGAATGCTGCCATAAGAGCTGTAGTAAGAACAGGACTTGATAAGGGTCTTAGAGTTATGGGTATACAAAGAGGCTACAGCGGGCTTTTAAATGGCGAGATTTTTGAAATGAATAGACACAGCGTTTCTGATATAATCCATAGAGGCGGTACAATGCTTATGACTGCCAGATGTGATGAATTTAAGAAAGAAGAAGTTAGAAAGAAAGCAGCACAGATTTTAAAGGTGTTTGGAATAGATGGACTAGTTGTAATCGGTGGTGATGGGTCCTTTACCGGAGCTAGACTTTTATCTGAACTTGGCGTTAAGACTATAGGAATACCAGGTACAATAGATAATGACTTAGCATATACACAATACACTATCGGCTTTGATACTGCTTTAAACACAGTATTAGATGCAATAAATAAATTAAGAGACACTTCAACTTCTCATGAAAGAATCAGTATCGTTGAGGTTATGGGAAGAAACTGCGGAGACATAGCTTTATATGCTGGTGTTGCAGGCGGTGCAGAAAGTATTATAGTACCTGAAAAGGGCTATGACTTAGATGATATCTGTAAAACTGTTCTAGATGGAAAGCTAAAAGGAAAGCTTCACAATCTTATAATACTTGCTGAAGGAGTTGGCGGTGCCAATGAGCTTGCTGAAAAAATCGAGGATATCACAAGTATAGAAACTAGAGCCACAATTCTAGGACACATTCAAAGGGGAGGAAGCCCTTCTGCCTTTGATAGGATTTTAGCTTCAGAAATGGGAGCTCATGCTGTAGAATTATTAGTGCAAGGAAAAACATCTAGAGTTATAGGGACTAGAGGCGGAGAAATAATAGATTTAGATACTATTGAAGCCTTAAACTGTAAAAGAACCTTTAATGATAAATTATTTAATGTAGCTAGAGTTTTATCATATTAAAAATGCATAACATCAATAATTGTTGTATACTATAGGTGATATACAAGGCGTTAAGATTAATAATTATTATTAATAATTGTTATGTACCACAAAGGAATACAAAGGGGTTTGAGAATTATGAGAAAAACTAAAATTATTTGTACAATTGGCCCTGCAAGTGATAGTAAGGAGACATTGTCTAAGCTTATAGAAGCTGGAATGAATGCATCAAGACACAATTTTTCCCATGGTGACCATGAGGAACATAGGGTAAGAATGGAACTAGTAAAAAGGCTTAGGGAAAAATACAAGAAGTCTATAGCAATAATCTTAGACACAAAGGGACCGGAAATCAGAACGGGTAAGTTTGAGGGCGGTACAGTTGAGCTAAAGGAAGGGGATCCCTTTACTGTAGTTTGCGGTGAGGAGGTATTAGGAAATAGTACTATATGTTCCGTAAGCTATGTAGATTTATACAAGGATGTTAAAATTGGAGACTCTATACTTATTGCTGATGGACTTGTTGGTCTTGAAGTAAATTCTGTAGAGGGTAACAAAATTTATTGTACAGTAAGAAACAGCGGAACACTGGGAAATAATAAAAATGTAAACGTGCCTGGTGTTATCACTACTCTTCCTGCAGTTACAGAAAAGGATATATCTGATCTTAAGTTTGGTATTGAAATGGGTATAGATATAGTTGCAGCTTCCTTTATTAGAAAAGCTGCAGACGTATTACATATGAGAAGGGTTCTTCAGGAAAATGGAGGAGGAGATATACTTATTTTCTCCAAAATTGAAAACCATGAAGGGGTAAACAATATAAATGAAATTATAAAGTTCTCAGATGGCATTATGGTGGCTAGAGGAGATCTTGGAGTTGAAATACCTACAGAGGAAGTTCCTGTAGTTCAAAAAATGATTATAGAAAAATGTAACGAAGCTGGCAAGCCCGTTATTACTGCTACCCAAATGTTAGATTCTATGATTAAGAATCCAAGACCAACAAGAGCAGAGGCATCTGATGTAGCCAATGCAATATTTGATGGCACAGATTCTATTATGCTCAGCGGCGAGACTGCAAACGGCAAGTACCCTGTAGAAACTGTTATGATTATGTCTAAAATTGCCGAGCGTGCAGAAAGAGATCTTAACTATGAGGAAAAGCTTAAAAGAAGAAGAAGAAATCATATTCCAAACGTACCAAATGCAATTAGCCTGGCAACTTGTAATACTGCAATGGATTTAAAGGCTTCAGCAATAATTACTGCTACCCAAAGCGGCCATACAGCAAAGATAGTATCCAAATTTAGACCAGAGTGCCCTATTATAGCTGTTACTCCTTATGATAAGGTAGCAAGAAAGCTGGCTCTTAACTGGGGTGTGTTCCCTATAGTTGCGAAAAAAACAGAGTCAACTGATGAATTAATAGATAAATCAGTAGATATTGCACTTAAAACCGGTTATGTTAAAAAGGGCGATGTTGTAGTAATAGCTGCAGGAATACCAGCCAATTATGTTGGCACTACTAATATGATGAAGGTCCATATAGTTGGTGATATTCTAGTTCAAGGAAAACCTAACGGAACTATTCACGGATATGGAAATGCAAATGTTGTTAAAAACTTTAAAGAGGCTCAGCAAAACATTGATGCAGGTGACATTCTTGTGGTAAAAGAGCTTGATAAAAATTATCTTGAGCTTTTAGATAAGCTTTCAGGTATAGTTACAGAACAGGAAAAAGTGGATTCAGAAATAATTATTGAGTGCATGATAAAGGAAATTCCATTAATATACGGTGCACAAGATGCTGCAGATATAATTAAAACAGGTTCCTTTATTACCATAGATGTAAGAAGAGGAATTATATACAGTGGTAAAGTTAATTTGGTTTAAAAGTTTTTAAAGAATGCTGCTTAGACAGCGTTCTTTTTTTATTTTCTTTTACTTCTATAAGTAATAAGCTATGTGAATGTCATAAAATTAACAATATGTAAATTAAAGGTTGTTAAACTATTTACGATATATAAATTGAAGCTTAATGCTTTTATGTTTACAAGGCATGGGGATGTCTTATTATTTGCAATAAGTAATAAGTCATGTGAATGCCACTTAATTTAATATGGGGGGTTATTATGAACAAAAAAATTATTTCTTCATTTTTAAGTTTGACAATAGGTTTAACTATCTATTCGCCAATTATTACAAAAGGGGCAGAGCCTTCAAAAATAAATAATAAGACTCAAACCATTAAAACACTTAATAGCTTAAGTGAGGGTAAGTTAAAACTAAGCGAGAAAAATGGACAAGTATTCCTTACTGGAAATCTTTCAACGAAACAAGTTCCAGGAGAAAGTTCAGCATTGAAATTTATGGATGAAAACAAATCTATTTTTGGAATTGATAATGCGGAAAAGGAATTAAAGGTTACAGATATTAAAAAAGATGAGCTTGGGCACACTTATGTAAAACTAGAGCAGCTTATTAATGGATTAAAAGTTGAAGGAAGCACATTAAGTTTGCATTTTGATAACAAAGGAGTTATCGTAAGTGTAAATGGTAGTCTAGAAAAAAATAAGACTCTAACTATCTTAGGAAACAAAGCTGTTTCAGAAAGTGACGCAGTTGAAATTGCTAAAAAACAATTTACATATAAAAGTTTAAGAAATACTCCAAAAGCAGAAAAGATGATATTAACTAAAGATAATAAGAATTACGAAGTATATAAGGTTAATATTTTTTACATGGAGCCAACAATTGTAAATAATGATGTTTATATTGAGGCCCATTCAGGTGAAGTAATTAGAACCGAAAGTAAATTAAGGTATGATGGACCAGTAACTGGAACAGGTATTGATGTAAATGGAAAACTAAAAGACTTAAATTTATATCAATATGGAGCCGAATATCAAATGGTGGATGTAACAAATCCAGCCACAGATGCCATACTTACATATGATGCGAAGCACAGTACCACTGATGGATTGATTGTTTCTAATACTACTAATAGCTTTAATAGCGAAGACTATAAAGCTTCAGTTAGTGCTCACTATAATGCAGAACAAGTAATTAATTTCTATAAAAATTTATTTAATAGAGACAGTCTGGATAACAATGGAATGATTATTAAATCCTTCACTCACTATGATAATAACTACAGCAATGCTTTTTGGGATGGAGAGGAAATGATCTATGGAGATGGTGATGGTACTAACTTTACTTATCTCAGTGGCGATTTAGATATTGTTGGACATGAAATGAGTCATGGAGTAATAAGCAGTACTGCAGATTTATGGTATCACAATCAATCAGGTGCCTTAAATGAATCAATTGCCGATGTATTTGGGGTTCTTATTGAAACCTATAATAAGTATAATGTAGCTAATGGAGGAAGCTGGACCTTTAACCCTGCAGACTGGGTTATAGGTGACGATGTAATTACTCCTAATGTCCCAGGAGATTCTGCTAGAAGCTTAGCAAATCCTACACTAGATCATCAGCCTGATAATATGAGTAATTATAAAACCATGGAAGACACATCAGATGGAGATAATGGAGGAGTTCATATAAATTCAGGCATAACAAATAAAGCAGCCTACAATATCGCAAACCTTATAGGTATGGAAAAGACTGCAAAAATTTATTATAGAGCGTTAATAACTTATATGAGTACATATACAGACTTTGAAGGAGCAAAAATTTGTCTTGCACAAGCTGCCTCAGATTTATACGGACAAAATTCTGCGGAAGTTACAGCTGTAAATACTGCATTTAACAATGTTGGAATAACTGGGCCATCAATTAATGATCCTTATGAACCTAATAATACAATGGCTTCTGCATACCCAATAAATTTAGGTACTACTTATCAGTCATATATATCAACAAGTACTGATGAAGATTATTATAAACTTCATGTGAGCACTTCCGGAAGCTATAATATCTTACTTTCAAATTTACCTGATGATTATGATTTAGAATTATATGATTCAAATGGAGAATTCATAACCGACTCGCTTAATGAAGATACCTCACCTGACAGCATTAATTTCAATAGTGATGCTGGCAAAGACTATTATATATGTGTTTACAGTTATGGTACCTATAATACAACTCAGAAATATTCATTGCTTGTTACAAAAAAAGTTTCAGGAGTTAGCTTAGACAAAGCTTCAGCAAATTTAAAAATTGGAGATACCTTAGCTCTGCAAGCTGCTGTAAATCCATCAGATGCATCTAATAAGAATGTCACCTGGACTAGTAGTGATCCTTCAATAGCGGCGGTAGATAATACAGGTAAAGTAACAGCTCTTAAAGAAGGTACAGCAGCTATAACTGTAACTACTGAGGATGGAGCATTTACTGCAGTATGCCAGTTGTATATTAGCATACATGTTACAGGTATTTCTTTAAATAAAACTAGTGTATTACTTAAACCTAACAGCCAGGAAACATTGTCGGCTAGTGTTCAGCCTTCAAATGCATTCAATAAAAATATAACTTGGGCCAGCAGCAATCCCGGCGTGGCATCAGTAAGCAATGGTGTAGTAAATGCAGTTAAAGCAGGCACAGCGATAATTACAGCAACTTCAGAAGATGGTGGTTATACAGCAGCCTGCACAGTTAATGTTGATAATGGAGTTTCCTCAGTAGCTATAACAGGTACCAATATTCCACAGGGGGCAAATACCCAGGGGAGTGTTAAAAAAGGAGATAGCATAATACTAAGTGCCATAGTAAGTCCAAATGATACATTATTTGATAAAGGTATAACATGGAGCTCTGATAATTCAGCAGTAGCTCAAGTTGATGCAAATGGAAAAGTAACTGCACTTTCAAGAGGTAATGCTACTATAACTGCAAAATCAGTGTCCTCTAATAATGCTGCTTACTGCAAAATAAGTGTATATGAAGATTCCTATATAACAAACAGCAGATTAGGTGGAAAAGATAGATTCGAAACAGCAGTAGCTGTAAGCCAAGCTGGGTGGACTACCTCTGATAATGTAGTATTAGCTAACGGTTCAGGCTTTGCTGATGCATTAACTGGTGTTCCTATGGCATATATTAAAGATGCGCCAATACTTCTTACCTCAGTAAGTGCAATTCCTAGTGCAACCAATAGTGAAATCAATAGACTTAAGCCCAAGAATATATACATTCTTGGCGGAACTGGAGTAGTAGGGAAAAATATAGAAGATTCACTTAGGTCAAGGGGTTATAATGTAATAAGAGTATCTGGTATAAATAGGTTTGAAACAGCTATTGCTATTGGAAATGAAGTACTTAAGTCAAATAGTACAGATACTGCAGTACTTACAACTGCCTATGATTACCCAGATGCACTTGCTATAAGTCCTTATGCGGCAATAAAAAAATATCCTGTTCTTTATACTGACCCAAAGACACTTACTCCAAGCACCAAGGCATTTTTAATAAAAAGTGGAATAAAAAATGTAATAATACCAGGTGGAGAAGGTGCTGTTTCCGCAGCAGTTGCAAATGCACTTATTAGCATGGGAATTTCCGTAGATAGGACAGGAGGCTTAAATAGATACCAAACAGCATTAAATTTAGTAAATAAATATAAGGCTTCCTTTGATTATGACGTAATGCTTGCAACAGGACAAAACTTCCCGGATGCATTATCTGGCGGAGTACTAGCTGCTAAGAAGAAAATTCCTATTCTCCTTGCAGCAAATAAAACTATAGACCCTGGTATGGCAAATTACATAAAGGGAAATGGTAAAATTACAATGTATATATTAGGCGGAACTGGGGTTATTCCTGATAATATTATGAAATAAAAAAAGTTAATTTAGTTATATAGAACCTCGATAAAGAAGTTATGTGGCTGATTCTCACATAACTTCTTTTATTTTACCTTTATTTTATAGCGTCTTTATTTAAAGATTTAGCTGCAATTTTATGTAATCGATATAAAGTTGTCGCAATTTGTTGACACTTGCGATAATTAGGCAATTTAAAATGTTTGAGAATTACGGAAGGATTTGTTATATTAACAATGAGATCTAGTAAATATTGTATTGAGCAACAATTAAAAGTTACACAAGATTATTAAATTAGAAATTCATAATTATTTAATAATAAAATAATAGGGGGATAAAATGAATAATAAGAAACTAATATCTTTTTTAATCTGCATGACATTCATAATAGGAAATTTATTTGTTAATATTAATGTTAAGGCTGAAGCAGATATAACACCACCAGTATTAAACAGTATAAGTATAGATAAAACTACAGTAGTGTCAGGAGATACAGTAAAAATAACTATTAATGCAACGGATAATGGTGGATCTGGCATAAAATATGTATCTGTTTGTTATAGAACACCTATTACAAATAAAGATAAATATATAAATCTCAAAATGGTTCAGGCTGGGGTATATGAAGGAAACATAAGTTTAACAGATTTAGATGAGTCGGGTATATGGAAGATAAGATATATCGACTTAACAGATAATGTAGATAATGAGGTTCTTATATATAACTCAGACATTTCAAGTATTACACAAAATAAGGATTTAAGTAATTGTAACTTTGAATTAACAGGTACAACTGCAGATACAACACCGCCTATATTAAACAGCATAAAAATAGACAAAACTTCTGTAGTTACTGGAGATACGGTAAAAATAACTATAAATGCAACGGATAATGGTGGATCTGGCATAAAATATGTGTCTGTTTGTTATAGAACACCTGTTACAAATAAAGATAAATATATAAATCTCAAAATGGTTCAGACTGGGGTGTATGAAGGAAACATAAGTTTAACAGATTTAGATGAGTCGGGTATATGGAAGATAAGATATATCGACTTAACAGATAATATAGATAATCAGGTTCTTATATATAACTCAGACATTTCAAGTATTACACAAAATAAGGATTTAAGTAATTGTAACTTTGAATTGACAGGTACAACTGCAGATACAACACCGCCTATATTAAACAACATAAAAATAGACAAAACTTCTGTAGTTACTGGAGATACGGTAAAAATAACTATAAATGCAACGGATAATGGTGGATCTGGTGTAAAATATGTGTCTGTTTGTTATAGAACACCTATTACCAATAAAGATAAATATATAAATCTCAAAATGGTTCAGGCTGGGGTATATGAAGGGAAAATAGGCTTAACAGATTTAGATGAGTTGGGTATATGGAAGATAAGATATATCGGCTTAACAGATAATATAGATAATCAGGTTCTTATTTATAATTCAGATATTTCAAGTATTACATCAAATAAGGATTTTAGTGATTGTAATTTCGAATTAAATGAGAATCCTATAAAACCATTACCGCAGTCATATGTGACACAAAATGAAACTTGGACAAACAAAATAATAAATGGTGATTTATATATAGGGCCTAATGCAGTGTTAACTATAAATGGGCCAGTAACTATTAATGGAAACATTTATGTATTAGGAGCAATTATAAATTATGGGAATCTTACTGTAAATCAGTCCATATATGCCAGAAGTTTTAGCTTTGGATATTCTACATTATACAACGGCACAGTTTTGTTTCTTGGAGGAACAAACAATGTAAGTTCAATGATTGCTTCAAATACACCATTTAATATTCCTTGGAAGATATATGAGGCTAATAATAAAACAATAGCTGTAGTTAATAATACGCTGAATATTACAGGATCTATTGTTCCTGTAGCTGATTTATACGTAGACGGAACTAAAGTAGATTATTATAGTAATGGAACCTTTAATTTGCAAATAGATGTGACAAACAAGGATGCAATAACCTTTGAAGTGGTTGACGTATATGGTAACAGAAAAGCAACTACATATTATCTAGAGAAGGTAAATGGACCAATACAGATTCCTGTAGAAGGAGTATCTCTTGATGTTACAGAAGCATCATTAATTGTAAATGATAATTTAAAACTTAATGCATTTATAAATCCAGAAGATGCATCAATTAATGATGTGATATGGACAAGCAGCAATGTAAATGTAATAAAAGTTGATGATACAGGATTAGTAAGTGCGGTTGGTCCAGGAAATGCTTCTATTACAGTAACAACAGTTGATGGTAGATATACCGCAAGCTGTAATATAACTGTCAATCCAATTAATGTAGCTTCAGTAAGTTTAAATAAAACAACAGATACATTAATCGTAGGGGATACAGATACTTTAACAGCAAAAATTACTCCCGATAATGCAACTAATCAGGCTGTCACATGGAAATCATCAAATACTTCAATAGCAACAGTAGATAATACAGGAAAAGTGACAGCAGTAGGTGTAGGAACTGCAACCATTACAGCAACTTCTGAAGATGGAAACAAGACAGCAAGCTGTACTGTAGATGTTAATCCTATTAAAGTAACTTCAGTAAGTTTAAATAAAGTAACTGATACATTAATCGTAGGAGACACAGATACTTTAACTGCAAAAATTACTCCTGATAATGCAACTAATCAGGCTGTCACATGGAAATCATCAAATGCTTCAATAGCAACAGTAGATAATACAGGAAAAGTGACAGCAGTAGGAGTAGGTACTACAACCATAACAGCAACTTCTGTAGATGGCGGATATACGGCTTCTTGTAAAGTTACAATTACAAGTAATGATAAACCAGTAATCTCAGGAGCATCAGACAGAACCATAAAGGTTGGAGATAGCTTTGATGTAAGAGCAGGAGTTACAGCAGCAGACACAGAGGATGGTAATTTAACATCTAAAATAGTGGTTTCCAGCAGTGTGGATACAACTAAGCAAGGAAATTATACAGTTATTTATACTATAACTGATAGCAATGGAAATATAGTAAGCAAAAGTATTATTATTAGTGTCGTTAACAGAAATGTGCAAGTTATATCTTTAATAGGCAGTGACAGGTATGACACGGCCGTTAAGCTAAGTCAAAGTCAATACGTGACTACAGATACTATAATAATTGTAAATGGTGAAGCTATGGCAGATGGATTAGGAGCTACTCCTTTAGCAAAATACAAGAACGCACCATTACTACTAACTGATGTAAAATCTCTTCCAAATGTAACTATAAATGAGATTAAGAGATTAAAAGCTAAAAACGCTATTATAGTAGGTGGGACAGGTGTAGTTAGCAATAATGTTAATTCGCAGCTGCAAGCTTTAGGTTTAACTGTAGTTAGAATTAGTGGCAGCGATAGATATGGTACTTCTTTAGAGGTTGCAAAATACATAGATAAGAATTGCTACGATGTTAGTAAGATAGTTATAAGTAATGGTCATGGTGAAGCAGATGCTTTATCTATCGCTTCAGCAGCGGGAAGGGACAATATGCCAATAATTCTTGTGGAAAAAGATAATGTACCAGCAGCTGTTTATGATTGGCTGGCTTCAGAGAATCTTGAAGATGCGTATATTATAGGTGGGACTGGAGTTGTATCAGATAATGTGCTAAATAAAATTGATACAATTACTTTGGCAAATGTAAGAAATAATAGACTAGGCGGCCAGGATAGGTTTGAAACAAACTCACTAGTTATAGACAGGTTTTATGGAAATATTATAAATAAGACTTTTATAGCAAAGGGATATGTCTTAATAGATGCTTTGGCAGCTGGATCAGTTGCAGCTATTAATGGAGCGCCAGTTGTCTTGTCAGATAAGGATTTAACAATGATTCAAAAAACATCCCTTCAAAAAAGATATGGAGATACCATAATAAGAACTGGTGGAGGAATTTCAGACCTAGCAATAAATTCGCTTATAAAATGTATTCAACATAATTGACTATCAAATGAATATAGTTTTTATATAAAGTAAGTAACACCATCCTGGTCCTCACAATGATTCCATGGATGTGCTTACGGCCTTTTAACATAAATGATTGCGGGCACCTTAGGACAGTTTTATACTGTTCTTTTTTTTATTTAGAAAACCCCTTTATGATTATAATATAAGTTCTCACTTAAAATAGAAAAGGAGAAGATAGTAGTAGTAAGTTTAAATGGAGAAATGAATGCTAGAAAGTAGTATAAGGGTCTAACTCATAAAAAAATGTAAGTTTTGAGAATTGCTAGTAATTGATATTGAAAAATATGGCACGAGAAACATCTCGTGCCAATAAGATAATAACCCATTTCGATACCATTATTAAATTATTTCTTTGGAGTTGGTTTTATATCTTTATATATGAAGTTAAACAACTGATCTGATGTAGCATTTAAATCAATTTTTAAATAATCAACTCCATTATATACATAGTCACTCCAATATCCGTCAACTGGGAATCTTTGTTGGTCTAGAGAATGTGTTCCTGAAGTAAGTACTTTTGTACCTAGTGAAAGAATATCCATAGTAGACATACTTGTTTCAGTATAAGGAATTATAGTGTTTACAGTTTTAGAGTAATTTGCTAAACCACCATTTTGTATTTTCTGAAATAATAGTGTTAGTACTGTTCTTTGTCTATCAGTTCTTTCAAAGTCATTGTTTCCAACATATCTTATTCTAGCATAGGCAACAGCCTGTCTTCCAGTTAATGTCTGTAATCCACTGTGAGAAACAAGTTTTGGAGTTTCTTTCTCAATATTTGATACTTCAGTTACGCTTTGATTGATATTTTCAACCTCGGCAGGTTTTACATTTATTTGAACACCACCAAGTGCATCTATTATCTTTTCTAAACTGAAAAAGTCAACAGTAAAGTAATCTTTAATATTAAGTTTAAAATTTTGATTAATTGTCTTTATAGCTAATTGAGGACCACCTTTTTGATAGGCTGCGTTAATTTTAGTCATGCCTAATCCATCAACATTAACATAGGAATCGCGCATTATGGAACTAAGCTTAATCTTTTTATTTTTGGTATCAATAGAAGCAACCATAATGGCATCTGAGTTCCCGTTTTCTCCCTTATTACGCCTGTCTACTCCAAATAAAGCAACATTAATGACATCATCACCAGCTGTACTTATTTTATCAATTGTACTTTGATCTATTCCCAAATCTTCATTACTTTGAGATATATTAGTATTCTGAATTTTCCCAAGTTGAGAAAGGACATATCCACCAGCAACTCCGCCTATCAGTAATATTAAAAATAATAGTACCCATAGAAAAATTTTAAGTTTTTTATGCTTCTTAGGTTTTTTGGCTACTTTTCTTTTTGATTGATTATTTTGGCCCAAATTTAATTCACTCCTTTAATAATTCCCGTTTTATTATGATTGTCTATCATTATTTAAACTATAGTACTAGTCTATAGCTTGTATATATTCAATAATTAATAAAAATAATTAATTTATCAAAATATAATTCAACAATTTTCTTTACTAACAAATATCATTATGACACAAATAAGATTATAACATAAAATTCAATAATCTCATATAAAATCATATGATTTTAAAATATAATTTAGAAACCTAATGTTGCAAGCATCTTACAATAGTTTGGCAATTTCTTATATTTATTTTTTGAAAAATAAATATAAGAGGTATACCTTTGAAAAAAAGGCGTATAATTTATTTGGAAGTATTTATTACATATACTATATGATGGATATTTATTTATGAAATTATTTATAATTTGTCATAAGTTGTAACTTTATAAGACCTAAAATGTTTGAAATTTAGAGAAATATTTGCTATATTAATTATATGCAAAATTCATAAATAGATATTAAATGCTATTTTTTGTAGAATTTCAACATAGATAGAAGATTATCAATAAAAGTTAATTGTTGCTATTATTTAAATTCATTGCATTGGATTTGAAATTTATATTTAATGGAGGTGATGGAGGATTTATGAGAAGGATTTTAGACATTTTATCAAGTTTAATATTACTAATTGTTTTTTCTCCTATTTTTTTAATTATAGGGATACTAATAAAACTGGATTCAAGGGGTCCAGTATTTTTTACTCAAATGAGAATAGGAAAGGATAATGAACTATTTAAGTTTTATAAATTTAGGACTATGAAGATTGGAACACCAAATGTTGCAACAGAAAAATTTGATAATACAAAGGGTTATATTACATTTACAGGCAAATTTTTAAGAAAGTCAAGCTTAGATGAGCTTCCTCAATTAATAAATATTTTTAAAGGGAATATGACCTTTGTAGGACCAAGACCAGCACTATATAATCAGTATGAATTGAAAAAACTTAGAACAAAAGCAGGAGTGCATAAGCTCCTCCCTGGAGTCACTGGATGGGCTCAAGTAAATGGTAGAGATCAGCTAACAGATACCGTTAAAACATATTATGATTCAGAGTATTTGAAAAATAGATCAATACTATTTGATATTAAGATTTTATTTAGAACTGTTTTTAAGGTTTTAAAGGCAGACGGAATTATTGAAGGCGGAAATAATAACGTTGTTGAAAGAAATGAAGCAAGTATGTAAGTAAAGGTGGTAGTTGAAAGGCTACCACTTGTGTTGTGGAAAAGTAGGTTACTTAGGTAAAAAAATTAGTTCCTTGGGTAAGATTGGAGAATGAAGGTTTATATGAAAATACTGGTTGTTTGTCAATATTATTATCCAGAACCTTTCAGAATTACGGATATATGTGAAAACCTTGTAAAAAGAGGACATGAAGTTACTGTTATAACTGGTCTTCCAAATTATCCAGAAGGAAGAGTTCTTGATGAATATCGCCATGGTAAAAAGAGAAATGAAGTAATAAATGGCGTTAATATTATAAGATGTTTTGAAATAGGCAGGGGAAGCAGCAATATTAAACTTTTTCTTAATTATATAAGCTATGCATTATCTGCAACATTAAAAATTAATAACCTAAATCAAAAATTTGATATAGTACTCGTAAATCAGTTATCTCCAGTATTGATGGGTATTCCTGCAATGGCTTACAAAAAGAAATACCATAAGAAGATATTATTATATTGCTTGGACTTATGGCCAGATAGTTTAGCTGCTGGGGGAATAAATGAAGCATCATTAATTTACAAGGTGTTTTATAGGATATCAAAATGGATTTATAATTCAGCAGATACTATCCTAGTAACCTCAAGTATGTTTAATGATTATTTCAATAACACGCTTAAAATAATGGATATTAACATTGAGCTTTTACCACAATACGCAGAGGATATTTTTATTAATGAGGATAAAAATAAGCCTGTAGAAGCTATAATTCGTGCTGAAAATAAAATATATAATTTTGTTTTTGCGGGCAATATCGGCGATATGCAAAGTGTAGAAACAATTATTAAAGCAGCTGGTGAATTGCATGGATACTCCAATATTGTCTTTCATATCATTGGAGAAGGTTCTAAATTAGCAGAGTGTAAAAAGCTTGCTAAAGACTTAGAACTTAAAAATGTTAAATTTTATGGAAGAAGACCGATACAAGAAATGCCTAAATTTTATGAAATGGCAGATGCAATGCTTATTACCTTTAAAGATAATAAGACATTATCATATACATTACCTGGTAAAGTACAGACCTATATGGCTGCTGGAAAACCCATCATTGGCTCAGCAAATGGAGAAACTAAGCTAATTATAGAAGAAGCTAAATGTGGCTTATGCTGTGAAGCAGAAAATTTTAAGGGTTTAGCAGAGTTGATATTAAAGTTTTGTAATAGCAAAAATAGAGAACAGATGGCAGAAAATGCGTTGAAGTACTATTTAGAAAACTATAGCAAAGAGAAATTTTTTTTAAAATTAGAAAATGCTCTTAAAAAATTGGAGGCGTAAAAATGTTTAAGAATAGGACATTACTAATCACTGGGGGTACAGGTTCATTTGGAAATGCAGTACTCAAAAGGTTTCTAGATACAGATATAAAAGAAATTCGAATATTTTCACGTGATGAGAAAAAACAAGACGATATGAGAAAAATATATAAAAATGATAAAGTTAAGTTCTATATAGGTGATGTTAGAGATTTATCTTCTGTTAAAAATGCAATGCATGGGGTAGATTATATTTTCCATGCAGCAGCTCTAAAACAAGTCCCATCTTGCGAATTCTTTCCCATTGAAGCAGTAAAAACAAATATTATTGGAACAGACAATGTCCTAACCGCAGCAATAGAGTATGGAGTAAAAAAAGTAATCTGTCTATCAACAGATAAAGCGGCCTATCCTATAAATGCGATGGGTATTTCAAAGGCTATGATGGAGAAGGTATTTGTAGCTAAATCAAGGACTGTATCACCTGATAGAACTGTAATTTGTGGTACAAGGTATGGAAATGTTATGGCATCTCGTGGTTCTGTTATTCCGCTATTTGTTGAGCAAATAAAAAGTGGACAAGCATTAACCATTACAAACCCAGTTATGACTAGATATTTAATGAGCCTTGATGAAGCAGTAGAACTTGTGGTATTTGCTTTTGAAAACGGTCAAACAGGAGATATTATGGTTCAAAAATCACCAGCTTCCACTATAGGAGATTTAGCACAAGCAATAAAAGAATTATTCCACGCAGATAATGAAATAAAGATAATAGGAACAAGACATGGTGAGAAGTTATATGAAACTCTATTAACCAAAGAAGAATATGTACATTCTGAAGATATGGGTGAATTTTTCAGAGTACCAGCTGATAAAAGAGACTTAAACTATGATAAATATTTTGTAGAAGGTAATGAAAAGTTATCATCAGAAGAAGAATATGACTCACAGAATACAGAACTTTTAACTATAGAGCAAATAAAAGAAAAATTATTAAAGCTTGACTATATAAAAGAAGAGCTTCAAATATGGAATAATTTAAGAGAAGCTGCAGCTACTAAATAGTTTTTTATGGAGAGGTAGGAGTTAATATGAAATTACTTGTAACAGGAGCTAAGGGCTTCGTAGGTAAAAACCTCATAGCAGAGCTTAATAATAGAGGATATAAGGACATATATAGTTTCGATATAGATACAGAAAAATCACTTTTAGAAGAATATACTAAAAACTGTGAATTTGTTTTTCACCTAGCAGGTGTTAACAGACCAAAGGATGATAAAGAATTTATGGAAGGCAACTTTGGTTTTACTTCAGAGCTTTTAGAGCTTTTAAAAAAGCATAACAATAAGGCTCCAATTTTAATTACTTCCTCAATACAGGCTGAAAGAGATAATCCATATGGGAAAAGCAAAAGGGCTGGAGAAGAACTAATATTTCAATATGGTAGAGAAACAGGAGCCAAAGCTTTAGTATATAGATTAACAAATCTTTTTGGAAAATGGAGTAGACCAAACTATAATACTGTAGTTGCAACTTACTGTTACAATATAGCTAGGGGTCTTGATATACAGATAAACAATCCAGAAGCAGAGCTTACACTCTGCTATATAGATGATGTTGTAGATGAATTTATAAGAGCATTACAAGAAAAAGAAACTAAAAATAGTGAGTACTGCTGCGTTCCAATTACCCATGATATTAAATTAGGTAATTTAGCTGATACAATAAGAAGCTTTAAAGATAGTAGAACTAATTTAAATATTCCAAATATGGAAGATGAATTAACTAAGAAGCTTTACAGTACCTATTTAAGCTTTCTACCAGAAGAGGACTTTTCCTATGATTTAAATATGCATTGTGATAATAGAGGGTCCTTTACTGAATTTATAAGAACCATAGATAGAGGACAGGTTTCTATAAATGTGGCTAAACCTGGAATTATAAAGGGAAATCATTGGCATAATTCTAAAAATGAAAAGTTTTTAGTAGTAAGTGGTACTGGCTTAATTCGATTTAGAAGAATAGACTCAGATGAAATTATAGAATATAAGGTAAGTGGAGAAAAGCTCCAAGTGATAGATATTCCTACAGGCTATACCCATTCCATTGCAAATATAGGGGATGCTGATATGGTTACAGTAATGTGGGCAAATGAGGCCTTTAATCCAGAGAAACCAGATACTTACTTTTTGGAGGTTTAAAATATGAAGAAACTAAAGGTAATGACTGTAGTTGGAACTAGGCCGGAAATAATAAGGTTATCTGCTGTAATAAATAAATTAGAGGCATCTGAAGCTATAGAACACATTCTTGTTCATACAGGTCAAAATTATGACTATGAATTAAATGACGTATTCTTTAAGGATTTCAATTTAAAAAAGCCAGATTATTTCCTTAATGCTGCTACTGGTACAGCAGTAGAGACTATAGGGAATATTCTTGTTAAAATTGACCCTATAATGGAAGAAGTTAAACCTGATGCTTTCTTAGTACTTGGAGATACTAACAGCTGCCTTACAGCAATAGCTGCTAAAAGAAGACACATTCCAATATTCCATATGGAAGCTGGAAATAGATGCTTTGATCAAAGGGTACCTGAAGAGTCTAATAGAAAGATTGTAGATCATACATCAGATATAAATATGACCTACAGCGATATTGCAAGGGAGTATCTACTAAGAGAAGGCTATCCATCAGATAGAATAATAAAGACTGGAAGTCCTATGTTTGAGGTTTTAAATTCTAGAAAAGACAATATTGAAAATGCTGATGTTCTAGAAAGATTAAACTTAAAAGAAGGACAATACTTTGTTGTATCAGCACATAGAGAAGAAAATATAAATTCAGAAAAAAACTTTTTAAATCTAGTTGATAGTTTAAATACCATTGCTGATAAATATAAGCTTCCAATTATAGTTAGCACACATCCAAGAACTAGGAAAATGATTGAAGCTAGAGGAATAGAATTTAACCCATTAATTTCACTTATGAAACCTCTTGGATTCAATGATTATGTTAAACTACAGTTAAAATCAAAGGCAGTTATAAGCGATAGTGGAACCATAAGTGAAGAATCTTCAATACTTGGTTTTAAGGCATTAAATATAAGACAAGCTCATGAAAGACCTGAAGCAATGGAAGAAGCTTCAGTTATGATGGTAGGCTTAGAAAAAGAAAGAATAATGCAAGGCTTAGAAATATTAGTGACTCAGAATATGGATACCTTAAGAAGAGTAGCAGATTATAGTATGCCTAATGTATCTGATAAGGTACTTAGAATTATATTGTCTTACACAGATTATGTTAATAGAGTTGTGTGGGGAAAGTTTTAAATAATAAAAAGGGAGAACAAATATATTATGAATAAAAGGGAATATCAGGTTTGTACAAATTGTGTAATGGATACGACAGACTCTAAAATTATTTTTGATGAAAAAGGAATGTGTGATCATTGTAATAATTTCTATAATAATATTAAACCAAACTGGCATCCAGATGAGATTGGAGCCAAACAATTAAATAAAATTCTAGATAAAATTAAAGCTGATGGAAAAGGAAAGCCATATGATTGCATCATTGGGCTAAGTGGTGGAGTTGACAGTTCATACTTAATTTATGTTGCAAAAGAGAAATGGGGATTAAGACCTTTAGCATTTTCAGCAGATATAGGATGGAATCTTAATGTAGCAAATCAAAATATAGAAAGACTAGTAAAAAGTCTAAAAGTCGATTTATATACTGAAGTAATTAATTGGGAACAAATGAAAGATTTGCAACTTGCATATTTTAAGTCACAGGTACCTTATCAGGATAGTCCACAAGACCATGTAATATTTGCATCTTTATATAACTATGCTGCTAAAAATGGATTTAAGTATGTAATTACTGGTGGTAATTTTTCTACAGAATGCGTTAGAGAACCAAATGAATGGGTACATGTTAATGATATAAGACAAATTAGAGACATTCATAAAAAGTATGGGAAGGTTTCTTTAAAAGGTCTTCCATTGTGTGGAATGTTTAAATATAAATTATATTATAGATACATTAAAGGAATGAAAGTAATTAAACCATTAGATTTAATACCTTATTATAAAGAAGATGTTATTAAGGAATTGCATGATAGATTTGGATGGGAAAGATATAAAAATAAACATTATGAAAATGTTTTTACCAGGTTTTATGAAGGATATTGGTTAATTAAAAAGTTCGGATATGACAAAAGGAAAGCTCATTTTTCAAGTCTTATTTTAACTGGACAGCTTAGCAGAGAGGATGCTTTAGAAATATTAAAACAGCCACCGTATCCTGAGAAAGAAGCAATACAGGATATGGAGTTTATTGCAAGGAAATTGGGCATAACAAAGGATGAGTTTGAAGAGATGATGAAGATGGAGAATAAGACATATAAAGATTATAAATCAAGTTTAACGCTTATAAATCTTGCAATTAAATTAGCACAAACTGTAGGACTTGAGACACGTAATTTTAGATAAAAATATCAAATAAAATGTAAATACTTTAAATTTGTTCTTGAGGTGTAATATGATAACAATAATAGATTATAATATGGGGAATGTTGCATCTATTCAAAATATACTAAAAAGAATTGGAGTAGATGCTCTAATCACATCCCAACCTTCTGACATTCGTAATGCAGATAAAATAATATTACCTGGAGTCGGATCCTTTGATTATGGAATGAAAAATCTTAATGATTTGGGTATTACTGAAGTACTTAAAGAAAAAATTTTAATAGGGAATACTCCATTGCTTGGAATATGCCTTGGAATGCAGTTATTAACTGAAGGTAGTGAGGAAGGAACTTTAAAAGGACTAGGCTTCATAAAAGCTCATACCATAAAATTTAGACCTGAATATAATGGTGAAAAGATAAAAATACCTCATATGGGATGGGATTACGTCCATCCTAAATCAGATACGGGGCTTTTTAATAATTCTTTAGAGAATATGCGTTTTTACTTTGTTCATTCCTATTTCGTTAATTGTGAAAATGAGGAAAATGTTTTAGCTACAACAGAATATGGTATTAAGTTTGCAAGCTCAATTGGAAAAGATAAAATTTTAGGGGTTCAATTTCATCCTGAAAAAAGCCATAAATACGGTATGAATTTATTAAAGAACTTTGTGGAGATGGTGTAATGTATAGAAGCAGGGTAATTCCATGTTTATTATTGAAAGATAAAGGACTATATAAAACAATAAAATTTAAGAGTCCAAGGTATTTAGGGGATCCAATCAATACACTAAAACTCTTTAATGATAAGGAAACTGACGAAATTGTAGTTTTAGACATATCGGCAACAGTTAGTGGTAAAGGGCCAGATTTTGATTACTTAAAACAATTAACAAAAGAATGTTTTATGCCTATGTGTTATGGTGGTGGAGTAACAACAATCGAACAAATTGAGATGCTTTACAAGCTTGGAGTAGAAAAGGTTGCTCTAAACACTGCTTTATTTACTAATCCTAAGTTAATAACTGATGCTGCTAAGAATTTTGGATCTCAAAGTATAGTAGCTTCTATTGATGTAAAAAAAGGTTTTTTTGGCTCCTATTCAGCTTATATTATGGCGGGTACGAAGGATACTAAATTAAACCCAGTTGAATATGCAAAGAAAGCAGAAGATTTAGGCGCAGGTGAAATATTTATTAATTCTATAGATAAAGATGGCGTTATGAATGGATATGATTATGAGCTTATTGGAAAAGTTAGTTCAGCTGTAAATATACCGGTTGTGGCTATTGGCGGAGCAGGAAATTTATCGGACTGTGTAAAAGCAGTTGATAGCGGTGCATCTGCAGCGGCTGCCGGAAGTTTATTTGTATATTATGGACCGCTGAAGGCAGTACTTATAAATTATCCCACTCAGGAGGAATTAGCTTTAGGTTTTAGTAATGATAATAAATAAAAGTTAAAAACAAATAAGGTGGTTAAATGTTTAGTAAATTAGAATATATTATATCAAAAATAATTAAAAAAATGCATTTAAGAGCAATAAAAAATAGTGATGTTGATAAGACTTCCAGTATTGCTGCAGGGACTCAGTTTGTAGATTCTAAAATGGGTAGACATTCTTTTTGCGGATATGATTGCATAATAACCAATACTAATATAGGTAGCTTTTGTTCGATTTCTGGCAACTGTGAGATTGGAGGAGCAAGTCACTCAATTGAGTGGGTGTCTACATCTCCTGTATTTAATGAAAATAGAGATCAAATTAAGAAAAAATATTCATATCATCAATATAACACATCAAAGCATACTGAAATTGGAAATGATGTTTGGATTGGTTCTAAAGTTTTAATAAAATCTGGTGTTTCTATCGGTAATGGGGCAGTTGTTGGTATGGGAAGTGTTGTTACAAAAGATATACCACCTTATGAAATATGGGCAGGTAACCCAGCTAAGTTAATAAGAAAAAGATTTAATGAGGATACTATAAATAAACTACTTGAAACTAAATGGTGGGATTTTAATGATGAAAAATTATGTAAATACGCACAATATTTTGATGATGTTGCTAAGTTTATAGAAGAGGTAAATTAATGAAGATTTTACATTGTTGTTTATCATGTTTTTATATAGATAATTATAACTACCAAGAAAATGTATTGCCATCTATAAATAAAATGGATGGGCATAAAGTTAAAATAATAGCATCAACAGAAACATTTATTGAAAATTCTCAAATAGGATATACAAAACCAGAGAAGTATTATACTAAAGACGGTATAGAAGTTGAAAGAATAGCTTACAAAACATATTTACCACATTTTATTATGAAAAAAATTAGACATTATGAGAATGTATATAAAATTATTGAGGAATTTTCACCAGATGTAATTTTATTTCATGGAGCTGCAGCATATGAACTTATAACAGTAGCAAAATATAAGAAAAATAATCCACATGTAAAATTTTATGTAGACAGCCATGAAGATAAAAATAACAGCGGACGGAATTGGATTTCTAAAAATATATTACATGGAATATTTTATAAAAATGTTATAAAGAAAATTTATAAATATATAGATAAAATATTTTACATAACTTATGAAACGAAAATATTTTCACAGGAAATATATGATATTAAAGAAGATAAGTTGGAGTATTTTCCTTTGGGTGGATTTGTTTTAGATGAAGAGGAAAGGATGAAAACCAGAAATGAAATCAGACAACTTATTGGTTTAAGCGATAAAGATATTTTATTAGTTCATTCTGGTAAATTAGATAGATTCAAACGTACCCGAGAATTATTAGAAGCTTTTCTAAAAGCAGATAAAGAAAATTTAAAACTAGTGATAATAGGCTCAATAGCGGAATCAGTAAAAAATAATATTGAGGAACTTATTAAAAAGAATAACAGAATTTTATATATTGGTTGGAAAGACCAAAATGAATTAACAAAATATTTATGTGCCTGTGATTTGTATGTTCAACCAGGTAGCCAATCTGCTACAATGCAAAATGCATTGTGCTGTGGTTCAGCCGTGGCAGTATATCCTTATGACAGCCATTTATTTTTATTGAAGGATACTGCATTTTATATGAGAAATATACCAGATATGGTTAATTTATTTAGTGAAATATCACGAAATAGAAAAATATTAGACAATAAGAGAGAATTATCATTTAGATTAGCCTGTGAGAAATTAGACTACAGAAGATTAGGTAAAAGATTATATAAATAGTTATCTTTTAAATATTAGCTCTTAGACGAAAGGAAAAATAGTGAAAATAAAACGCTTAAAAAAAATGGTTTATGATTTTTCTACAAATACATTAGCATCACTATTAATAGTTGCTACATTGCAAGTACTAATTTACCCTTTAATAGCTAAAAGTGTTTCAGCATATAATTATGGCCTAATATTAACAATAATGGGCATAGTTAATACAATCGTGAATTCGTTGGGGAATTCATTAAATAATATAAGGTTAGTTCGAAACCAAACATATGAAAACAGAGGTATAAAAGGTGATTTTAATGTTATTCTATTAGCTGTTAGTATTTTAGGTGCAATATTTACCCTCTGTCTCATACTTGGTTTTCAAAATATAGGTATGTTAAACGACATAATTTTGATTTTCACAGTTATTTTAGGAATTGTAAAGTCATATTTTCTTGTTGACTACAGGTTGAAACTGAATTTTACTCTTAATTTAATTTGTAACGGTGTAAATGCAATTGGTTATGTAGTGGGACTTTTTATTTTTCGGTTAACCAATATATGGACATTCCCGTTTTTAATGGGGGAAGTATTTGGAGTTTTGTTCCTTCTTTTTACAACCGATCTTATTAAAGAACCCACAAAAACTACAGAAGCTTTGAAGGAAACTTTTTCAAGTTATTTGATGCTTATCCTAACTTGTGCAATGGCAACAGCACTCTCATATATGGATAGGTTAATTATATTTCCTCTATTAGGAGGAGAAGCAGTATCTACATTTACAGTTGCTACCTTTTTTGGAAAAAGCATAGGATTAGTTTTTACTCCAATTGCAGGAGTACTTTTAGGTTACTATGCACAAAAGTCGTTTAAATTTACTCGTAAGTTATTTTGGCATATAAATATTATAGTATTATTGTTCTCTGCAGCATTTTTCGGTGTATCCTGTATTGTATCTACTTGGTTTACAGGGATACTATATCCATCATTAATTGAAAGCGCTAAACCATATATATTGATTGCTAATTTAGGAGCAATATTAGGAATGACAGCAAGCATGACACAGCCTGCAATTTTAAAGTTTGCACCAATGGTTTGGCAGATATTTATTCAACTAGCTTATAGTGTTATTTATATTTTACTTGGGATTTTTATGTTGAAAGTTTATGGAATATCTGGATTTTGTATTTGTATAATTTTTGCCAATATTGTTAGATTAGTAATGCTATATCTTGTAGGGCATATATATTTGAGCAAAGGGGAGAAAATATATGAATAAGATTTTAGATAAAATTTCAAATATAAGGGTTATGAATATACTATTAGATAAAATTTTAAGTCCGAAAGATAAAAATAAGCGATTGTATGTAATACTGCTGATAATCTATAAATTTTTTCTGGAAAGCTTATATACTATTAATTTATCAAAAATATATGGCTATCTTGGCGTTTCGCTTGATTTTAATATTTATAAAATGTTCATTTCCTGGGTCAGCTTCTTTATATTAGTAGTGGTAATTTTAAAATTTGAAAAAGAGACTTTTTGGTTTATAGTTTTCCAATTATTATCTTTATTTGTTATTATTCCGTCTTTTTCTTTATTTGCCCTTAAGAATGAGCCAACTATCTATTTTATATATGATATATTATTTTGGCTAATTTTTATTTTATGTGCAATGTATGTTCCTAAAGTAATATTTAAGAAATCATCTTCAAAGGGAGAAACTGAAAAGTTAATAAATATTAATAAAACTTTAATAAATATAATTTTAATTGTCTGCGCAGTAACCACTCTTACGGCTTCTTACTTATATGGGGGGCTAAGGATTTTAATTAGTTTTGCTGATATTTATAAATATAGATTAGCTTTAAGGAATATAAAAATGCCAATTTATTTTCAGTATATGCTTCCATTAATGGGCACGATATTACTGCCTATTTGTATACTTGAATATTTAAAGTCAAAAAAATATATTTTAGTTGCGGTTACATTATTTCTTGGGATGATGTTATTTTCAATAAATGGAATGAAAACATGGGTAGTTGTTTTTTTATTAGTATTTGGAGTTTGTTTTATTGTTAAAGGGAAATATAATAAATATTCTGTCATAAATTCCATACTATTATTTCTTATAATTTGTTCAATTTTAGGATATTTAAGTTCCTTGTTGTTTAAAAATAATATTATATCTGGAATATTTTATAGAACGACAATAGCTGCACCTGAAATAAATTATTATTATATTGATTATATTTTTAATAAGCAACCATTACTTTTAAGAGGTAGTATCTTAAGATATTTTTTTGTATATCCATACTCTATGAAAGTTGAATTCTTAATCGGTGGGTTATATACTGGTCATTTCGATAATAATGCCAACAATGGATTATTAGGTGACGCTTATTTAAATTTTAAATTTTTAGGAGTTATCTTATATCCGTTTTTATATACGCTCGTATTTGAAGGTTTACGAAATATTTTGCGTAAATATGATTATAAAACTAATTATATTATAATTTTAATATTAATTTGGGGATGTTTAAATACTTCTTTTTTTACATGGTTACTAACAGGTGGTGTAATTTTAGTTTATTTTATATATTGGTTTAATATCATATTTTATGAAAAAAAGGTTGGTATTTTACTTTGGTTAAAAAAACATAAATTGACTTTCAATTATAAGCGTAAATGAGTTAACGACTAGATAGTTTAAATTATCTTTACAAGTATGATAGTATAGTCGAAAAACAATATTAATAATTTCCTAGTTTTATCAATAACTAGTATTTATTTGTATAGCTGATTATGGCGAAATTAATTACAGGCATAACAAAAAGGCTTTTTACAAACCCTTTTAAAAACCGTAGGATGGCGATTAAGCTAAAAGTAAGTATAATATTATGCTGCTATATTTTTTAGACCTGGAAAAACATCTGTAAGATTTATTGGTTTTTCTGAAGCCCAAGCAGCTATAAAACAATTAAATACACCAAGAAATATTCTCACTATTCTGCCCCAACACCTTTCGGTGGTAGAGTGGCTTTAAAAATCAATTTAGAAATTTCAATGCCTTAGAAGTTTTCGAGAGTACTATTATAATACGTATGAGGTGATAATATGAGTAAGTTAAAATTTGCTATAATAGGATGTGGAAGAATTTCTTATAAACATGTTGAGGCGCTGGTACAGAATAAAGACGAAGCTGTTT
>NZ_JBJHZZ010000006.1:0-150898 GCF_045310675.1 Candidatus Clostridium stratigraminis
ATAAAGGATAATATTTTAAAGTGGAGGGGTCAATTTTCAATGTAAAAGAGGGGTCAATATTAATTGTAAATCAACAACAGTGTATTAGCTCAATCTTCTATGACAATTAAATACAAAGACGGCATCGACTTAACTGGTAAAGATGTCATCAAGGCAAAGAAGTTCTCAAACATAAAAGTAACAGCAGACGATCAAAGCATATTAGATACTGCAAATGCTTTAGCTCCTCTATTGCAATATGAAATCACAGATATCTTAAGAAGTGACGACAACATACTTCTAAATGCATAATTAGTAATTGGCCCATTGTAAATGTTAGATTACAAAATTCTAATTGAAAGGAGGAAATATAATGGCAGATAAAAGTTTAGTAATGACTTTCTTAAACGAATTAGGCTCAAGAGCAAGTATTACACTTGCCGGAGTAAGAGATGATGTTA
This sequence comes from Candidatus Clostridium stratigraminis, assembly GCF_045310675.1. Taxonomy (NCBI): domain Bacteria; kingdom Bacillati; phylum Bacillota; class Clostridia; order Eubacteriales; family Clostridiaceae; genus Clostridium; species Candidatus Clostridium stratigraminis. The sequence continues at coordinate 441 of NZ_JBJHZZ010000006.1, forward strand.
CTCAAAATGAAGTATCTGCTGCCATGGATGTTATAATAGCAAAAAATATATTTAAGTCATCCGGCGGCAACCTTGTAACAAAACATTCTGCTCAGATTACTGAGAGAAATGTTACTGCACTGGAGGTTAGATAATTAAAAGGGGTATCTGCCCAATGTACCCCTAAATGCTAGACAAAATGGAACGTAAATAGATTTGATTTCTACAAATCTATTTACGTTCTTACTTTATTCCTTTTCTCTGAAGTACACCACTGCTAACTTTTATTTCTTTTGCTTCGGTGTGCAAAGATCTCGGCAATTTTCATATGTACATTCATGACTGCCGTTTTCCATGCCTTATTAATGATAAGAAAGACTGATGGCAGCTCCTTTGAGAAGCTAGGAGATAACTAAGAGTTAGCTCCCAGCTATTACTCTTTGATTCAATGTTCCATTTTTCTCTTACGCAGACTCAACTTAGTTTTAATAAAGAATTTTATCCAATTTATCGTTATCAAGAGGTTGTCCATATTCTGCATAGAATAATGGTAACTTTTTATGATATTCCTCTAATGCATCATTGTGCTTCTTAGAATAGTCTATGGCATATTCATATTTCCAATGCTCCTCACTTGTTCGAAGTTGTTTTTCAAGCTCTCGTTTAGGAATAAGTTTGCCTTTGTCATCTCGCCATCCATTTTCTTCTCTTTTTCTTTCAAGAATAATTCTACCAAAATACTGCCCAACACCAAATAAATAATTCCTTCTGACAATAGACTTTGGAACTAAGAGAATTTCATCCTTTCCATATCTATAGCAAGGTGATTCAACCTCTATCCATACCCGTAATTCCATGTCCCATGTATAAAATTTAGTGCTACTATTGGGATCTATTCCATATTTACTCATTTGAGCTAATGTGAAATCATTTAGTTCTTTATGAATCACATTGGTAAGTAAATCTGAAAAGCCATCTTCGGCAAATCCAGGAATAAGTATAGTAATATCTTGTGGAATACCTATTGTATTAATCTTAGCAATAAGTGATTCAAGAGGTCGAAAATCATGAATAAGTCCCTCTGGTGAGTTTCCTTTTCCATTATCTCCATTACCATACCCTAAACGGGTTGCATTCTGCTCTCTTGCATGACCTAATAGGCTATACTTTAATAATGTATCGCTATTTCTATAAGCCGTATAAAATTCATAAAAGAAAGAGTTTATTGTAGAAATAGCCATTTTTGACCAATTATCATTTAATTTTTCAAGTAGACATGGATCAATAAATAGTAAATTATCTCTATTTAAAGCCACATCAATAAACTCAAAATTTTCATGTCCTTTACATCCCAAGTTCCAAACATCTGAAACAAATATTTTTTTACTAATAATAATCATTCTCCTTTTTATTCCAAATTATGTGACAATATATATAATCATAAAGCAGAATAAAAATAGCATTTTTTACCTTTCTATTAACAGATTTCCTATTGTAACAAGCTTCAATTTGTAGTACAATATCAATGATATAAGTTGATGAGTGTACTATACGCTGGTACTTCTGTCAATTTGCTCTTCACCGAACGCCAATTCGGTGCTTTTTTTATTCTACATTTTATGTTCTTAAAAAAAATTTTTATTGATAAACCATGCTTTATCTGTTCTAATAAGTTAATGTACATCTGTGGCACATATTAACTGAGCAAGGTTGAGATTATGCAAATAGATATCTGTAAGTTATAAAAATATCTTTTTTATCAAAAAAATTAATAATTATTCGAAATCAATTTCTTCTTCTGCCTTATGGTAAACATCGAACTGATTGTCAATATCAAGCCTGTTTACAATCCATCCTCTAACCATGCACATCTTTATGAAATCATCAATACGGTTAACACCATTCATTTCCTTTAAGGTAACTATGACTCCAAACTGAAGTCCTCGTCCTGCTTTGGGTTCAAGGCGTTCCTTAGTCTTTATACTTAATCCCCACATTCCTGAATCATAAACCTTTCGCGGTCTGGCGCCAGCTTTAATTGTTTCATTAATGTGTTTTACATTATCCCATTTACGGTACATTTTGCGTGCCTCTTCTTCATAAATAGTGATTACTCCATCCTCTGCCTGATTATTACAATCAATAGTTTTTATAACTGCCTTGCCAGCCTTATCCATAATGCGTCCGAAGTGGATGTCCATTTCGGTACTTGTATAATCTACGCCTTGATTACGGTCACTTTTAGGGAAATATACCAGTGTAGCTTTTGCAAAATAGGGATGTGCATTCATATCTTGCGGAACTGGTATATTATAAGTGTAAGTTTCATATTCATCAATTGACCCGGTCATAATAAAGCGAATTTCATCATCTTTAGAATGCAAAATATCCTCAATACGCTTAGGTACAATTCCATAACCAATACGAAATGAACCATCATCCTTACGTTTCCATCCTGCAGCTGAATCAATTAACAATGCCTTTGCTACTTCTCGACTCAGCCCCATAATATGAATAAGATATGCCATTTTTCTTGTAATCCATGGAGCTGCAAAAGAGGTTCCCGTAACATATGCTTTTCCTAACGGTTCGAATACTACAATTTTTTCAGGACCATCCCCCCCATAATAGCTGACATCAGGCTTATGAAAAAAAGACAGTACTGGTCCAATTCTGGTGTAAGATGCTGATTTTCCAGTAAAATCAACAGCATTTACCACCAAAGAATTTAAAGAATCTGCTGGAGCACCTATTTTATATGGTGCTTGTATCCTCTTTCCTTTATTGGTTCCAGCAACAACAAATATCACATCATATTCACTTTGAATCTTATCTAATTCTGCTGCTTCTGGAGAGATGAAATTGTTATTTATTTGCATTGCAGAACCTAAAGATAAATTCCAAACCTTAATATCTCTATTTACAGCCACGATATTTCGAATAAGCTTTAATATAGTGAAGGAACTAAATTTACCTGCCTTGGCAACGCCAAAGTGTCTCACACGAAACCTTCCACAGCCATCGTCTAATCCAGGATTGAATGCTGGTCCATCTACAATTATAGATGAAACCGCAGTTCCATGTTTGTAATCTTCTTCTTCTATTTCAATGTCTGATGATAATTTTTTTTCATATTTTACCCATTCATGAAAATACACCCGGTTATCAAACTGAGTATCTATCACACCAACAACCGGCTCTTGATTCGGTCTCGGAATTGTAATAATTCTGTTATTTTCATCTTCATCAAAATCCAATATATCTTCACGCGCGATTTCTGAAAGATCAATCACATTCATAGCTATCAAATAAGGCGCATTCTCTTGAAGCATCCTGATTTCATCCGGATCAAGTCTTAACGTTGTCTCATCAATCATTTTTGCATTTATCATATCTATTCCAAATTGTCTGAGTAGCTCCGATGTTTCAACTCCCGTTTTATATATTGTAATAATAGATTCTTCTTCTATTTTTTTTGTATCTCTATCTATATCAAATTGTTCCACAAAATGTGCGTCAACAATCACATTTAAGAAAGTAGATTTTGAAATATAGCTGTCACTATAATTTCCTTTATTAATCTGCTCTGTATCCTTATCTTTAATCTTTCCTTTATATTTTTCTCGGACAATTCTTACAGAAGCATCTAATTTTTCTATAGAATCTTGAATTGCTTTAAGATTTATAAAGTGCGTAAAAACATGTTTTTGTCTAAGCCCTCCCTTTTCCATTTCAGGTCCCCAAACAAACTTTGCACCACGAATAGATAATTTAGGAGATTTACTTCCTTCTCCCAATAAGGTTTTCAGACGATTACTCTTTGCAACAACATGTCTATAGTGTACACTAACCAGTGCGCCGCCTATTATTGTCTGATTTTTTTCCCAGTATACTAAAATCCTCTGAAGTTGCTCTTTAAGTTCCTCAATATGTTGTGCTGTAACAATTGCTCCTTTAGGTAAGTTAGTGGGACCAAATAAATTGGAATTTTTTCTTTGTTGAAACTGTCCTTTTAATTGTAATATGTTATTCATCTTCACCTACCTCCTTTAGTTCACGAGCAACACTACTTTTCGATTTTTTTGTTAGAATCTCAATTTCTCGTATAGTAAATTTTTGTGATTGTAGTTTTTTTAAATCTTCTGACTTCTCAGAACAAACTGCATAATACAATCTTCTAAAGTAATCCATGCCGTCATCCGGATCACTAAATGCAACTGCTGTTTTTATAATGTTCTTCAAATCGCCTGGATAAGGAATTGGCGACTTTAAATTAAGTATCTTGCGAAACAGTCTTACATCTTTATTTGCAAGTTTAAATTTAGTCAAAAATTTATTAAGCATTTCTTCTGACACCGACATTAAATCTTCTTGTGTATATCTATTAAAATCTATTACAGAATCAAATCTGCGAACTAAAGCCTTGTCAAAATGCTCAAATAAATTTGTAGTTGCAATCAATACTACCCTCTCATCCATATAATCCATACCTTTTAACATGGCAGATGTAGCCCTGCCCATTTCTCTCAAGTCATTAGAATTTGTACGATCTAAAGCCACTGCATCAATCTCATCAAATAAGACTATGACCTTTTCTGGATGAACAAAATTATTTATTTCCCTAAATAATGCGGAAATATTTTTTTGTGTCTGACCAAGTTTACTGTCAATTATTGCAGCAAAATCTACCATATATATCTCTCGCTCTAATATACGCGCTAATTGCTTTACAGCTTCCGTTTTTCCTGTTCCTGGTGCTCCCTGAAGTAGGAACTTGTTAATTCCTGCATTATGAGCAACTGCATTTACAATTCCTAATAAATCTTGCATAATGACATCTGGAAGTAAAAGCATTTCACCTTTCGCTTCAACCTTTTCAAATAATGCAGACTCATTTTGATTCATTTGTGGAATAAATGTATTTGCGTTAGACATTAAGGCCATAATATATTCTGCTAACTGATAATCTCCCGATGTATCAAAATCTTTTGCAATTTCGTACGCTTCACTTCTAAACCCAGCATCATTATCTTCTGAATAATATTTTATTAAATTTATAACGTTTTTCTTTTTCATATTACGCACGCTCCTTGCTTTCTTTTCTTTATATACATTATACCACATTGGGACACATATGTCAATATTGGGACAAATATAAAAATTGACATTTATCTACACAAAATTTAAATTATAAAAATATTTGCTTGAAATAGCTCCTTTCAAGATTACGTTCAATATATTTAATCAACATTTAGATATTAGTAAATAAAAAACTGTAGAATTTATACAAACCACTAAACACATTCCTTTTCTTGAATTATGATTACAAACCTATCCCTACATGCTTTTAGTAACACCATAATTTTGCTTGGTGTTCCATACCCCGACTTATTTGGCAATTGCATAGATGAGAATTTATATTAAATAGTCAATAATAATTAATCACCTATGAAATACTCCATAGGTGATTAATTTCAAAAGTATACGACTTATTTCAAATTTATATCTACGATTTTAAACGGCGGCAAACTATTAACTAAATCTACAGTTTGAATGGATAGATTAATTACCCGTAATAGTAAATTAAAAATATAGCGTTCATCATCAGAGTACAAGTTTGGATCATCAACGATACCAGAGTCCGTATCTACTTTCACTTGATACTGGTCCATAATCCATTGTATTGCTGATTTACCATTTACAACGTACTCATATGCCTTCAAGGGAATCTCTGAAATAGTAATATCAGTATTGAAGATAATCTTATCCAAAACACCTTTCTTAGAATATTTCATCTTTACAACTTTATATGAAGGATTTAATTTCCCTTCAAGTTTAATACCATAAAATGGATCAACTGATTCATAATTTAAGTGCAAATCAGCTAGTTCACGACCAATTTTAATATATTTGTCTTTATTTTCCAAAAGAGGAATTCTGGGAAGTTCTTTAGATAAATCATTCTTGTATGTTTCCTTATATTGAGAAGAATGAAGAACTGCATAAATATAGTAAAATAATTCTTCACAATTCATTCCAAATAATTCCATAGCGAACTCCGACTCATTATTATAAGATTCATTTCCAAATAAGGTATCGGGATAATTTATTTGATTAACAAAAACTTTCCCAGTATCCATAAGGTGAAAGTTCGGAATACATTTTCCAACTATTGCAGAGAAATCTCTCTTGGAGCCTAAACCAAGTGTTTGAATATACTTAAAATAAACAGAATTAATATCAAAGTTATGATATCTGCCAGGCATCTCAATAATATCACTTTCATAATATAGCCACTTTTTACAGAAAGGTCGATATTGACTTAAAAAAACGTTATTTTTATCAATACTTATAACCTGAGATTTCTCAAATTTCTTCTTTAATGCCCTACTCCAGTTTACAAATGACCCATTTGTGTTAATTAAATTAACATTTCCCTGTTCCCCTATTTTTTTTAGTCGCTTTATTTCCGAATTATAGTTCGCAACCATGCGTTCAGCATTTTCAATTGTTTTTTCTTTTGAAAATCCGTATACCCAATAGTCTCTACTGGTAGTAACTCCAATCATCATTTCATTAAATATTCTATTTCTGGATTCAGAATATACCGGAACAAAAGATTGATAATTTTCATCTCTTTTGTTTAACCAATCATTATTATTATCAGGAATAATTTTATCCCAGCAAATTCTATCAATAGATTTAAAATCAGCAATGGCTGATAATTTCTGTTCTTTACATAGATAATCTCCAATATCATGGTAGTATATTTCATGATTTTCCGAGTCATCTTTCACAAGCATTGTTATTGCAACTGAGGATCTACTGCCTTCTCCAAAAACATTTCCAGCCTCTTTTCTTCGCTGTTCTCCAGATGTTCTAGCGTCACCTCTAAGATTCAAGAAGTAAATATAATTAAATTCTTCATACCAACATTTTCTTAATCCATCTGTAGCTTGACTATCTAAAAATGAACCATTAGTAACAAATCCAATAACACCCTTTTTACCAATTCTATCGGAAGACCATCTAAAAGCTCTAATAAAACTATCATAAAGAGTTTTTTTCATCTTTGCATTAGTATATTTTGCATAAGTATTTGAAATTCTATCATCTAAATAAGGATATTCATTATTTGCATTATTATCATTCTCACTTGATTGGCCTGCTGAGTATGGCGGGTTACCAATTATCGCAAAAATGGATTCTTTCTGTTGTTGTTCAATACGCTCATTATTATCTCCAAATAATTCATCTATAAATGAATCTGCTTTTTCTGTGATTTCAAAAGTATCAGTCAAAACAATACCATTAAACGGTTTATAATCTTCATTCATAATAGAATGGAATGTTTCTTCGATATTTATTGCAGCAATGTAATAACTTAATAGCACAATCTCGTTTGCATGAAGTTCCTGTGTGTACTTCCGCACCAAATCTTCCTTAGAAATTAATCCATTTTGTAATAACCGCACGATAAATGTACCTGTGCCAGTAAATGGATCAAGGATGTGAACCCCTTCATCACTTATCGATTTGCTAAAATGTTTTTTTAACAACTTATCAACAGAGTTAATAATAAAATCCACTATTTCAACTGGTGTAAACACTATTCCCAAGCGTTCAGTTGTTTCTTTAAACCCAACTTTAAAAAACTTATCATACAACTGAATAATAATTTCTTGTTTTGCTTTAAGATTATCAATTCCCTCAGCTCGAACACGTACACTCATATAGAAGTCTTTTAAACGTTCTTGTTCCTTTAAAAGACCATATTCATCCAAAACCTTTAAAACCGTATCCATAGCTCTTGAGACAGGGTTGTCATTGGCAAAACTGTATGAATCAAACAAGGCTTCAAATACTGGTTTAGTAATTAAATGTTGCGATAACATTTCAATTGCTTGTTGGTCTGAAATAGCAGCATTGATGTTATGGCGTAGCCCTGATACAAACTTTTGAAATGCCTTATAAGCCTCACTATTGCTATCTTCCAACATCACCCTTATACGCATAATATGTTGTTGAGCAATTTGTGCTACATCTTTAGACCAATCTTCCCAATAACGTACATTCCCAACCTTTTTCACAATCTTTCCATAGATTGCACGTTCAATGTTCGTGAATTCTTCTCCATCAAGGTTTAGTCTCAGCTGCTGTATTATTGGCTTTGCAACAGTAAATCCGCCTTCACTTTCATTTGGTGCGGAACCTACTCCAATAACCTGTAACTGTTCAGGTTTCTTCTTATTCAATTCCAACTTATTGATTGTTGCATCAAAACGTTCATCTATCGAACGTAATGCGTTTAAAACATCCCAAACTACTTGATATTTCTCATTCTTATCTAAAACCGTACTTTCATCAACACCCGCCGGAATCCCAATTGGAAGAATGATATAACCATAATCTTTTCCTTCAGCTTTACGCATAACACGGCCGACCGCCTGTGCTATATCAATACGAGATTTACGAGGTTTTAAGAACATTACAGCGTCTAGTTCAGGCACGTCTACACCTTCTGTAAGAAATCTGGCGTTAGAAAGGATACGACAAGTGTTTGTTGGAACTTCTGCTTTCAACCAAGAAATCCTCTCGTTCTTCTGCAAAGCATTCATTGAACCATCTGCATGGTCTATCTCTACTCGAACTGGCTCTACCTCGCCTCCTGACTCATTTAAATACATCTCCACAACTTCAGTGAACATTTCTTTAATCAATTTTGAATCACGAATTGTTCCAGCAAAAGCAATCGCACGCTTCATAGGATTTAGTGAAATCACGTTAGAATTACTTCTGCGTTTAATCAAACCATTCCAGCAACCAATTATTTTCGTTATATCATCGAATTCAAGTTCTGTATCTCGTTTGTTAGCCAACATAGTTTGGAATGACCGAGCAACTGCTTCTTCATCAACAGCAAGGACCATAACCTTATAGTCAGTTAAAATCCCCTTATTTACAGCATCGCCAAATCCAATACGATAAAACTCTTCCCCGTAAATATCTTTGTCATTCATATCTGCTATAATTACAGACATTTCATCTGCTTTCTGCTTGGCATCTTCACCGTAAATACGAGGTGTAGCTGTTTGATACAAACGTTTCTTAGCCTTAATGTTGTTATCGCTATGTATTTTTACAAAAGGACTAGCTTCTGACCCTACTTCTGTAGCACCAGTTGTACGATGAGCCTCATCACAAATAACCAAATCAAATTCATAAAAGCCATTTTTCTGCGATTCAATTATTACATCTATTGACTGATATGTCGAAAATACTACCAAAAACTTACTTTGGCCATCTGATAAGTTAATACACTTCTGCCGTTCTAACAGCTTTCGGTAGTCTGTTGTCGCAGGATAGCCTAAGTCAACTGCAGTAATATCCTCAATTTCATTCTCATTTTTTACATTTTTCGTAACTTTTCTATCTGAACAAACAGCGAAAGTATCCATTCTATCGCGATACTTAGAGTCAGCAGTCCAATTTCTTAATGATTGAGAAAGTAACTGAATACTTGGAACAAGATACAATACTCTAAATGTACCATCTTTCATTTCTGCCATCTTTTCTGCAATTACTAAAGAGGTATAGGTTTTACCTGTACCTGGAGCCATAATTAACTTCCCCCGATTACTGGTTTTAAATCCACTGGTAACTGCCTCGATTGCAGGAATTTGATGAGGAAGTGGTCGCTTAGATGGTTTCAATTCGACTAAGTTCTGTTTTTCCACAGAAAACTTAGACCAATCGATCTCGCTTTCACGTAATTGAGACAACCCGATACGAGCAATATTCTTATCCCGACTCTGCAGAGCATCATTTGCATTATTACTCCACTTATCCGTTGAAGTTACAATGATACCCTCAGCATAGTAATTCTTCCCTACTTCGTTTAAAAAAGAATCAATATGAGATTTCTGAATTGTTGTATCTTTCGAGTAATACTTACACTGTATAGCAACCAGCTTGCCAGTCTCCCTATTGCGTGCGACCAAATCTACTCCAGTATCTTTCTTAGGAACTCCATACTCTTCAGGAATATCCCGTAACATCCATACTTGATCAAACAAACGTGCATACATCGGCTCATGTTTCAAATATGCTGTAGCTAACAATTCAAAAAAGGTACCTCGATCTCGTTGCTCCATATCCTCACGTTCTAAATCATGTATTATTTTATCAAATGAATGATGTATAATCTTATAACTAGCCTTGTCTTCCATATATTTAATCCCTCCAAAATGCAAGTTAACACTTAATGCTGCTGGTGTATTCCTCATTTTATTATTCAAATTCAGTATCAACTTGTCTAATTCTAATATCATAACATTCCACGACACTAAAATTAAAAAAGATAATCGGTTAACTCATGATTTATTATATTATCATTACAACCACTTTTATATTGAAAAATTACCGGTCAATACTTTCACTTTTTTTAAGCTAGACTTTTTTGACTGACAATTCTCACAAATTATTATTTATTTAAAACCGGCATATGCCTTTTTTAATTAAGCTTATACTTTCGTTCTGATTCATATTAATTATATCATTACCACCTTTTATTTACTATTTCAGTAAGTACTGCTTGTCCTATTAACCTTGCAGAAAAATAACATACCATATCCTTGTAGCGGTAATTTAAGCCCATAAGGAGAAAGATAGAAATCTGAAAAGGGAAAATGAGAACTCAAATTGAGATATTGAAAAATTTCAAATATAATTTCTTTTGCTAAAGAAACTATTTTATATACCATAAATAGTATTATATTCATTCATTGCATAGTTATCTGTCATACCAGAAATATGATCTGCAATATTTCTTACAAGAATTTCCCTTTTACAGATATATTCATTATTTAAATCAATCTTTCCGCCTTCATCTCTAGGCTCACTGTAACATATCATGCTAAATTCATCAGCAATCAATTTTGGATCTCCATTCCTAAAATCAATAACATTATTACTAATCTTTCTAATATCTCTATATATTCGTGCAAGAGTTGTATCAGGCAATAATTTAGGGTTGTTATAATATGATTTAAATAATGAAGTAATTATAAATTTTGCCTTGTCATCAAATCTTGATACTTCAAAGCTATTTATAACTTTCTTCGTTATTATCCTTTCAAGGTATTCTAAAATGAATTTTCCTTCTTTACTAAATTCAACTAATTTTTCTTTTACTCTATGATATTTTCTATATAGTTCATTTTCCATATTAAATTCAGCTATATTAATTTGTGATTGGTTAACGATATCTTGAATAAAATAGCTTAAAATTTCAGGAACCAGCCTAGATTTCAACATATCATTTTCGTCAATAAATATCTTATTTTCATTTTTGATTTTTTCCATATCTTCTTGGATATTATTCAAGATATCTTTAATTGGTTTCATTTTTCTTATTTCACTATAAGACAATAATTCATCAAAACTTAAATGCTTTGCAGCAAAAGCATCGTCTAAATCATGTCCTCTTTGGGCAATCTCATCAGCAATGGCAACTATCTGTCCTTCTATTGTAGTTGGAAACTTATACTCTAGAAATAAATAATCAGATTCTCCATGAACTAAAAATTCATTTATATCAAAGCATTTTCTAGTACATGTTTCTAAGTCACAATTCTCACAATCCTTAACTTTGCCACCAGTATGCTTTAAAACACCTTCTAAAACCTGATATGATAAATCTATACCTTCATGACTAAAATATTTTTCCTCTATATAGGACAGAACCCTGAGTCCTTGATAATTATGTTTAAACCCTCCAAAATCTATTTCATCAGCACATGGAATTATTTTAATTTCATTTCTTAATATACTATTCAGTGTTCTCTCCCCTTGATGTCCAAATGGAGTATGTCCAATATCATGTGCCAAAGCAATAGCTTCCGTTAAATCGTGATTTACGTTTAACCTAAGTGCTAAACCACGCGCTATTTGAGATACTTCAAGCGTATGTGTCATTCTTGTTCTAAAATGATCTCCCTTTGTTGATGTAAATATTTGAGCTTTATCTACTAACCTTCTTGACGCTTTAGCATGTACTACACGTTCACGATCTCTCTGAAACTCACCACGAAATCCATCTGCACTATTTATAGCAATTGCTCTTTTACAGTGCTCATTTTTTTGACTTAAAGTACATAAATTAGTTTCTAATGGAATAGGTCCGTACACCTGCTCATTGTAACTTACAGACTCTACAACATAACTTCCCTTTAGCGCAAATTCAATTTGTTTAAACAATTCTCTAGAAGTTTCTATACTTAAATAAGAATTTACCATAAAATCATTTTTTAAATCTAACCCAGAACTATTTATAAAATTATCAATTACTATTTTTGAATCTGTACTAAATAAAATTTTGTAATCTAACTTATTATCCCTGCTAATTTCTCCATGTCCTAGGAATAATTCTAATGCATGATATTCGCTTTCTCTTCTTTCAAAAATAATAAAAATCATCTCAAACTCACTATGGTGTCTTAATTTCTCAAGAGTTGGCCGGTCATTTTCGTCTGTAATATAATAATGATATTTTATACCCTCTTCTAAACTTTTCTTAATATACTTAATTATTTGTGTTTGATCGTTTTTAAACTTTCCCAATAGAAAAAAATTATTTACCATCATCATGTCCCCTTTTCAATGTTGTTTCTTACTATTTACATTAATTATCGTTTAAATGAGCTAACTTTAATAAATTTTTTTATGTAAAATGCTTTTATAGTTCTTATTTTTTATGCATTCAATATAAAAATTCACATAATGATATTAATAAACCTTCTCCAGCACAATTCCCTCCTTAAACCCGCCACGTTCCTCTTTCTTCATTTCTCTCTTCCTAATCAAATCCTCTTCACTATACCCCAAACTCTCCGCCAGCCCAAATAACACTTCCATCACATCTGCCAGCTCCTCTAGATTCTTACCATCTAAAAACTCCTTAACCTCTTCCTGTAGCTTAGCCTCAAGAAGAGCATAATGCTCCTCTTTATCTGCTATCCTTATCTCATACTTATTCCCATCTGCTTCAATTATTTGTGGTATTTTATCTCTTATAAGCTTATTATATATTTTCATTTATTTTCCCCCATCATTTAAATATTGTTAAATTTAATTAAATAGCTTATTTACCACCTGGAAGCCTTGATTTTCAGCTATCTGATATAAAGGCGAAATACACTGCCTTAGCTTAGTATTAAAACTTTCCATTGGGCTGAATTTATAATAATCATATGGATTATCCAGCCTTAATACATCAATATATTGCTCAAGTGCTGCTTCTACTTTCTTCTCACATAAATAGGAAAATGCCTTGTATTGGATTTTACAAAATTCATTAATATATTTATCAAAGAGTAATAGATTGTCGCTCTTTTTACTGTTTATATTTTTAAAGGTAGGTACTAAGTTCCATATCTCATCATGTAAAACAAAACTCCAAGGTATAAAGTGATCTATGCTTAAAACTCCATATTTCTCGTAATTATCCTTATTAAACTCTTCACCGGTATATAAATCACTTATCCCCTTGCATGAGATTATGTTTTTCCAAAGCTTTGTTGCACTTGTTAGCTTTCTAGTCTTTGGAGCCTCAAGTTTAAAGGCTACTGCTGGCACATTAGGATTTCTCTTTTGAATAAAGCATACTAATTTGTAATAAATCCATGATTTAATCAATTTATAGTTGTCCTTTAGATACTCGTCCCAGCCTTCACTTAAAAGTATTTTATTCTTATCTCCTTTTATAATTTTATATAAACATCTATCACTGTTTTGAGATAAGTAGGTTATCATCTTATTTTTAGAACTGTCCTTTACACCATGAAGTTCCTCGAAAAAGAATGGAGATAGTAATCTGTAGGGTACATTATAAGTTAATTCCTTCATCATAAACTTCAGCTCTTTATCATCACTGCTTGTTAGATAAGCTAACAGCTTTTTTTCATCATAGTTTGAAGCAAAGTTTTCCTTACAGTATACATAGTTAACTGGCTTCTTTAAATTATCAAATCTTCCGAAGCTTAGCTTATACTGAAGTATTGGATACCAGGCATATACTATCATCCTTGCCACTATCTGCTCAAAGTATATTTCCACATTTCCAATACTAACTTCATCAATAATCCCTAATAGCCAATACATCTTATAGCTAGCAACTACTTTGTCATCATCTAATAATCTTGAGAATGTTCTAGAGTCTATTTTATCACTGTAGGGAACGGCATTTTGTATATTTTTAGGTAGAATCAATCTTGTTGAATTATCTATATTAGTTTTCATCTGTTTATAGGATTGCTCCTTGTCCCCCTTTTTTTCTTTTAGACACTTAATGTTTATAAAATTAAGTATTCTACAATTACCTCCCAATTCCTGCAGAAAAATACAAAAGAGTGGAAATTTCCACTCTCTATCTAAATCCTTCATAATTAATCATACACTATAACATTAACAACCCTTCCCGAAATATATGCCTCAATATTCTCTGCCAATATATTTATAAGCCTCTGTCTTGTTTCAACCCCCTTCCAGCCAATATGAGGAGTAAGTATACCTTTCTTCATGCTGTATAAGGGATTTGTAAGTTCTGATGGTTCTATTTCCTGAACTGCAATAACTTTATCTCTTAGCGCTGTTATTAAATTCTAGAAGGCCTAACTCCCATCTTAATACCAACCATCAAAGCTATATACAGGATTCGGTATCGCTACTAATCTCACAGTAGAGCTTTCATCATCAGTGCTCTAACATTATACTAGCGCACCTTGAAACTCAATCGTTACAAATAGAAATTTTTTCAGGTCCCACTAGTAATTTTTTAACCTGCGACTTACTTTTTCCGCAAAATGAACACTTGATTTGACTATTGCTTCCGTTCTCTTCGCCAATTTCCATTTTCAACAGTTTTTCATTGCTGCCATCGTCTAATAAATAATTCGCAGTAACCTTAAAAAAATTGGCTATTGGTATGATGTACTCGATGTCTGGATAGCCGGTTTCGCTTTCCGATCGGGATATTGCCTGGTTTGTCACCCCCAGCGCTTCGGCAAGCTTTTCCTTAGTGACATTTTGAAGTTTGCGCAGTTCTTTTATCCTCGCCCCGATCTTAATATTCACAATCATTCCTCCATTCAATTATTAACTGCTTTATAACCGAATTATACAATCTAAACAGGCAGGAAACAATCGTGAGTTAGTTGATATATATCAATGAATCGTTGACTTTCTTACGCTGCAATGCCTTGATTACGTATATGTGTCAACGATTCGTTTGTTTTACCAAACTCAACAGTTGGTCAGTGGAAATTTCCACTCTCTATCTAAATCCTTTATAATTAATCCTAAACAATAACATTAATAGCCCTTCCCTCGGTAAATGCCTCAATATTCTCTGTTAGCAGATTAATAAGCCTCTGTCTTGTTTCATATCCCTTCCAGCCAATATGAGGAGTAAGTATAACATTCTCCATGCTGTATAATGGATTTGTGAGCTTATGTGGTTCTATTTCCTGAACATCCAGTGCTGCACCTTCAATAACTTTATCTTTTAGCGCTTCTATTAAATCCTGCTCTTTTATTATAGCTCCTCTTGAAGTATTAATAATAAAAGCATTAAGTCTTCATTTGCTGAAGCTTTGACCCATCTACAAGGTGTTTTGTCTTTTCAGTTAGTGGAATATGTACAGTGACAAAGTCACTTTCCTTTAAAAGCTCCTGAAGGCTTGTAAACTTAATAGCAGCGCTGCCTAAATCTTTAGGTGTTCTGCTGTAAACTAATATTTTCATTCCAAGAGCTTGGGCAATTTTCATTACCTGCTTACCTATAGCTCCGGATACAATACCGTATTTTTTATCAGCGTTAGTTGAAAAGTTTTATAAAGAGTATCTGATGTGTGAAGTAGATATTGAGGAATTATGCTCCCATATAAATTCGTCAAAGCGATTATAAAAATCCCCCTTTACTTCATCAGTTCTAAACTAATAATCTCTTGTTCCATTTTTACATTGTGCTGAAGCATATACTGTATCGTATCTGCATACACCCTCATTTCCTTCAATTCTTGTAATCTCGCAGTATCATTGTCTGTTAATCTATGAAGACAACTTTCATATTGTTTCTGTGAAAGTTCGTACTTCGACATACAAAATGTCTTAAAATTAACACCTGTTATTTCACACAGATTATGATGGATCCAAAGTCCTCCAGCATCGATATCACCAAAATGCAAGAATTCTAAACTAGAATTGTCATCATAAACTTTTTTTATAAAATCACGTTGAAAACGATTTGCATACCCCCCCCAGATAAAATGTGACTGTATCAGGAGCAGAGTATCTCAGGTAAGAAGTCCTATTTTCAATCGTCATAAATTTCTGAGCTTCTACCTTTATGCAATCAATTTTATTAAGAGAATTCGTATCCAGCTCAATACCATCTGGAAGAACGCTGAAATCCAGTTCCTTTTTATTAATAGATAATATAAAATTCCCTTTAATACTGAATTTTTGAGGCTCCTTTTTTATCATATAGTCTGATAAAATTTCATCCATAAGTTCATCTGTGTTACATGGTTTATTTTTATATTTGCGAAGCATCTGACAAACTTGTATCAATGTATTCTCTTCAAAATATTTTGAATCACCATAAACTTTCATAGAAACTTCTCTTACATACAATTCTGTTCGATTATTCTCTATAAAAGCAACTGCATCTAGTATTTTAGGAAGGCTTTCATAATCATTGGGAATTTTATTGATATCCAGTTCCTTTAACAAACGATCACATTCCATACCGCAGATTTCCGATAAGTCATGATATTTGGCAATCATATTCTGCACATCGTCTTTCTTCATTCCTTTCGGAATAAAAGCATATTTTTTATGTAGATAATCCTCCACCTGCTCAATCTGTTTATCTACAAGATAAATACATTGAAGTGACGTACCAAACTTTTCCCGCTCACAAGTTAAAAAACCTATTCTGCAGAGTTCAGCCACGGTATGATTTATTGCAGTGATCACATCATAGTCACCATCATTTGCCTGATATTTCTTATAAAGTTTATTAGGTTTAACCTGGGTTCTGCGATTGGTTTTATTATCTCCAGTATCTTTCTTACTTCTCCTATAATTATCTACTAGATACACAAGTATTTTTTCTTCCCAATTCAAAATCTACACTCCTTCATGCATTTCAATAATTCCTATTTCCATTAAATCTGTTCTTGTTCTAAGCACCGGAAGAATAACATTACATTCATTACCAATTAGCTCTGTCTTATCTGGTGCACAGAAAATCATCTGCAACTTCTGTTTCTTCATGAAATCAAGCATGATTTTTACATTACTAGGATCCATTTTGGCAAATGGCTCATCTATAAACACAAGCCTTGTAGAATTTAATTTGTCGTTATATATCATTAATAATGCAGATAATAAAATCAGCATATATGGAATCTGAACCTCCGCCCCTGAGTTAAATCCCGATTGCCTTGACAATTTTGCCTTGTTCAAAACATCATTAGTCAGCAAAATTTCATATGTCATATAATTGCGATAATCTGCATAATGTTCAATCTGATCCTTATCATTACTGTCAATAATATGATTAATAATATTACGAATTTCCTTTTCTAGTTCTTCTCCCTTATCTTCAGAAAACTTCGTAAATGTTGATAATGTCATCTGACCAGCGGACGCCCCTAAAGCTTCTCGTTCCTTTAAATATCGGGCATACTCCAGAATTTTCTCATAGTAAGAACCATCCTTTACATACTCCACATAAAACTCATATTTTGATTTAAATTTTAATCTGGAAAGCTCTGCATTGATTAACTTCAAGTCATCTTTTGCGCTTTCACAGGATTTTAGCACTGTAAGTACAAATTCCTTCTTGAATATTTCCTCGTATCGCCTAGTCTGCTCTCTAAGTTTTTCTTTGATTTCCTGGAGATCATCCATCCAAATTTGAGTTTTTCTTGTCCCATATGCAAAACGCTGATCATCTCCAGTTGGAAGCCAACTTTCTGCATTTCTACGCGCATTATAAGCAGACTGTGCAATTGTCAAATTTTCATCAGCTTTTCTAAGAGCGCGCTCTGAACGATCACGATCTTTTAATGTACCACCAGCACCAGTTTTGCCATTGGCTATATACTTGTCGTAGCTTTCAATGGCTCTTTTGTACACATCATAATTCTGTATTTGGTATTCATTCATAATACCATTATATTTTTCCAGCTCTCCCGTGTTTTCTTCCTTCTTTTTTTGATTGACTGCTAGCTGTGTCTTCATATTTACCTGAGATTCTTGAACTTTACCACGCTCTTTATCATTTGCTTCAAGCTCTCCTTGATATTTTATATAAAGCTGATTCATTTCCAGATATTCCATATTATTTTGCTGCGCCTGTTTCAACTGTTCAAGCTCATTGGATGCTTCCTCACATTTAAGCAAAATATCCTCATACATCTGGCATGATTCATAATTATAGCTACCAAAGTATCCTTGTGCTGTCTCTAAATATTCTTTGTTCTGTTTTTGCTCATGTATCTGTTCTCGTAACGTTTCCGCTTCACTAACTAGCGCCTGTAATCTTTTTTCTGCACGAATTCGATTAAGCTCTATTGTTTCCTGTCCCAAGTAATAAAAACGTATTCTATCAAATTGCATGAAGTAACTATCCATAGCAACAGCTACTCTTCCCTCTTTAGAAATAGCATTCTCGAAATTGCGCACTTGTTCCTTTGTTACTGCATGCATACGACCTAGTTGGTATTCAAAATACTGTTTCGCCACAGGATTTTTCACTTCAATATAACGAACAACAGAATCTTCTTCGGGAGAAAGTTTCTTTTTCATCAATAATTTCGTATTAAATAAATGTGCATATCGGTGTGAAGATGCATTTAACACATCATCTGCAATATCGTAATATTCCGGTTCCACAAGAATTGTGTATCTTCTCTTTCCAAGATAAGATTCAATCGCATCTCTCCATCCTTCATCCTTAAGTGCAATTACATATTCACAGGCAAATTTTGCCTCTGAACTGATATGCTTTTTAGCAAGCTCCTTATTTATTTCATCCTTTAATGCAACATAATCTGGTATTTCTAAAAAAGTAGTTTTCTTGGCATTGCAATCATCAATTAATCTCTGCTGCTGTACCTGCGCAGATTGATTCTTTTTTATCTCATCCTGGAGTCTTGTGATTGTTGCAAATAAATCATCTCTCACATTTCCAATTTGAACTGAGAAAGCGTCAATACTATTTGCTTTTTGGGCTGCTGTGTATTCAGTTGTTATAAGCGAAAATAAAATTGACTGGTTATTAACATCTATTTTTTTTCCATAAAACCAATTAATCAATTCACTTATCTTGGTTTGAAATGCCTCTAAGTTTTTTCTCTCCGTGTTTAAATCATTTTTCTGTAAAGTAAGTTGTTCCACACGTTCTTCAGCAGCACGAATTGCCTTTGTACAATCCATATCATCCAGGCTATCTTCCACTTTTTTAAGTCTTCCACGAATATCCTTTGCTTCCTTTTTAAGCACTTCTAGCCTTTTATCATCCTCTTCCAACTGTCTCTTTGCCATATCAATAGATGATATCGCTTCATCAATGTCCCGCTTGATTGCAAGCAGCTTTTTATAAGCAATTTTCACGTCATCAGCAATAATAACATTTTTAGCGTTCTGCAATCCATCAAATAGCTCAAGTATTTCCTCAAGTTCTTTGATTTCTGCATCTATCTTCTCAAATGTGGAATTCAATGTATCAATATTATTCTTGGCTTCTACTAGTTTTGAAAAGTCAACCTTCTTCTCTTCAAGGACACTTTCTCGAATAAACTGATCTATCTTCGCATCTGGATCATAAGACATAATGCTGCGTAGTTTTCTGCGAAACGCTACTATCTGTTGCTCGCTTAATCGCAATCCTGTCCTTTGCATAAACTTTGCAATACCATCTTTTGCATCCAGCATTTTAAAGATGTATTTTTTCTGTAATCCAATGCCATCAAATGGAATAGTTAAACCATTTTCTTTATACACATGATCTAAATCAGATAGTTTTGCATTTTCTATAATGTATCGATTTGTGCTAACACCATTTGCAGAATTTGTCTCTATTACGGTACCAAGCACAAAACTTCGCCCCATTTCCTCTTCATACATTTCCAATACGATATGAGTATATACATTCGGAAACTGATCTGCAGGCCTCATATATGTTCCCGCAGTTGCATCTAATAATCCTCTAGTGTATGAAGACAAAGTTCTGCTTCCTTTGTTTTCTGTAGATTTATTAAATACTGTATCTCCATACAAAGCATACTTAATAGCATCTAACAGAACAGATTTACCATTACCATTCTTTCCAGCAACTAAAGAAAAGTAACCTATGGGAACTGTTATATAATTAAAGCCATACCAGTTCACTAAGCGAACGGATTTTAATAATATCATTCCTCATCCTCCTCTTCTTCAGAACCCTCCTGCTCCTCTTCTAATCCACCATCCTTCATATATTCAGCAGATACTGTCTGAAACTGTGCCACATCCCAGCCAAATTGTAATGAAGGATATAAAGTAACGATTGCATCTTCCGTTTTGTCCTTTGCATCAAAATCAATCAAATTATATCGTTTAAATAATTCCATTGCTGCAGACAATTTTCTACTGTCTATGTCTACCTCATAAGCTTTGATTTTATCAATCAGATCACCACGCATAACTACATTCTCTTCATTATATCCAAGGTTTTCAAGATAAACCTCCCAAAGTACCAAAAGCAAATGATATTGCTCTGTTGTAAAGGTTACAATATTAGCTCTTTTGATACCTACAGCGTCTTCATCTGCTTCATGTGTCTTTAGCATAGCAATCTTCACATTTATATCCACGAGTACATCAAAACCAATCATTCGCAGATAGTCCGAAATATCTTGTCTATTAGATTCTCTAGAAATAAACGCATATAGTTTTTCATCTTTATCTCCAACAATAAATGTTGATTCCAAAAGTTTGCGTATACATCGCTTAAACAATATATTATTTTCTTCTTTAATTGATATATTTAGTTTAATGTCGCTCATTTACCTCTTCCTTTTTATTCTAATATTGCTGATACTAGCAACCTCTGTTTCGACCATTCCACCAAGAAATTCTACTTCATAAGGAAACTCATCCGAACCAGAATATATAATACTTGCTGCTATCATCATAGCTTCATCTCTGTTTTTTATATTCTGATCACTAGTTGCAACTGACACTTTGTCACTTAATAATGCGTTGAAATAACTAGCGACCTGGCCCACACTATATCGATCAGGATACTCATATAAAAGCTCCTGCGTCAATTTTGCTTTCTCATCATCCGATAAAGAGCTTATAACAATTGCACCACTCTTTATATTTGGACGTCTTTTCTTCCTTCTCTCAATGGATTTTCTTCCAATATACTTATAAGTTGATAGCTGATAACTTTTTGAAATTTCAGTAAGTACTATTTCTCGCTCTTCAGCATCCATTTCCTTTAATATCATCAACAGGTCATTCAGATAAGTTTGCATATTTGTATTATTACTGAGTACCATCAATATTCTGGTTGAATACAAATTGTAATAATTGTTAATCTTTTTATCTATGTAATCCATTTCCTTAACATAGTCATAATTGATAAATCCATGGATTTCAGTAAATTGTCCATCAATAATTTCACTAGCCTTATACTCATCCACCTGATTTAATGTTTCATATTCATGGATTATATTATCATATACATCAGTATTCATAACCTGCCTAAGCATCTTTTCAATTTCGGCTATGTAACCAGGAATAAGTCCATCTTTCTTTATGAAAAAATAATCATTAAAGAATAAATTCATCATCTCATCTTTAATCAAAAACTGACCAAAAGTATTTACTTCTGTCATCTTAATGACTATACGCATTATTGTGCGTATACTATCTTTCAAAATCAGAAGCTCATTTTTTAAATCTGAAACATTATCCGTAAGCGGAATCAGAATATTTGAATAAGGTCTGATTGTTCGTCCATGCTCTGCATCCAATGCGGATTTTAAAGTATCATAAATCGCAAATATATGATTTGTCAGTGCACCGCTCGTATCACGATCAAAGATACGTTGAATCGAATCAATCATCTTCCTGCAATACGGCATTACCGAAGCAATGTTGTCTCCATTTCGACCAATTTCTCGCTCAGAAATCCAGCCACAAGAACGAAAGTATCTTAATATAGCACTGGCATTCTCAGTGTCAGACTTTTTACTACTAATATTCTCATCACCATTATCACTACCACCCTCATCCTCTACTGCATACGTGCAATTTCGCAAATAGAGGATGATGCAATCCTTTGCGTCTGTTTCATAAAGCAGTGGAATAGTCTTCGACTTTTCAATCAACTGCAAAATGCACTCATAATATATTCTTCTGTTTTTACAACACAAAGGATAAAAGAAACGATCGTATTCCGCTTTATCAAATAAAATCATATGTGATACCTCTTTTGCCTACCATTAGCTATCTTATAAATACACAACTGTTTTCCATTTAAAATACTTTCGTTTTGCGTCACAATTTTTGGTTAATTTGATATAATATATATTAATCCTATTCTTTTTGGCAAACGTTGTCAATAAATCCATTAACCTTTCTGTTCTGAAATAGGTAAAAGCACTTCACTAAAGTAGAGCGCCAAATACTCATTTTTCTTCATCTTTCAACTTCCATACTCATACCAGATTTGAATTCAACCGCATATCTTTCATTGTGTACCGTGACCTTTTCAATAAGCCGCCTGACAAGCTGTTCATCATAACTTTCAATCTCCGATGCCTGTTCATTCATGAATTCTTACATTTCAATAATACGTTGCTTCACCCCTTCAAGCTCAGCACACTCCGCCAAGGCGTCCTGCTTTAGTTTAACTGAAGGTTAGCTCCTTGATTATAATTTTATATTCTTTATGGAAAGTTATAGTCAGGTATTTGCTATTGATTTAGACTTAAGTTAAAGACAAAAAATTAATGGTGAAACTATAGATTTTAGAAATAAAAAAGGCTACATTGAAAAAAATAGGGAGAATGCGAGGTCACTTTTTCAGTGACCTCGCATTCTCCACTCTTTCTATAAATCCTTCATAATCAATCTTAAACTATAAAATTAACACCTCTCCCCGAAATATAAGCCTCAATATTCTCTCCTAATAAATTTATAAGCCTCTGTCTTGTTTCATACCCCTTCCAGCCAATATGAGGAGTAAGTATAACATTCTCCATGCTGTATAAGGGGTTTGTAAGCTTAGGTGGTTCTATTTCCTGAACATCCAGTGCTGCACCTGCAATAACTTTATTTTTTAACGCTTCTATTAAATCCTGCTCTTTTATTATGGCTCCTCTTGAAGTATTAATAATAAAAGCATTAGGCTTCATTAGATGAAGCTTTGACTCATCTATAAGATATTTTGTCTTTTCAGTTAGCGGACAGTGTATAGTGACAAAGTCGCTTTCCTTTAAAAGCTCCTCAAGGCTTGTAAACTTAATAGCTGCGCTGCCTAAATCTTTGGGTGTTCTGCTGTAAACTAATATTTTCATTCCAAGAACGACCGCAATTTTCATTACCTGCTTACCTATAGCGCCGGCTCCAATAACTCCAAGGGTTTTATTCTGCACTTCAAAGTGAGGCACTTGAAGAAATTTTGTAAAGTTATCATAATTTTTATTTGTAAGCATCCTCTGCTGCCTATGCATAGAAGAGCTTAAACTTAGCATAAAGGTAATAACCAGCTGAGCTACTGCTTCACTGCTGTAGCCCGGCACATTACATACCCTAATATTTCTTTCTCTGCAGGCCTCAATATCTATGTTGTTGTAGCCTGTTCCAGCTTCACAAATGAGTTTAACGCTGGAAGGAAACTTCTTTATTAATTCTCTTCCAATAGACAGTTCCTTTGTAATTACTATGTTCTGATCCGTGACCCTATCTAGAATCTGACCTTCGCTGCTGTTTTCATATAATGTAACTTTGCCTAGTTCTTTTAGCTGTGAAAAATCAAGCTTATTATCAAAGTCAACTCTGCTTGAATTAAGAAATACAATGCTGTTCATAATGCTCTCCTTTAAATTTCAGCTAAAACTTTAGTTGGGGCTTGCTTACCCTTTTTAGCAATAGCAAGTAAAAGGCCTAATGCAATGGATAAGAATGCAGAAGCCAATACTCTATAGTTTCCTGGTATTAAAAAGACTATTGTATGGGCAGGTATCCAAAAGAAAGGACATGTCTTAAGCCAGCTAAACTCAACTAAGGAGTTCCAGTCATTTTTCTCAATTAATTCCTTTAAGGTTACCTTTCCACCTTTTTTCTCATACTTTGTATCTATAAACATGTCAGTAAATCTATGGAAAGCCATCATCATTGGTCCAAAGGTAACATTCATAATGGCACTGCCAAAAAAAGCTTGAGCTATGCTTGAGCCTTTAAAAGGCAGTCTTCCTGCCGCCATGGCAGCAGCTGCGCCGCCCATAAAAACTGTAAATACAAGCGTAACCATAACTCCGATGATACCCCATACTATTCCCTTATATAATAATCCCTTAGGTATGAGCCAATCACCTCTTAAAACTCTTATACCTAATAGATCCCCCATGCTGGCTAAAATGGCAAATTTAAAAAATCCACCAGCATAAGGATGTGCATCAGTAACTGCTATGAAGGCTGTGCGCGTAGCTGGAACAACAAGTATCAATATCCATATAAGTAAGGCAGCCCCCCACAGAAAATCTCCCCTTTTCATCCTAATACTCCCCTTTAAAATTTTATTGCATAGAATCTATTACCTCAATTTTTCTTTCAATTAGAAACTCTCCTTAAATTATTAGGTAAATGCTATCTATGATAATTATCGAGCTAATATGTAATATTGTAAACCCTCCACCAAATAAAATACTCTTACCTATATTTTTACGGACTTTATTAGTAAGCTCGCTCTTTGCATCCAAAATTTTTGCCTTACTAACTTAAATGTTGCAATAATATATTCTCTTGCATATATTGACATTGTAATTATTTTTCAAACAGGTGATTAAAATTAAACAAAATACAGATATAAATATAAGAGATTTAGAGCTTATAGGCAAAGGTACCCAAGGTAAGGTATATAAAATAAACTCTTGCTGGCAGCAGCAATGAAGATGTATTAGCTAATCAGCTTCAAGACTTAAGAAGCTTAATAGAAAAATATCATTGTGGGATACCTTTAATCCCGGTAGTTGGCAACCACGAAGTTAATAATGAACCCAAGGATGATAGTTATGAAAGAATCTTCAGGAGAATTTATTCCGATATGCTTCCAAATACCTATCTTGATGGTTATAACAGAACTGTTTTTTATGTAGACTATGCAGATACTAGGCTAATAATACTTAATGCCTTTCACTTTAACGAAATAAACAAAATTGTAAAAAGGCAGCTTTCATGGTTTAAAGAAGCAGCTTCTATAGCTAAAAAAAATAAGATTGTTTTCCTTCACTCTCCTGCTTTTCCTACCGGGGCCCATTTAGGGCATTGCCTTGACTCTTACCCCGTAGATCGAGATGCTTTCTGGAAAATTGTTGAAGACTGCAATATAAATATAGTATTCTCTGGTCATGAACATAATTATTCAAGAAGGAAGATAGACTATCAAAAATGTATCTATCAAGTCATTACAGGCGGCAGTGGTGAAAAACTCAGAGATAAGTATAAAGATAAGGCCGGTGTAGTAATAGCTCCATTAGCTAAATATCATTTCGTTGTAGTAGATGTGGATTCATATGGGATTAAAGTTTCTGCCATCAGTTCTGAAGGAAAACTTCTAGATAGGTTTAATATAGATAAAGTCTTATAGTGGTTTGATATAGTTGAGATCTGAAAAACTGCTAATCACAAAACAACGGATTCCGTTTTGCGGTGCAAAAATGAATATATCATTGAAATTCACACACAAATTCACAAGAAAAAGGAAGGCAATAATTACCTTCCTTTTGTTAATGATATTGCTAAAATTGAACAAGTATTAGGTATTTATAATTTATCTCAATTTACTCCAGCAGAAATAAGCCTTACTATGTAGATAGTAAGGTCTTTTTTTTTACTTGGTATTTCCTTGTGCTATAATGTTTTTTTCCTGCTGCAGCTGGGCTATGTCACATATTCTTCGGCTTTCATCTTACAAATCCAATAACTTTGGATTAATTTTATAAACCTCATCCACCAGTACTTCTGCATGAACTTTTTCTATTTTTGTGATGATGTGCGCTGCTTCTTACATCACTGGTATTAAATCCTGTATCTTTTCCAAATCCCAAAGCTAAACCAAGAATAAGTATCACTAATGTAATATCCATCGAGGTATTATCTGTTCCTGATAAAGTTCCATTAAATAAATCCATTTCTTCCCCTCCAATTTTTAATATTATCAACATGTTAAAGCTGTTTATTTAAAATAAATAAAGCCTCCCAACTTTATGTAATCTAAACATTTGTAAATTTAAGATTTAGATTGATATATATCGTTATATCCCAATATCCTAATATTATAATATTAGGATATTGTAATTGTATAAAAATGTGCATAAAAAAAGCCTAAGTTGAATCTAACCTTCACTTAAACTTTTCAAAATATTGCTATTTACTTTTCTTATATCTACAGCTGCAAGATATATTATAAATTCTTCTCCATCTAGCTTAAAGAGATTATTTACCGACTCTTGTTCATATATACAAATTGCACAAACACCAATCCTTACGGATTAGCCTGCCAAATAAAGATAAGAATGTTCCTTCTCATTTGACTATACTACTATTATTTCACTATAGAAACTTGGAAAGCTCCTTGTGAATGTGGATTAGTGTATGTATATCTTCCTTTGATATTTTTTCTAGTGCAGAAACCATTTCGATATATGAAGCAGGAGTTTGAATTGACTTTTTTGATATTTCAATACCCTTATCAGTTAAAATCAAATTGATTTGACGTCTATCTTCTTTGGATAATTTACGTTCAACCAAACCCAAATTTACAAGTTCTTCAACACTAACACTTGCTGTACTTTTAGGAATGAATAATTTCTCTGTTATTTCTTTAAGAGTTATTAACGGAGAAGAGTGAATGGTATTTAAAACTCCCAATTGTTGCAACGTCAAACCTAAACTAACCGCATTCTGTTGTGTGTATCTTGCTAAAGTTTTGCTAATTTTCATAAATGATTGAACTACATCCGCAGCCTGTTTCACTTTTAAATCATTGTAATCCATAAAAACATCTCCTTATAGTTCATAATTGAACTGTTCATATATGAACTATATTAAATCATATGTTAGATATTGTCAATATGGTAACTTAATACGAAATACTTTGCTCTTGCGTCATATAAGAATATTCTGAAGTAAATATTATTTATTTAGAGAGCCACTTTTTACATATTCCCAATATTTCCCATCAATTCCAATCACTACTGCTGTATTAATATCAATACCTTTAATTTCATAAATTTTGCTTTCTACTGGTGCATAGTTAGAATCCCCATTTTGCATAGGCATAGGTTTTTTTATACGATTTATCTTACCGAGTTGTGTGCCAAGTTCACTCTGTGAAACTTCTGTACCTGCTGGACCATAAATCATGTTATTCCATGCTATTTATTCTTATGCTATTTTTAAATTTGAACCTCTAAACGGAACCCGTTGATCACAAAACCCTTATTTTTTAAATATAAAACCGCCATGCTATTAAAATCATTTTTTAATAGATGGCGGTTACTAACCAATAAGTTTGCCTTAAAATCTCAATTAATAACTAAAAGCCATAATTAAAATTTAAGTTTAATTCCTATCTTTGTGCCTCATACTGTCTTAGAAGCTTAACAAATAATTCTGGAACCTTAGCCATATTTTCAGGTGATTCAACAAAGGAAATTCTAAACTGTGTATTTCCTGGGTTGATCTCTGACTTATCAATATTGTAGAAGCCCTTCATTGGTGCTACTAGAAGAGTAGTTTCAACACCATTTAGATTAATAGCTCCTTCTCCAGCGCAGTAAAGAACGAAATCAATGGAGTCAAAGCCAGGCTTAACTACATTTCTAACATCAATTACTGTGTATATGGATGCATCTGGACTGGAAACAATTAATTTAGGCTCTTGCTCTTTAAGTCCATTGTATACCATTAATATTTGCTCTTTGTAGTATTCTCTGATACTCATGCACCAGTCGGCAATTTGCTCCTTTGTTTCATGAGCTAATCCACCAAATATATATTGACCAATTGCATTAGCACAAAGGTTTGCAGTATATTCAGCTACAGAGCGGTTGTTGAATTCAGCACTGTCTGTAATTAGTGCACCGATTCTTAATCCACAGGCATTCCATACCTTTGAAGCTGTTTCAATACTGATTCTTCTACCTTCAATACCAGGAACCTCTGCATCAGTTACTCCCCAAATACTTACAAGCTTGCTGCCTTCTTCATAAACAAGCTCACGATAAGCTTCATCACTTATCATCCACATGTTATATTTTACACATAATTTAGCAAGTTCCTTAAGGGTTTCATGGTTATAGAACTGTCCTGTAGGATTGTCATAAGGTATAACAAGAAGCGCTCCAGGATTATGCTTTTTAATACTTTCTTCGATTTTATCTATTTCTGGAAGACTGAACTTTCCGTTATCGCCTAAGGTACGTGTTACAGTAACTATTTTACGTCCGATTCTTTCAGCGAAAGAGATATAATTAGTATATGCAGGATCTATTACCATTAGAGGCTTGTCACCTGTGCCAGCAGCACCACAAACACCTAATAATAGTAGTTCCATAGCTGCAGATCCGCCGTCAGTTACCTGAACAAATATATTGCTAGTATCAAAGCCTTCGCACTTAAGGATATTTTTAAATGCAGCCTGACATTCATCAGTACCAGCTGTAGTTGTATATCTTATAACACCTTTTGCAAATGGACTTTCAGGTGCTCCAAGAGCAAACATTCTTTTCTGCATAGCAGGATTTGTAGGAAGTGAAACGTTTCCAATACCTACATTAATAACAGCTTCAGGTTTTACTTTACGCTCCTCGTATTTCATCTGTGCTAATCTAACGTCTGATGGTGTTCTAGATTCAAAGTGAGCTGATAAAATTGGTTTACTCATCATTAAAACTCCTTTTCTAAATGTATTAATTCGTCTGTGCTACTTTAATTAAATTTGCACAAAATAATTTTTAATTTTCTATCCTATAATATTTTAACATCATTTTAAGTTTATTTCACTTTTTTTCTGTCATTTTATCGAAAATTTTATATTCAGAAAATTAAATAAAATAGAGTTTAATCTTTTTTCGCAGTATTTTAAATATTAATCTTGAAATTTTCAATTCATAAGTAAACAGCAAAAGAGTGGAAAATTCCACTCTTCACCACAACAAGGCCATGGAATACCCACTCTTATAACTGCCATCAGCTAGTCGTTTATCATTTCTATGAGTTCCTTCAATTTCGAAGCCAAGTTTTAGATATAAGCTTAAAGCTTTGTAATTATCAGTGTCTACTTCTAGTGTAAGTCTAGTTATTCCTGACACCTTAGCCCACTTAATACCTGCTTCCATTAACTTTCTTCCAATCCCTTGGCTCCAATATTCTTTTTCTATTGCAATCCCAAGACTTGCTATATGTGATATCCTTTTTCTTGTGTTTCCATTTATGCCGCAGGTTCCAATTATTTTTCCTTCGAATTCCGCTGCTATTAAGGTGCTTGTTTTTGAAGCAAGCATATCCTGAAGTATCTTTTCTTCCTGCTCAAGAGATAATTGAAATTCACCTGGTTCTCTTAGCATAAAAGTAGTTTCTTCATCTATCTTTTTTAGTAAATTTATTATCCTTTCGGAATCTTGAACTTCAGCAGTTCTTAAAATAAGCTCCTTATCATTTATTATGTAGCTTTCCTTATTGATTTTCCCCATAAGCTCCCCCCCTTTTTATACTGTTTTTAATCAGCTACTTCCTTCTAGCAATCATTTCAATTTCAACCTGTGCCCCTAGAGGCAGTGCTGCCACCCCTATAGTTGTACGAGCTGGGTAGGGCATGGAAAACTGCTTAGAGTACACTGTATTCATGGCTTGAAAATTGCCCATATCAGTTAAAAACACATTTACTTTTTCAACATCCTCTGGTGTAAGACCGCAAGCTTTTAATACATTAAAAAGATTCTTAAAGCATTGCTTTGTTTGCTCTGTTATATCGCCTTCTACAAGTTTTCCTGTTTCAGAATCTATTGGTGTTTGTCCTGATAAAAATATTAAGCCCTCTGACTCCACTGCATGTGAATATGGTCCTACAGCAGCTGCTCCTGCTGCACTAAATGCTTTTCTTGTCATAATAATTTCTCCTCTTTTTTTATTTTTCATTTGGGTTATTAACTATTCCAACGAACAATATATCTCCAGTGCTTCCTTCAATAGCAAATATAAAAGGCCTATTTAAGATCATTTCTGCCTTCTCTTTCTTTGGAGGAGCTGACCCACTATAATCTATTTTTGTAAAGGCAGCTGCTTCCACCCCTTTTTCATCAATAGCTATATGGGCTTCCTGCTTTACATCTGAAATAAAAGCTGTACCTTCAGTAATACCTGAAAAATCTGAAGTTTTTTCAAAGGCCTTTTTTATTCCAAAGCTATTTAAGGTTTCCTTAAGACTAAGGCTGCTGCCGTAGGAAAACTTAGGTATCTGAAAAATTACTTCTCCATTTTTAATATCACCCTCATCAAAAAGCTTTGCAGCCTTTTCAGGTGACTCCAATAAGCTGTCTACGCTTATGCCCTTGTCAGGAAGAATAAAGATCATACTATTAGAATTCTTTAAACTTAAGGCTGAACTAGTAAAACCATCACCTTTAATAAAGCTGTGAGTTGCATAGGTTCTGTTCATGAAATCGCATTTAATGTCTTCACCATTCTTTAAATAAAAGGTGTCCTTTTTAGTTGCCTTCTCATCAAATTTATCTACCCATTGATCCTTAAAGTAAATAGTGTTGATAATGGACATAATTTGCTCTTTTTCAAGATTTATTTGTGGTGCAAGAATTCCATTGGTATTTTTAGATATCCAATCAGACATAAACTTTGATGAGTTTTTATCCTGAAAGTCAATATTATATATAGAAGCATAAAAATTCTTTGCGGCATTATCTAAAAAGCTCTTTTTAAATTTGTTTCCTTTATCTAGCCATAGGGAATTTGCTAGGTTAAGCCTTCCAATATCATTATTAGTATATAGGAGTCTGAAAAGCTTACCGTTTTGTTCACTTATAAAGTCTGTTTTCTTATCCCCTGAGCTAAGTGCTTTTAGCAGCTCCTCTTGCGTTGCTCCAGCTGCTCCTGAGCTTGCAAGCGAAAGTGCCATATAAAGACTTACAGGTGAATAGGTAATGTTTTTTGTTTGATTCTTTAAAACCTCAGAAGTTGATTTTATAGAAAAATTTTTT
The DNA here is from genome assembly GCF_045310675.1 of Candidatus Clostridium stratigraminis. Classification (NCBI taxonomy): domain Bacteria; kingdom Bacillati; phylum Bacillota; class Clostridia; order Eubacteriales; family Clostridiaceae; genus Clostridium; species Candidatus Clostridium stratigraminis. Next base: position 31,982 of record NZ_JBJHZZ010000006.1, read on the forward strand.
AGTGAATTTGAGAAACTTTCTTCTAGTTTGTTGTCGTTTTTTACAGAAAACCATCCATCATAATCCCCAAAAGCTATACTCTTGGGGTATACAGGACTTACTACAGCATTAATTACAGCTGCCTTTTCCAAATTGCTATCTTTAACTGGATTTGTTTCTAAATTATTGATAGCTTTTGAGCCTTTACTGCTGCAGCCAGCCATTCCAGCAATTACTCCCATAGTTATAATCAAGACTTTTAGTTTCTTCTTTTTCAAGTTATCACCCCTTATAAATATCCTTTACTATCTTATACGTTAAAATTACCAGTTTGGACCATCTTGAAATTAAAACCTTAATTCTATATAAGATTAAGTAAGAATTTTATAAGTAATATACTTTGGTATAAAAAATACAGCAAAAGAAGGGCTATTCCTCCTTATTTAAGCAGCAATTAAAAATTCATGTATCTTGCAGTTATGAAAGAATCCATCTGGAAATATCATTTATAACTTGCTTATCAAAATGCTGTGGAACCTTATACTCTTTTTTCATTTTAAGTATCCTTCCGTAAACATAAGGCATAAATAAATGATTTAAATTAGGATAAAGCTTAAATGTAACGTTCTTCTTATCACCTAATAAACTTTTATAAACCTTAAAATCTTTTTCCACTGAAACATGAAAATCCTTGTCTCCTTGCAAAATCAATAAGGGTTTATTCAAATTATTAAGATAGTTAATAGATGGATGTTCACCCATTTCTTTAAAGTAATAAGCGTAGACATACTTTCCTATCACTAAGGTTGCTTTTGCTTCTTCATCACTAAGGTTATAAATACCTTCATACTTAGATGACATTGCTGCTATTTGCTTCCTTGCAATTATTTTCAATAATTTATTAAGTGAATTTAAAACCTCATTACTTTGATCCATCATAATTTCTTCAAGCTTTCGAGGGGAACCTCCCATAATAATGATGCCAGCAAAGTTTCCGCCTTCTGCATCAATTCGTGGAGCTAACATTCCTCCTAAGCTGTGTCCTATTATAAATATCTTATTTGAATCTATACGTGAATCCTTTCTTAGTAAATCAGCAGCCAGAACGGCATCTTCAATGGTTTCTTCCTTAATAGTTAGTGTTCTATCACTTTTCATTTCTTTACCATAGACAAAGGTCCTCTTATCATAGCGCAGTACTGCAATTCCTTTGTCAGAAAGTCCCTCAGCAAGATCTTTAAAGGGATAGTTGTTTCCAACCTTTTCATCCATATTGCTTGGACCTGAGCCTTGAACCAAAACAACTGCAGGAATTAATCCATCAGCATTATCAGGTAATGTCAATAATCCATTTAAAGGATATCTTGTTCCAGCGCCTATAACTATTTTTTCATTAACCATTTAAATACTCCCTTCGGCATCCATTATTATCCACATTATTAAAATCAGTATATATTTATATTTTATATTTGTCTATATATTTCCCCCTACTTATTTTAACCTGTATTTTAAGTCTATTATAGTCAATAATAAAAAATAAGGACTAAAATTAATAAGAAAGATTATGAGGAATAGTTGTGTCTAAAGAGATTTTTTATCCTAATTTGTATCATGGTAAGTTCAAGAGAAAAGATTATTTTGAAGGCTGGTATTTTAAAGTAGTGGATGCAAAAAGGCAGCAGGTATTTGCTTTTATTCCAGGTATAAGTTATGGAAGTAGTGAAACTACATCTCATTCCTTTATTCAATTACTAAGGGGAAATGAGGCAGAGTTTAACTATTTTAAATATGATATTGTGGATTTTACTTGGAATAATAAGAAATTTAATATTGGTGTAGGAAGAAACAGTTTTTCCTTAGATAAAATGTCTATTGATATTAATGAAGATAAACTTAAGATCTTTGGAGCTATATATTTTAAAAACTTAATTAAATGGCCGGATTCCTTAATAAGCCCTGGCAGCATGGGCTATTATAATTTCATACCCTTTATGGAATGCTACAGTCAGGTTTGTGCTATTGACCTTGACTTAAGTGGCAGTCTTAATGTTAATGGTGAAATTATAGATTTTAATAATGGAAAAGGCTACATTGAAAAAAACTGGGGAAAGTCCTTCCCTCTTTCTTGGATTTGGGTTCAGTGCAACTGCTTTAAAAAATATAAAGCAGCCTTAAGCTGTTCAATCGGTCACATACCATTTCTAAGGAGCAGCTTTAGAGGCTTTCTCATTGGCTTTTTATTTAATAATAAGTTTTATAAATTTACTACCATGAATAAAAGTACAATAAATATTGTGGAAGACAGTGGAGATGTTGAGCTTACTATTGAAAACAATAGATACAAAATGTATATTCATACCAAGACAAATAAGGAGAGGTTCATTCTCTGCTATGGTCCCAAAGGTAGTGAAATGATACCAATGCTGGAGGAGAATCTTAAAGGGATTGTCCATCTTAGGCTCTTTGATAAGAATAATGATTTAAACGTTTTCGAAGATGTAGGTGAGTGTACTGGAATAGAATATGGCGGTGAGCAAAAAAATATCTTGGATTTTATTCATTAATATGCTATTATAATGTATATTAATGCATATAATTATATATGATAAATTTTGGAGGCACAAAGATTAATAATCTTCGTGTTCTATAAAGTAATTTAGGAGGGAGATTTTGATGTCCACAAAGTTAATTGCTATTGGTAACAGTCTTATGTGTGATGAGGGCATTGCTGTAAAAGTAGCAGAAGACCTAAAGGATGAACTTGTTAATGAAAATATAGAGGTATTATTTGGAGAAACTGCTGCAGATTTTTGCTGCGAGGAATTTAAAGACTCTGATTTATTATTTGTGCTGGATGCAACCTGCTACAGCCTTGAGCCTGGAACTATAACCCTGATGCCCATAGATAAATATAATTCTCATTTTAACAGCTTCATTACAAAGCATGATATTAGCCATCTTAATTCCCTATGCGGTGATAAGAATAGATCAGGCTATATAATAGGAATTGAAATTGATAAAATAACCTTTGATAAGAATTTAAGTGAGAGGCTAGATAATAAATTTAATTTAATAAGCGATAAAGTTAAGAATCTGATAAAGGTGCTTAAATATTCACCAAATACTATGGATATAAGCATTATTCAGAATCAATTAAACTGCCTTAATTAATTCATCCTCTTAATGTTAAAAAGAAAGTACCACTAGACTGGTACTTTCTTAGCTTGTTTAGTATAGATGCCTGTTAAAATAAAACTTCTATTGTTAAGCTTTATTACAATAACTAAGCTTGAAGTTTACTATTTACTAGGCACCAAAGATCCTTTTTAATCTCAGTATTATTAATACATTCTTCTATAGCTTTTAATATATTTCCCTTCTTAAATTGTTCATTTTGAAGTTTTTTCTCTAACCTTTGAAAATCCTCAAGCAAGAGAGCATCTGTGTAGAACCTGCAGTTTTTAATTAATCCATCTGAAAATTCTATATTAATTTCTATAAGGCCCCAGTGGAATTTTGACTCTAAGGTAATTGTAAAATCAGGACTTTCTGAATAATTCCAATCCCAGGAACCGTACTTTTTAAAGTAATAAGCTACATCAACTGCATTTTCATCTAAAATTATCCTTTTACACTTAGCATTATTAAGCTCATTAAAGCTTGATATGAGAGCTTCCTTTAAATTTTCAATAGTTATTTCCGTAGATATTTCTTTAAGGTTAATTACCCTGGCTTTAACAGATTCTATTCCCTTAGACATAAGCTTTAAGGGAGATACAGTTAAGTATCTATTAAGTTTATTAAAATCCACATCTACAAGCAGCGTACCATGATGGCAGTTCATGCCGTTTTCGCTAATAAAGGCATTTCCTGAAAACTTTCTATCACCTGCCAGCAAATCATTTCTGCCGTTGAAACAGCCCTGTATACCAAATTTTGAAATACCATTTAAAATCACATTCATATTATGTTCTACATTATAATTTTCCTCGGAGGCAATAAAAGTAAAATTTAAGTTTCCTAGATCATGATAGACTGCTCCGCCCCCTGATAGTCTTCTTACCAGCTGAACTCCATCCTCTGTAAGCTTTTTTACATCACATTCCTTATAAGGATTCTGGTTTCTTCCGATAACAATGGTATTTTCATTTTGCCATAGAAATAATATTTCTTCATTATGTTCACAGTTCTTCATTAGCCACTCTTCTAAGGATAAATTGAACTTTGGATCTACGGATTTAGAAATATATATTCTAAACTTTTTACGCAAAATGAATTCCCCTTCCATCTATGGTTAATAATGCTTCATGTATTGCTTCAGCAATGGTTGGATGTGCGTAAAGTACGTGCTGGGCGCTATCAATAGTTAAACCTGAAGCTATAATATTACTAATAGTACTTAGCATATCAGTTGCATGTGCTCCCACAATTGTGCCCCCTATGACCTTTCTTGTTTCTTTGTTTCCAATTAGCTTAACGAAGCCTTCTGTTTCTCCCATAGCCTGAGCTTTACCGTTTGCCATTAAAGGGAACTTTCCAACAATATAATCAAGCTTTTGTAAACGAGCTTCTTTTTCAGTTACTCCAACCTGCCCCATTTCAGGCATAGTAAATATTGCACTTGGTACCAAGTCATAACACATTTCATTATCCATACCATTTATATGATCTGCTGCTACTATTCCTTGATGTGATGCTACATGGGCTAATTGAATTTTGTTTGTTATATCGCCTATGGCATATATATTAGGATTACTTGTTCTCATAAATTCATCCACCATTATACCATTACATTTTTCATTTAGCTTAACCTGAAGCTTTTCTAGGTCAAGAGAATCTAAATTTGCTTTTCTTCCGACTGCCGTGGCTACCTTTTCACTGATTAAATATTTTGTTTCATTATCTTTATTAATTTCAACAATTTTCATTCCGTCCAAAGCAGTTTTAATGGAGACTGCCTTTGCACCTTCATAAATATTAATTCCTCTCTCTTTTGCAGATGTTCTTATAACATCTGCAGCATCCTCATCTACAGTATTTATAATCTGAGGAAAATATTCTACTACATTTACCTTTGAACCTAAGGTATTATAAATAAAAGCAAATTCCATTCCTATAACTCCACCCCCAATAATTGTAATGGAGGAAGGAATCTCAGCTAGCTCTAAAAGCTCCTGACTTGTAAGAATATCATGGCAGGAGGCCCCTTCTATTGGAAGAGAACAAGGCTTAGAACCTGTTGCTATTACTAGTTTCTCAAACTTAATAACAGCATCAATTGTCTTGTTTTTAGCTAAAAGTGTTTGTGAATCCTTTACCTCAGCCTTACCGCTTATATATTCTATTTGATGCACTTCCATAAGATGCTCAATGCCGGAGACAAGTGTATTCACCACTTCATTTTTTCTCCCCATTATTTTCTCAAGAGAAAATTTTATTGTCTCTACTTCTAAGCCAAAGCTTTCTGCATTTCTGATTTTTTCTAAAGCATCTACACTGCTTACAAGGGCTTTTGTAGGAATGCAGCCATGATTTAGGCAGGTTCCTCCTAGTCTGTCCTCTTCAATTATAAGGACTTTTTTTCCACCCTGTGCTGCTCTAATAGCTGAGACGTAACCACCAGGTCCTCCTCCAACAACAGCCACATCTACTTCAAAGCTTTTTTGTATAGGCTTTGCAAGTCCAAAGGAGTAGGCTGTCTTTTTAGGCTGATTCGAAGCTGCAGCTTGAGCTTTTTCAGCCTCCTTGTTAATTAATTCTCCATCTACTTTCCCAATAACTTGATTTTTCTTTATTGTATCCCCTTCTGTAATGGATAATTGTTCTAAAATCCCATTGTACTTTGATATATATATCATAGTGCCCTTACCGGATTCAATGGTAAATATAATATCCCCAGAGTTTAAAGTATCTCCTGCCTTTTTATTTATTTTACCTACCTTCCCTGAAGTATCATGGCCGGAAAGCTTTTCAATAATTAAATCATACTTCATATCGTATACTCCTCCAAATAAACTATTTAAAAGAAAAAAGGGCAAAGCCCCTTTTTTTATTTAAAATCTCCTTCAAATTCCTCAATGCACTCTTTAAGCAAGGTAACTGAATATGCCATAGATGGCCCACCGCCAAAAGCTACTGAAACCATTGCTGCCTCTATTATCTCTTCCTTTGTTGCGCCTGCCTCAAAAGCCTTGTAGCTATGGTAAACGATGCAATATTCACATCTGTTGTAGCAGCCTATTGCTACACTCATCAATTCCTTAGTCTTAAGATCCAAAGCCTTTGGTTCATAGGATGCACCTAGTAATCCCATAAAAGCTCCTACCTGTTCAGGATTTGTTTTTGAAAGGTTTTCAAGTCCACCTACAAATGAATTAAGCATTTCTCTAACATTATAAGCCATATTATTACCTCCTTAATTTACTTGTCTATGCAATATTAAGCATAGCAAGTATTTATATATTAAGTATAGCAAATAATTTGTTAAATTTCAAACAATATTTTAAAAAAATACTTGCCTACTGGTATTATTTACCCGTAAAAGCAAGTATTAATCTAATTTCTTTATTTATTTTCAATATTTGAAAGCATCTTTTTTAATACCTTATCATAAATCAAAAGGTCTTTTTCATCAATGCCCGCTAGCAAATCATCGTTGAACTGAGTACCAAAAGGTATTAAATCAGAAATAAGTTTGTCTCCTTTATCAGTAAGGTTTAAATAAATAACTCTTCTATCAATTTCATTTCGCTCTCTTTCAATTAAGCCGTCTCTCTCTAAGCGATCAATTAGTCTTCCTGCACTAGAATCCTTAACATTCATAAGCCTAGATAGATCCTTTTGAGAAATTCTCTTTTGGGTTTTTAAGTAGTAAAGTGCAATCCACTGAACTCGTGTTATGGTTGTATTTTGAAGTCTTCGACCGAAGGCCTCTGAGACTTGCTTCATAGCATTCTCAGTTATATATCCCACTCAATTATCTAAATTAAAAAACATTTTAGCCTCCTTTAAAACTTAACTTTTATAAGTTTAAGTTAAGACTCCATTTTACTTATTTTAAAAGCTTCTCTTTATAGAAAGAATTTTACCATTAATAAGTAAAAATTTCAACTTTACTGCTGTTATTGAGTATTTTTCCATAAAAAAATATGCCAGAGATAACCTAGGTCTGGCATATAAAATAAATATATTTCATTAAACGTTGAGCCTTAAAATAAGAATTTTAATTATACAGCATATTTCTTAATATAAGGTGAAGTCATAGCTCTAAGTAAGCAGCCGTAGTCTATTGTGAAATCCACAACGCCTCCAACATCGTACTTTTTACTGCTGTGCGTTATATCTAGTATTAGATGATCACTGCTTGCTCCTATAACTTCTATTCCAGCATCTAATGGCATAAGGCCTTCTGGAGCAATATCCTGTCTACCTAGAGCAACTATTGCTCTTTTCATAATCCCCTTATCTGTAAAATGAGGAGTCTCACCAAAGGCGTCCATGCCAATGTTCCCTATAGGTATTGAAGGCTTATCCTTTATTTCTATTATTTCACCCTTTAGAATAAAGGCATCCTTGTAGCAATTAGGAATATCCTTCCCATAGGCAGTTTCACGGCCAAGTACAATTCCTTCACCTATTCTAAGCTGATTAATACCTTCTGGAATGCTGTTATCTATAACTGCATATAGGCTGCTGGAGTTTCCACCTGAAACTATTGGAAGTTCAATTTTAAACTTATCCTTTATAGCTTCCTTTAAGCTTATTAGCTTCCCTAAATTAGTTTTATCAGGAATAACTCCGCCGTAGCAGGTTAAATTTGTTCCTATTCCAGAGAGCACAATATTAGGAAGCTTAAGGATCTTTTCTACTGTGGTTAATACATCACTTTCTAAAACCCCTTCTCTTAAGTCTCCAAGGTCTACCATTAATATAATGTTATGAACCTTGTTTACTCTCTTTGCTACCCTAGAAAGCATGGCTATTGTCTCGTATTCAGAGTTTAGGCTTATATCTGAATACTTTACAACCTCTGTAACATGGCTTTCCATTGGAATTCTAAGAAGCAGCTTTTTGCAGTTTATATCCTTTAGCTTTTTTAAATTTTCTAGTCTAGAGTCTCCAATTACGTTAATGCCGCCTTCAAGCATTGCTTCTACAATTTCTTTTCTAGCGCAGAAAACCTTACTTACACCAACTATATCTATGCCTTTTTCTCTGCAAAGCTTATTTATCTCTGAAACATTATGTGTAATTTTATTTAAAGTTACTTCAATACAAGGATATTCCTTTTTCATTTAAACCCCACCTTCAATAGTTAAATCCCCAAGCTATTTCTCAAAAGACAAATTGCAGCTTCTTTATTTTCCTTACTTAATACTCCAGCGCAGGCCATTATATAGTTCTTATCCAGTAATACCTTTGCTGAGCTTTTCGGAAGCATGGACATATCTTCTTTTGTGTATCTTATATCATTTAAAATATTTTCCCCATAAGGAAGCCTTGTTAGGGCTCCGCCAGTACCAACAATATATTTTATTTTTGAAAGGTCCTTTCCATAAGCTAGAAAGGTTTTAGTTGCTCCAAAGCTTCTCTTTATATAGCCAACATGCCTGTTTAAGGCAATTTCTACAGCTTTCTTTGTTAAGAGAGAGCTTGCATTAATTTCTTCTTCAGTAGTTGGAATTGGCTTAATATTTTCTCTTATGCTTTCTATTGAAGCTTCCTTTATATCCCTTACATCTAAAAGATTTATAATATTGGCGCTGTTAACGTAAACCCCAAGATCCCCTTCAACGGTTCTTTTCGCCTTTGGCTCCGGACTTACTAAAATATCTAAGATCTCAGTGCTTCCATCAGTTACAGAATGTACATCAGTTGTAGCCCCACCTACATCAAGAACAAGTACATCCCCGAGCAGTTCATATAAAAGCTTTGCACTTTCCATAACTGCTCCAGGAGTTGGCATAATAGTTCCGTCTACCATTTCCTTAATTTTATTCATGCCGGGAGCCTTTATGATGTTGTTTTCAAAGGCATTTTGTATTATCTTTCTGGAGGGTTCTACATTAAGCTCATCTATTCTTGGAAATACATTATCTACTATATATAATTCCTTATTTTCAAAGATCTCCTTTATTTCCTCATGATTTGCAATATTTCCGCAGTAGATTATTGGCTTATTGGATATTTCAGTATTTATTAGCTCAGAGTTATAAAGTGCTGTTTCCCTTTCGCCATAATCAGTACCTCCAGCAATCATAATGAGGTTTGGATCTATTTCCTTTATTTTTTTAATATCGCTTTTTCTGAGTTTTCCAGCTGTAACTAGCTTAATATTTCCCCCAGCCCCTAATGCTGCTTCTTTTGCAGCTTTAACTGTCATGTCTTCCACTAGACCATGTACAGTAATTTTAAGGCCTCCAGCTGCGCTGCTTGTAGAAAGCATTCTGTTCCAGGTAACTTCCTCCCCGCACTCTCTTTCCATATCCTTAATGGCAGCCCTTAAACCAATAGTCACGTCTCCCTCTAAAACTGTAGTATAGCTCTTCCCCTGAGCTGCAACCTCTATCCCCATATCGGTGAGCTTAAAAGCCGTAACTACAGTAGTTGTACTTCCAACTTCAGAAATTAAATAGTCAGCCTTCATTCATATTTCACCTCCACTCCATTTAGAATTGTGGTTGTTTTTAAATTTACAGAAATGAAATTTAGCGGAAATATATAAAATATGCGGAATGAAGCATTTGGCGATATCTAGAAGGTCTTAGTGAAAGAATAGCCACAAAACCTTAGTGTTGTTCGTTTGTCTGAACGAATGTGAGTTTTACGAAAACACTTGGTTTTGGGGCTATTCTGAACTTAGAGCTTCTTATGCAGCCATCAGCTCATGAAGCAGATTTTATATATTGCAGCGGATTCATTTTCTATATTTTACGACATCCCATTTTTACTCTTCTCTTCTTTGAAGCTCTTCTACTATGAAGGTAGCAACGTTGTTTCCGTGGGTACCTCTGCCAAAGCCTGCATCCATACCGCTTGCTCTAGCTATCTCATCGCTAACCTGAGTTCCGCCAGAGATTAAAATAAGCTTATCTCTAACACCCTTTTCAACGCAAAGATCATGAAGCTTTTTCATATTCTTAACGTGAATGTCATTATGAGAAATTATAGTACTTGCAAGTATAACCTGTGCCTTTGTTTCAATAGCTGCGTCTATAAGCTTTTCTATTGGGCAGGAGGTTCCTAAATATTCACACTCAAAGCCATACTTTTCTATACCGCCGTGTTTAATATTTATTATTTCTCTTAGGCCAACTGAATGCTCATCCTCACCAACAGTACCAGCAACAACCTTTACAGGATGATTCTTTATAAAATCTCTAATAACGTCATCAGCTAAAACTACCTTTGGTTCTGGAATAACAAGCTTTGATTTATCAATAGCAAAGTTAACCTTACCTTTTATTTCAACAAGTGTTCCTTCAGCTTCCTGCATTACCTGCTTATGAATAACTTCTACATCTGTTAGGTTCATATTTTTACCCATTTCAATAGCAGCAGCTTCAGCAATTCTTATGTCTTCAGGTATAAATAAGGTTACAGATACTATACCATCATTTTTCCATTGAACTTCTGGAATTATTGTTCCATTATCCTTTACAGCTTCAAGTCTTACATTAACATTGTCATTTTCATCTAGTTCATCTATATACTTAATCTTTTCATGCTTACATAATGTACAGCCATCAATTGCATCACAGGCATGCTCATATTCCTTAGGAACATTGTTATAGCCAAAGTGAGCACATACAGGTGCAAAGTAGTCATCTTCTCTTTCTACAACTGTATCAACGCCTATGCCGCCCTCAATTTTTCTTGCAATACCGTCTCCGTTTCTTTCTGGATATTCACCTGAGTCAACAAAGAAGCCATCTTGAACTGCCTTAAAGTATCCGCCGTTTTCGATTATTTCCTCTAGGAATAGTACTGCCTTTTCCTTAAGTTCTCTAACCTTTTCAGGTAGATAGCCTTCCTTTTTAAGCTCTATCATGTCCATAAGTCCATCCATGCCAATTAAAGCCTGCTTAGCAGTATTAATTGCATGCATGTTGTTATAATGCCATGGAACGTTTCTTCCCTCATCTGGTGTAATTGTACTTTGAATATCTGCAGAGGTAAGCTTTGAAATCATTAGATTTAAAGTATGTCCAACTGTAGCTTCACGAGTACAGGATTCTATATATTTAGTGTTCATTTGAGCTCTCATTCTGTAATCCTTAAAGAAGTCTCTAAGTGCTACAGCATAAGGGATATCTATTCTCATACAAGGTGCTGGAGCTGAGGTTGGAGGAACTGTTGAAAGTGCAATATTTCCCTTTTTCATTCCAACCATTTCTGAGAACTTGCTGTTTATAGCATGCTGAACCATTAGCTCTGGCATTACCTTATAGCCCTTCATAGCAGTTGCATTGGCATTGTGAGCACCGTCTATTTGAAGCATATCTGCCCAAACCATAACCTTTTTAGCTACTGCAGCATCTACAAAAGATCTAATCATGTTTATGTTTCTATATAAAACGTTATATTGAGGATCCTGATGAGCTCCATTAACGCCTTCTTCAGCAAACATAACAGCTATATCAGGTCCAGCTACTCCGGATACATAGGAGTGGAAGTTTATTTCTCTTCCTACTTCCTCTTCAATTAAATCTAGTGCCTTTCTTGAAGCTCTTACCTCTTTTCTTGTAACTGTAACTCCGCCTATGCCTTCAGGTGTTCCTTCAATTAAGCTGTCGTAATGGCTTTGTCCTGCAGTTCTTATAACCATAATGTGGTCAGCACCATGCCAAGCTGCCATTCTCATTCTTCTTATATCATCTTCAAATCTTCCAGAAGCTATTTCTGTTGTTATAACAGGCCTTGGCTGAGGGTCTATTTTAGCAAAGGATCTAGCTGCAGGAAGTGGTTCACTTTGAGTTAGGGGCTTTGATATTTCCTGGTACTCAAATTCTCCCATTTTTTCATGGTAGTCTTCTCTCCAATGCCAGCCTCTTCTCTTAGGAGCATAGTGCTCAAGATCCTTTAATATTTCATTAATATCTAGCTTCTCATTTCTATTTAGCATTGTTTTCACCTCTCATTACAGCATGAACTTTCTCCCAGCCTATTCCTCTGCTTAGTTCTTCTCCAGCCTCTAAATAAGGAACATTTTTAAGCTTGGAATAAGTTAACACAACATTTCCAAGACCTTTTCCAAGTAAGTTCCACTTTGTGCCTTCTTTAACTAGGCTTCCAGCTTCTAAGCTTGAAAAGCCCATTCTAAGTAGAACTGATCTTTCAACTGCAGGTGAGGTATGTTTATATGCTAAATCTACCATAGGTTTTACTATTTGCTCTGTTAAGCTCCAAAAGCGGTTATATAATTCCTCGTCACTTAAATTTTTTAAATGCTCTCTTCTAGTATTAAAATCGTCTTCTCTTTTCATTTATATCTACCCTACCTTTATATCTAAAGTTTTAAGTATTTCTAGAACTGCATCTTTATCTAATCTAGTTTCTTCACTTAGATAGTCTAAGTCACAGCTCCCTATTTCAGTAACGCCTTTATTTTTAACTGCATTTGAAATATAGGATTTTCTTGTATTGCCTAAGTCTATTTCCTTTGCAGTAAGCTTTGAAGGATGACTTGGCAGTATTATATTCTTTCCTGGAATCTCTTCTTCTGGATTTCCTACTTTTATTTCCACACCATTTTTCTTTGCAAAGCTAAGCTGTGGAATTATGTGCTTTCCAGCTCCTGTATACTCTGTTTCTTGAACTACCAATATTTGGTCATCTTCCATTTCCTGGGCAATAACAAAGGCAGCTGCTAAGGAAGTATTTCCCGCTGGTCCTCTTTCAAGTCCTTCTAACTGGGCTAATAGCTCAGTCATATAAAAAACCTGGCCTTGAGGAATAGTCACATATCTGTCTAAGTATCTAAGAGGTCTAGCAGCACTTCTAGGTACATCTGATCTATCTGGGTTTGTCATAAACGGAATTCCAAAGCCTGTGTGTCCAGTGGTAAAGGATTTTCTATTAAAATCAATATCTGAAGCCATATGAAGTCCGCTTAAATCAACTGATGCTCCAATAATCTTTGTATCTACAGCACCTGCTTTTAATAAGCCTCTTGCTGTACCAGTTACATTTCCACCCCCGGCATTAGTTATAACAACAGCATCTGGATCTTTTCCAAAGCGTTCCCTGCAGTTAGTTGCTATTTCATAGCCTAAGGTTTCAACTCCTGCTATTCCGTTAATGGAATATAGTGAGGCATTATAAAACCCAGTTTCATCTAGTGCCTTTAAGTAGGTATAAAATAACTCTGGACCTACTGTAAGTCTTAAAACCTCAGCTCCTAAGCACTCACATTTTCTTGTCTTTTCAAGTATTTCCGGCTGACCTATCTTTTTTGAATCATAGCATTCCTGTACAATTAGGCTCTTAAGTCCCCTCATTGCCGCTTGTGATGCCACAGCTGAGCCGTAGTTTCCTGAGGTTGCTGATGCAACTCCTGTGTAGCCTCTTTTCTTAGCATCATAAACTGCTACTGATGCTCTTCTGTCCTTAAAGCTCCCAGATGGATTTGCGCTTTCATCCTTAATAAAGATTCTTGCTGCCTTTCCTGTTTTAGAAACCTTTCTAGCTAGCTCTGTAATATTCTTTAGTTCAAGGAGAGGAGTATTTCCTACTCCAACCTCCTCTTGTATTTTCATAATATCCTGCAGTGTGTAGCCTTCTTCTCTCATCATCTTCTCATAATCAAAGGATAATTTGCCCTTTTCATATTTTGAGTAATCTACACCTACAGATTTAAGCATTATCTCGCCTTTTCTAGCCATCATCTCTTCATACTTAGTCATTTTTCTCACCCCTTAGTATAGCCTTGGCCTGCGCACCTATATAAAGTATTTCAGGCACAAATTCGCCAAAGTCATGAGTGTAGGAAGGATTAAGTTCAGTTATTATACCTTCAACTTTTCGTCCATTAACTGTAACTATCTTTCCTAACTTTCCCATATCACTAGCTTCCTCTAAAAAGCCCTTTGCCCAAAGCATAAGAGGTGTATTTTTAGTTTCTTCAGGAATATTAGAAGCTCTCTCTTCTGAGCTTAATACCTGTCTTTCAACTTCTACATAGCTTCCTTTACTTAGCATAGTATTTCGCCATCCTTATTTATAATATTTTACTGCCTCTGCAAAGCTGTTTTCTATAGCATGAGGTAATGGCATATCTAACATTGTCTTAAGTCCTGGTCTTGAAGCTATAACCTGAGGAATCATATTTACAGCAACTGCCATAGTTCCAATTCCGCCAGGAACTTCAGGCTTAATTGAAAGATGTAAATCTGGATCTCCTTTAATATCTATGTAGTCTCCAGTATCTACTCCTTCGCTTTGTGGGTGAATTTGTTGTGGATGCTCAAGTGTAATAACAGCCTTACCATCCTTCATTCCATAACCAATATGTGCGCAGCCTGCAACCATTCCTGGTTCAACTTTAACATATGGTGTTTCTCTATGAGTATTTGATATTATTGGTTCACGAGTTTCTACTATTTCATCAATTTCAATTCCAAGTGCCTTAGCAACCATTGGTATTGATTGTTGGAAGCCTACATGTCCTACTATTGATCCGTCCTTAAGTCCCTTTTCAAACTCTTCAGGTGTAGTTCCAACGCCTTGAGTCCTCATAACTGTTGTTCCAAATGGTGATAAGTCATTTACTCTAGAAGCACTAATTGAAGTAACTTTTCTGCATGCTGCTGATAATGTTACTATTAATGTATCTAATACGAAACCAGGGTTTACTCCTGTTCCAAGGATTGTAACTCCATTTTCCTTAGCTAGTCTATCCATATCCTCAGAAAGCTCTTTAGCAACTACAAAAGGATAGGACATTTCTTCAGCTATTGTAATAACATTAATTTTGTTTTCTACTATAGTCTTAATATATGGATATACATTTTTAACAAAGGAATCTATAGCTAGTATAACGATATCTGCCTTTGTTTCACTTATAGTTTTATTAAAGTCTCCGCTAACTATAGTTCCAACCTTTTTATCTATAGCTAAAACTTCTCCTAAATCCTTGCCTATTTTTCCTTCATAGCTGTCAATGGCACCTACTATTTCAATTCCTTTTTTGTCTAGAATCATTCTTGCCATTCCGCTTCCCATAGCCCCAAGTCCGCACATTATTACTCTTACGTTTTCCATTAATAAATCCCCCTTAATAAAATTTGAAAATTTTTCTTACAAAATAATATATAGCAAAATTCATGCCAACTTAATTTTCTTATTTTTATTAAAGCCACATTAAAAAAATACAAAAAAAATATAACAAGCATGAATAAATTACTCAATCTTGTTATATTTATACACATTTTAAATTGCTTTAAGTAAAGGTTTTCATTTACTGCAAATATTTTTGCAGCACTTTAGAAACCTCCGATTTAGTCGAATTATCTGAATCTTATACATTTGTCAAACAACTTTAAATTACTGCAAATTATTTTGCAGCTGTACTGCCGAAATTACGGCAATTTGTATTTTTTAATTTTATGCTGCAGGCTTTGCCTAGTAATTTTTAAATATAATGCAGCTTTAGTTATGTTATTATTAAATTTATTTAGTGCGTCCTGAATTATTGATCTTTCAAGATCACCTAAATAATCATCCAATCCCTTCTCCAATAAATTAAATTCTAAATTATCCAGCTCTAAGCCATTCTTTACTTTTAGTACCCTGCTGTCTAGGTATTCCTTAGTTAAATAAGCCGCATTATCTACCATATTAATTGCTGCCTCAATTATGTTTCTAAGTTCTCTAATGTTGCCCGGCCAGGAATATTCCATAAACATACTTCTTACTTCTTCATCAATATCTAAAATATTTTTATGCAGAAGCTTATTGTACTTTTTAATAAAGTCTTTTACTAATAAATTAATATCCTCTTTTCTCTCCCTTAAAGGAGGAATGTCGATTCTTATAACACTTAGCCTATAATAAAAATCCTTTCTCAGTTTACCTTCTTTTATAAGCTTTTCCGGCTCTTCATTTAAGGTAGCTATAACTCTAACATCTATATCTATTGGCACATTACTTCCTATGGGCATGATGTAGCCTTCCTGCAGCACCCTTAATAGCTTGGATTGTAAGCTAGGCTCTAAGGAATTTATTTCATCTAAAAGAAGAGTCCCTCCATCTGCTTCTTCAAAGATTCCCTTTTTATTTTCAGCACCAGTAAAACTGCCTTTAACAGTTCCAAAGAGCATGCCTTCAAGAAGACTACTGGGTATTGCAGCACAATTTATAGCTATAAAGGGTTTCTCCTTTCTTATTCCGTCATAATGTATGCTTTGGGCAAAGAGCTCTTTCCCGCAGCCTGTTTCCCCATAAATTAAAACTGAGGAATGAGAAAAGCTTGCTCTTTTGGCTTTGTTTATTGCTGCTTTTAATTGGCTGCTTTCTCCAATAATATCTTTAAAGGTATAATACTTAGTATTATTTTCATTAATTGCCTGAAGCTTTATAATCTTTTCATTTAGTTCCTTAAGCTGAGTTAAGTCCTTTGAGATTTCAATAGCTGCTAAAACCTTATTGTCATGAGTTACAGGAATGGTATTGTTTATTGTAACTATATCCTTACCGTGAAAGCTGCTGTAGTGCTGAATAATGTCTACATATTTTTCACCGGTTTTAAGGGCATTCATTAAGGTTGAAGAATCCTCCTCCACACCATTTAAGTACTCAGTTACCCTTTTTCCTAAAACTTCATTAATATTAAAACCTTCAACCCTGCTCATGGCCTCGTTATAATAGATGGTTTTTCCATCAATATCTAAAACTTGTACACCCACATCTAAATTTTCAAGAAGACATTTTAATATGTTTTCTGTATTATTCATAAACCCTCCATATGCCTATACCCGTAGTTAATCTTACATTACTTATCCACATTTGCAGCTACCCCATTATGTATATACTGCATCTTAGGATAATCCTTCTCTATTGATGGCTTTCATATAATAGCCTTCAAGCTCTAGACATTTATCACAATTATAACATTATTAATAAGTAAATTATAAAACTCTTCTAAATTTTCTGCAATGCTGCACCTTATTTTTAACCAATATTTAATAAGAAGTGGATGAATTTCAATAAATAGATATGATATAATAATCAAGAAAATAAATTAGAAACTAAATAATCTACATAAGCTTAATACACTTAAATTTAATCATGGATTCTTTAGTGTACTAGAGTCTTCTGTAAATTTCATGTTATATTTTTTTGAAGGGATGAATTTAATGGATATGAATAGAGTAATTCATTTAGCTGCAGAAGCAGGTAAAATAATATTACAAAATGGCGGGGAAACCTATAGAGTAGAAGAAACCATTAATAGAATCTGTACTGCCTATGGTTTAAAGGATGCCGACAGTTATGTTACTCCTACTGGTATTATGATTTCAGCTACTGATACTGCAGGCATAACTACTTCACTAGTTAAAAGAATAAAAAATAGAACAGTTAATTTAGAAAAAATAGCCTTGGTAAACGACATTTCTAGAAGAATAGAGCCTGAAAAGCTTGAGGTAGATTATGTATTTAGTGAACTTCAAAAAATCTCAGAAAAAAAGAGATACGGAGCTATAACCACTTTGTTTTTTTCTGCCGTAACTACTTCTTTTTTCACCTTACTCTTTGGAGGAAACTTTTATGATTTCTTAGTTTCCTTTTTTATAGGCATGATACTTGAAACCTTTATAATTTTACTTAGTAAAGTAAGTATTAATGACTTTATTATAAATGTAATCGGAGGTGCTGTAGCTGCACTATTCGCACTGCTTTCAACAAAAATAGGATTAGCAACTAATGTTGATAAAATCATAATTGGGTCTATAATGCTTCTTGTTCCCGGGCTTACCATTACTAATGCAATTAGAGATACTATTGCAGGAGATTTTGTATCTGGCGTTTCCAGAGGTACAGACGCATTATTAATTGCTGTTGCCATAGCTGTTGGCTCAGGTACAGTGCTCAAACTATGGTTCACTTATTTCGGAGGGTTTTAAACATGTTAATTAAATCTATATACGCATTACTTGCCACATTAGGCTTTGGTATTTATTTTAATATAAAAGGAAAGAATCTAATATTTGCTTCCGTTGGAGGCGCTGTAACTTGGTTTGTTTACCTATTGGCTCTTAGTGTAAATGCCTCAGTTATGATTGCACTTTTTCTAGCTTCCTTAACAGCAGGGATTTATTCTGAAATACAGGCACGTTACTTAAAGGCTCCCGTTACAATATTTTCAATCTGTGCAGTTATTCCACTAGTTCCAGGAGGCGGTATGTATTATACAATGCTTGCATCTGTACAGGGAGATATAAATAAGTTTTTAACTACAGGCCTCAATACCTTAGCAAGCGCCGGAGCAATTGCCGTTGGAATCCTAGTTGCTTCAACCATTACAAAGCTGCTTCTTGTTATTCAAAAGGCAAGATTAGGTGCTCATACAAAATAATTTTAAAAATAGGCTCTGTTTAAGAATAGTGCTGATTTTAAATACAATTAGAAAACCCGTCATATAGACGGGTTTTCTAAACAAAATTTCAACACTATTTTTTTACATAGCCTTAATTTATAACATATTCTTTTTTATATTATCCCAATCCCAACGACTTTTAAATTTTGCAGAGGCTTCTTTTATTTCTTTTCTTATACTTATAAACAATATGGTTATTATAGATAAACTAACACCTTGAAGTATACCTAATATAGTAATTATATGCTCATATTGAAGTTTTTGACCATTTAAATATTCCAACAACTCAATAGAATCCTTGTATAATTCATCGCTAAGATCCATAACTATACCATTCAAATCAATACTATAGAGAATTGATAGACCAGAACTAAATACTAAAACTAGACCTAGTAAAAGAAATAATATATTTTTAAAAGAATTAGTACTTTCTTTAAAGTCAATAAAATAGTTTTTTATATAAAATATTAATGTAGAAATTAAAATAATAATTTCTATGATTTCTATAACATTAGGTTTTGACATAAAAATTCCCCCTCATAAATGAAATTTATCTAGCTACAATAAGTTTGGCCACCCCTTTCAAATTATAACTTAAACAATATACAATATTATAACATCAATAACATTATTTAGCAAATAATTTCAAAGGCAAGAATCTTTCCAAGTAAAAACCAGCAGTATTTTATCTCTACTGCTGGACAATGCAAATATTATATATAAGAAAGGATTATTTAATAAGATTTACTGCCTGAGTAGATACAAAGGAATTCTCAACACTATATCCTGTCTTGGTCTTATTACATACTGTTACACCTTCAAGCTTAATTTCCTTACCATCTAACTTTGCTATGTTAGTATATCCAAGAAGTTCAAGCGTCCTATTACCCTTTTTCACTTTAAGCACTGGATTATCTATATCTGATGTATCAATAGTTACATTTGCACCAACTGCATTAAAGGCTTCCTTTGCATTTACAAAAAGTCTATTTGTTGTTTCATCAAGATTAAGTCCAATAACTCTTGCCATATATTTTCCTACATCAGTATTTTCAACCACACCTTGAAGTTTTTCTATACCAACAGGAGCATAGTTATATAAAGCAACGTCTCCACCCACGTGTCCGCCGTAAGCCCAGCTTATGTTAGCTCTATTGCTTACTACCTTATTAACATTTCCTGCCTTAATAATAGCCATTTCATCAGCTGTAAGATTCTCTATTCCATATAAACTTTTTAAAACCTCTTTAATTTTATTTTCATCTGCTCCAGTTAGTTCAGCCTTAGCCAAATCCAAGGAAGCTTTGGCTGGTTTAAGGTTATCTATGCTCTCTTTAAATGTTACACTTGAGTAATTTGGGTTTATACCTCCTATAATAGGTCCGCCAGTACCATGATCAGCAGAAGATACTACAACTGTATGACCATTTTCTTAGCAAAATCCAATGCTACCTTAACAGCATTATCAAATGCTACAATATCACCTGCCATTCCAGCAGGATCATTGGCATGAGCCGCCCAGTCCACCTTGCTTCCTTCAACCATGAGAACGAAACCATCCTTATCCTTAGATAAGATATCTATAGCCTTCTTAGTCATTTCTGCAAGAGTTGGCTGAGTTGTATCATTAGTTGTTTGACGATCTATATCATATTTTAAATCTGTTGGTGCAAAAGCCCCCCAGAGCTTTGAAGAGTTGGAATTTTCCATATCTGCCTTAGTAGTTACATAATCATATCCAAGACTCCTTATTGTTTCTCTTAAGTCCTTTTTATCAGCTCTTTTAATACCAGTTGAAGCATTACCTGCCTCAGGTGAAAGGTAAAGATCTCCACCACCAAGCATTACATCTACTCCATTATAAACCTGCTGTTTCATTAGTGAATTATAATTTGCTCTATCTGGATCATGAGCAGTAAAATCTGCAGGAGTGGCATGCATCATTTCACAGGTAACAACTACGCCTGTAGCTTTGCCATCTAATTTTGCAGCCTCAATCAAAGTTGCTGCTGGCTTGTCATTAGGCATTACCCCAACGTGCTTGTCATCAGTTTTATAACCTATAGCATAGGCAGTTCCACCAGGTGCAGAATCAGTTATAGGACCTTCATTCCAGTAAGTTCTTGTAAGACCTACTGCAATTTCATCCATTGCTAGCGATTCCCCCCCATTATACCACCTAGCTATTGTTGTTGCCTCTATGCTCGTACCATCTGGTAAAAGCATAATAACATTTTTAGCTTTGCTGCTTGTTGCTTTTACATTAGGTTTGGAATTAAAATTTACAGCTCCAATCACCATAAGTACAACACAGACAAAGGCAATTAAAGACCTTTTCATCTTCAATTGATGAATTTTCAGCATTTGGTTTTCCCCCTGTAATTTTATTACTCTAAAATATATGCTTATTTTAAATAAATGATTACAAGGGTGTTATAGATATCTTGACTCTTAACAGCATACTTCTTTCTTATCATTATCCTTTGATTGCATAAGTTTCCCTAAAAAAATATACTACATAAGAATCACTTCTTATGTAGTATAATATAATCCGTACAAGTCTTATTGTTTCTTCTTTTTCTCCATTATCCCTTATTGAGCAAATCTTGCAGCTTTTATTATGTTTTTTACTTTATAAACATCAGTAGAGAGTCCATAAGATCATCAATTTTGTTTTTTGGAAAGCAGTTTCCTTCAGTACCATCGATGCAGTCTTTTGCAAAGTTTTCTAGCACTATTCCCCCTACTTTGTTTAAGGCGGAGCGGATAGCTGCAATCTGAATTAATATATCCTTACAGTTTGCCTCATTATCAATCATCTTTTCAATGCCTTTAACTTGACCTTCAATTCTTCTTAAGCGGTTCTGGACGTCTTTTTTTGTATCCATTTATTTCCCTCTTTTTCCTATTCAAATTGAAATTGATACTACTTTATTATTGAAAGTCCTAATTCCTTAAGCTGGGTATCATCAACTATATTTGGAGCTTCAGTCATTGGATCAAAGGCATTTTGATTCTTAGGGAATGCTATTACGTCTTTTATATTATCCCTATTACTTAAGAACATAATAAGTCTATCAAAACCAAAAGCCAATCCGCCGTGTGGAGGAGGTCCAAACTTAAATGCCTCAAGTAAGAAGCCAAATCTCTCCCAGGCCTTTTCCTTTGTAAAGCCTAGAATATTAAACATTTTTTCCTGAAGGCTGCTGTCGTGAATTCTTATACTTCCGCCTCCTAGCTCTTCTCCATTTAGTACTATATCATAGGCCTTTGCACGTACCTTTGATGGATCTGTGTCAAGATACTCTATATCTTCATCCATTGGTGCTGTGAAAGGATGATGTTCAGCTTGATATCTATTTTCTTCTTCATTATAAGATACCAGTGGGAACTCAGTTACCCATACAAAGTTAAATTCTTTGTTATCTTTTAATATTTCTAATTTTTTAGCAAGTTCCAATCTAAGTGCTCCTAGTGCTTGAAGAACTACCTTATTGCTGTCAGAGAGTATTAATATTAAATCAGATGGTTTAGCTTCCATAACATTTAATATTTCTTTAATCTCTTCTTCCTTAAGGAACTTAGATATAGGTGATTTTATTTCATCTTCCTTATAGGCAATATAAGCTAGGCCCTTTGCCTTATAGGTCTTAACAAATTCTCCAAGTCTATCTATATCTTTTCTGCCCATGTTTGCTGAACTCGGAACCTTAATGGCTCTTACGCTGCCGCCAGCTTCTAAGGCATCCTTGAACACTTTAAAATCAGCGTTTTTAACAACTTCACTTATATTAACTATTTCCATTCCAAATCTTAAATCTGGCTTATCTGAGCCGTATTTTTCCATAGCAATTCTATAAGGCATTCTCTTTATTGGTGTTTGCACTTCTACATCTAATACATCTTTAAATACCTTTTTAATAAGTCCTTCATTCATGGCAATGACGTCGTCCTGCTCAATAAAGCTCATTTCAATATCCACTTGTGTAAACTCTGGCTGTCTATTTGCTCTTAAGTCTTCGTCTCTAAAGCATTTTACAATTTGGAAATACTTATCAAAGCCTGAAACCATTAAAAGCTGCTTAAATAGCTGTGGTGACTGAGGCAGTGCATAGAACATTCCAGGATAATTTCTGCTTGGAACTAAATAGTCTCTTGCACCTTCTGGAGTACTCTTTGTAAGCATTGGTGTTTCTAATTCTAGGAAGCCATTTTCATCTAAGTAATCTCTTATAGACTTAGCTGCCTTATGTCTTATCATGAAGATGCTTTGCATATCTGGTCTTCTTAAGTCAAGATATCTATATTTCATTCTTATGTTTTCAGAGGCATCTAAGTTTTCTTTTATGTATATAGGTGGTGTTTCTGATTCAGATAATATTTTAATGCTCATTCCCTTTAATTCTACATTACCTGTAGGCATATTGGCATTTGGAGCCTCTCTTTTTACAATTTCTCCAGTCACTGCAAGGCAGTACTCGGATTTTACTGTATCAGCTTTTACAAAGGCTTCATTGTTTATAGCTTCACCAAACACTATCTGAAGTATGCCGGTTCTATCTCTTAAATCTACGAAAATAAGCCCGCCAAGATTTCTTTTCCTTTGAACCCAGCCCATTACAGTTACTTTATTTCCAATATGGGTGTCTCTAAGTTCACCGCACATTATGGTTCTTTTAAGTCCTAATAATGCTTCTCCCATTTTCATTCCTCCAAAATATTATTTATATAATTCAAAGTAAATCTACTAGTTGAATTATTTATATAAACTATTTAATAGCTTATTTTTTTTATCAATCATTTCATCAATTCTTGAAATATACTCTTTTACATCTTTAACATTAAAGTGCCTTTCTAATCTGTCTTCCTTAAGGAAAACAACCTTTGAGGCTGCATCTGCTCCATGAGCTATTATAGTCTGTTTTTCCTCAATCATTTGAATATTATATAGTCCTTCTTTGCCATCTAAGGCATAGCCTATGTTCTCCATATTGCCTATCATATTTTTTTGCCTGTACATATAATAAGGCTTCATGTTTAAAAGCTTTGCAAGTTCTGCTGTTTTATTATACATCTTTATGATTTCATCTTGACATAGCCTTTTTATTTCTTCACCATTTATAAGCTTTTCATGAATTCTGGAAGCTCTTTTAATAGCTAGGCCATGTACGGTAATGCTGTCAGGCTTTAGTTTTAAAATTTCACTACAGGTATTATTTATTTCCTCTAAGCCTTCATTTTCAAGCCCTACAATAATATCCATATTAATATTATCAAAGCCAATTTCCCTAGCTAAATTAAATTTATCTACTACATCTTTAGCTGAATGAGCCCTGCCAATTCGTTTTAAGGTAGCATCATTCATGCTTTGAGGATTTATACTAATTCTATTTACAGCATAATTTTTCATTGTTATAAGCTTATTTTCGGTAATGCTGTCTGGTCTTCCGCATTCCACAGTAAATTCCTGAGGTTTATATTTTACTATAATTTCATTATATATAGTTTTCATTAGGTTCTCAAATTGCATTTCATTTATGGAGGTAGGTGTACCACCTCCAAAATAAGCACACTGAAGCTTTAAATTTTTTTCTTCAAGATACCTGCTTGTATTTATAATTTCCTTAGTTAAGGCTTCTAAGTAAGGCTCAACAAGCTTGCCTAGGCTAGCTATTGGATTTGAGGCAAAGGAACAATAGGAGCATCTTGTTGGGCAAAATGGCATTCCTATATAAATACTAATATTTTTGTCATCTGAATTTATAAAGCTGTCTTCAAGCCTAGCTATGTCTATACAAAGTCTTGTTTTCTCTTCTGAAGCTTCGTAATGTTTCTTGTAGTAATCTATTATCTCACTATCCCTGCTGCCTTCCTTTAAAAGCTTAACGGCTATTTTACTTGGCCTAATACCTAGCATAGTACCCCAAGGAAAATTCATTTTAGTTTTATTCTTAAAAAACAAAAAAATTCCTAGTTTAATTTCATCTGAAAGCTTTATATCCTTTGTAAAAACATATTTAAATTCTTCTGTAGATTCCTTTATTAAAATTTCATCATCTGTAATTGTTATATAATAATCTGCTAAGGGTTCATTACCATTATTAGTAATATTGCTTTCCTTACCTTCCTTAGCATTTATAAATTCTATGTCATAAAGTGTAAAATACAAATTTATTATCTGAAAAACATCATATCTATATTTTAAGTCATTAAGGTAAACTTTAATCATAATTCTCTCCTTATATTCTGTAAAAGGATATTTTTCACTCCCTTTTTAATGCAGGTAATACCTAGCTTTAAATGCAATTAAAACTTTGCAAGGGTCTAATTAAAGCCCTTAAGTTTAAAGGAAAGAATTATTCTCTTTTTCATAGCCGATTGTAGTCATTGGTCCATGACCGGGATAAACATTTACTGCCTCATCCAGTACTAAAAGCTTGCTTTTAATGCTGTGAATTAAGGTTTCAAAGTTTCCACCAGTTAAATCCGTTCTTCCTATGGAACGAAGAAAAAGTGTATCTCCTGTAAATAGGTTATTTTCTGCCTTGTAGCATACTCCCCCTGGAGTGTGTCCAGGAGTTTCTATAACTTCAATTGCAACGCTTCCAATATTAAAGCTAGTATTTTCCTTAACATCCATTGTAAGCTTTACATCCTGCCCCTTGTATTTTAGCGGCCCTAACATAAAATTATTTTCTATAATAAGTCTTCCGTCGGCCTCATTTATGTGTGCTTGAGTCTTATATTTTTCCATAAAATAGCCTACAGCACCTGTATGATCTAAGTGCCCATGAGTTAGCAGTATATATTTTACCTCTGCACCTATTTTACTTAAATAATTATCTATATCCTCAGGGTCTCCACCTGGATCTAAAACTGCACATTCTTTTGTTACTTCGTCCATTAATATATAGCAGTTTGCAGCATATACTCCAGCTGGAATTCTCTTAATAAGCATAGCCTCACCTCATAAAGTACAAAATCCATTTTGTTATTTTTAAATTACCATAACAAATATTTTTATAAGTAAATTTAAAATTGTTTTTTACTATCTATAAGAAGGGTAACCGGTCCGTCATTTTCTATAGAAACCAACATATCTGCTCCAAAGCTTCCGGTCTCTACATTTCCTAGAACCTCACAGCAGAGCTTAACAAACTCATTATATAGTTTTTCTGACTCTTCACCTGCAAGAGCATCAATAAAGCTTGGTCTTCTACCTCTTCTGCAGTCTCCATATAGGGTAAACTGAGATATAACCAGCAGTTCCCCCTTAACTTCTAATAAGGATTTGTTTAATTTTCCATCTTCATCTTCGAAGATTCTTAAATTAATCACCTTGTCTCTAATATATATAGCATCCTCATAGGTGTCATCCCTTGATATCCCTATGAGAAGATTTAAGCCCTTCCCTATTTTACCTATTACTTTATTGTCTACGGAAACACTAGAGGATTTAACTCTCTGCACCACAGCTCTCAAATTTACCACTTCCTTAAGACTTTGTTCTATAAACTTCCAATACACCTTCAAGCCTTCTGATTTTTTTCATAAGCTCTTTTAAATGCTCTATATCTGATATTTTAAGCTTTACAGTTATAACTGCAATATTATTTTTTATAGTTTTAGCATTAACAGCGCTGAGAAAGGTCTTTGTTTCTATGATTAACTCCATTATTTCAGATAGAAGCCCTTCTCTGTCGTCTGCCTTAACTTGAATTTCCGTAATATAGTCACTCCCCTTAGCTGTTCCCCAGCTTACCTCAACAATTTTATTTTCATCGTTTGATAATATACTGGATAGGTTTTTACAGTCAGTTCTATGAATTGATACACCTCTGCCTTTAGTAATATAGCCAAGTATTTCGTCTCCTGGAACAGGATTACAGCACTTTGCAAATCTTATTAAGATATTGCTTATACCCTTTACTTGAACGCTGTGGCTAAGGCTTTTTAGTTTACTAGGGGTATCTGCACTTTTAGCAATGGCTTTATTCATCTGCTCTTCTAACACTTTAACAGCCTGAGCTTCTTGCTTATTTGTTTTATTATAGCTTTCCTTTAGTCTTTGAACTATGGTAGAAGGTGTTATATCCCCAAAGGAAACAGATACAAATATATCATCGATACTATTCATGTTATATTTCTTTAGAAGCTGTTCAAGGCCCTCCCCTTTAGCAAGCTCACCAAAGTTGAAGCCCTGCCTTTTGGTCTCTTTTTCAAGTAAGTCTTTACCCTTAACTATATTTTCTTCTCTTTTAACCTTTTTAAACCAAGACCTGATTTTACTTTTAGCTTGATTGCTTTTAGCTATATTAAGCCAATCAATACTTGGTCCCTTAGGAATGGAAGAGGTTAGAATATCTATAATTTCGCCTGTTTGAAGCTCATAATCAAGGGGTACCATTTTACTATTAACCTTAGCTCCTGTGCATCTGTTGCCTATGTCTGTATGTATCCTATATGCAAAGTCAATAGGAGTTGATCCACTAGGTAAGTTTATAACCGAACCTTTAGGAGTGAATACAAATATTTCATCAGAAAACAGGTCAATTTTAAAGCTTTCCATAAACTCTTCAGCATCAGAGGTATCCCTTTGCCACTCTAACATTTCTCTAAGCCAGGTAAGCTTTGTATCAAGACTACCAGCTGCCGTTCCGGCACTTGTTTCCTTGTACTTCCAATGGGCAGCAATACCATATTCTGCAGTTTTATGCATTTCAAAGGTTCTAATTTGAATTTCAAAAGGCTTACCTTCATGACCAATAACAGTAGAATGAAGGGATTGGTACATGTTTGGCTTCGGCATTGCAATGTAGTCCTTAAACCTGCCTGGTATAGGTTTATACATGGTATGTACAATTCCTAAAGCCGCATAGCAGTCTCTAACATTATTAACTAAAATTCTTACAGCCGTTAAATCAAAAATCTGATCAATGGTTTTATTTTTGTTTATCATCTTGCGATAAATACTATATAGATGTTTTGGTCTTCCATCAATATCTGAGCTTATTCCCGCTTTAAGTAAGTTTTCTTCTAATTCTTTAGTAATGTCACTAATATAATCTTCTCTTTCTACCCTCTTCTCAGATATCTGTTTAACCAAGTCATAATACTCATTTGGATTTGTATATCTAAAAGCTAAGTCTTCAAGTTCCCATTTAATTTTTGAAATACCAAGCCTATGTGCAAGAGGAGCATATATATCGAAGGTTTCCTTTGCAGTTTGCTTTTGTTTCTCAATTGACTTATATTTTAGGGTTCTCATATTGTGAAGTCTATCTGCTAATTTTATTAATATTACTCTTACATCCCTAGCCATAGCTAGCAGCATTTTTCTAACATTGTCAGCTTGCTGCTCTTCTTTAGTTTTAAATTCTATTTTGTCAAGCTTAGTAACACCATCAACTAGATTTGCAACTTCTTCATTAAACTCTCTTACAATATCATCAAAGCTATAAGGTGTATCTTCTATTACATCATGGAGTAATCCAGCAGCTATAGTATTAGTATCCAGGCCCATTTCTACAAGTATACAGGCAACCTCTACAGGATGAGAAATATAGGGTTCACCTGATTCTCTTTTTTGCTCTTTATGGGCATCAAATGCTAAATTATATGCTTTTGTGATAAATTCCTTATTAACATTGCTATGATTTCTTTCAATTGTATCCATTAATTTACTAAGCATTTGGATTACTCTCCTAAAATCAAAGGCTGGTTAATTCAACCAGCCGTTATTTTTACTAATATTATATAATATTATGTAGAAATTTGCAATTTAAAAATTGAATTTCATTATCAGATAAACGTCTTAAAATAATGTTGAAACTTGGTTGTTTAGTAACCAATTAAAACTCATATTCTACTAAGGATAATATATCATGTCCTTCTAACTTGTCTCTTCCCTTAAGTCCAGTTAGTTCTATAACAAAATCTATTGAAGCCACAACTCCACCAACTTGTTCAACAAGCTTTGCTACGGAGCCGATTGTTCCACCAGTTGCAAGCAAATCATCTACAATTGCAACTCTTTGACCTGGAAGTATGGCATCCTTATGAATTTCTAGTTCGTCACTTCCGTATTCCAAATCATAGCTTACTCCTATAGTATCAAATGGAAGTTTCCCTGGCTTTCTAACAG
This sequence comes from Candidatus Clostridium stratigraminis, assembly GCF_045310675.1. Taxonomy (NCBI): domain Bacteria; kingdom Bacillati; phylum Bacillota; class Clostridia; order Eubacteriales; family Clostridiaceae; genus Clostridium; species Candidatus Clostridium stratigraminis. The sequence goes on from NZ_JBJHZZ010000006.1 coordinate 60,700, forward strand.
GTACAAATCCAACTCCTAAGGCATAAGCTACTGGTGCTCCAAATAAAAAGCCTCTAGCTTCTGGTCCAACAACTACATCAATGTTCTTATCCTTTAAATGTTTAGCAATAGTATCTATAGTATATTTTAAAGCTTCTCCATCTTCAAGAATTGTAGTAACATCCTTAAAGCTAATTCCTTCCTTTGGAAAGTCCTCAATAACTCTTATTTTTTCTTTTAAATCCACTTTTAGTTCCCCCTTTGAACTTTGTCCTTTTACGTAATTTACGAATATTATTTTATAGTATAAAATTATTATGCGGCATTGAAATTTCCCAAGTTTAAGTTGTTGTAATAATTCACTTAATCTATTATTCAAATAATACTTATACATTATACATTAATTGTTCAGTAATTTTCAAGCTTTAAATAAAATAATAATGGCAGACACAAGAGTTATTGAGTAAAAGAATAACTCCTGTGCCTGCCATTTGTTTTAATTATATGGTTAACATTTGTTTTTTATTATGCTGGGCTGCTTGCTAAAGCTTTTTTCTTTCTTTTCTTTAGAAGTACCCATAAAGGGCTAGCTATAAATATTGAAGAATAACAACCAGATGCTATACCTATTATTAAAGGAAAAGCGAAGTTTCTAACTGAAGGTACAAATATATATACTGCAGTTATAGTAATTAAAACTGTTAATACGGTATTTATAGATCTAGTCATTGTTTGAGTTATACTTGCATTAGCAAGTGCTGTAAAGTCGTTCTTCTTCATATATTTTTGATTTTCTCTAATTCTATCAAATACAACTATAGTATCATTAATAGAGTAACCAATTACAGTTAACATTGCTGCTATAAAGGCAGAGTCAACTGGAACCTTAAATAAGGCATATACTCCAAGGGTTATAAGTACATCATGCAAAAGTGAAATAATAGCAGCTACTCCAAAGTTAAATTCAAACCTTATTCCTATATATATAAGCATTGCAATTGTTGCTATAATAAGTGCCAATCCAGCTTTTTGCTTTAATTCGTTACCTATAGATGCTCCAACGTTATCCTGGCTTATTAAATCGCTGTCTTTAAGTTTATATTTATCCTTTATTTCCTTAAACATATTAGCAATTTGCTCACCGGTTAAGCTGTTACTCTTAATTTCAAGTTCAGGAGCAGTGTTTCCTTCTGGAGTTGATTTATTGGTTAAAGCCTGTTTATCGTATTTTTGTATTATTGTATCTACATCTGACTTTGTAAAGTCTTTTTCCATGTTAACTCTGATTATGGTACCGCCTTTAAAATCTATACCAAAATCAAGACCTCTAGTAGCTAATCCTCCAAGTCCTATTACAATAACAATTGCTGAAATTGTAAACCACAGCCAGGTTTTTTCAATTATCTTTAGCATTTTATTTCACACCCCTTCTCATGTCATGTACTCCGAATGTTCCAATAGTCCACTTTTTATTAAACCAGCCCATATTAACTGCAAGCTTAGTAATAGCCTTAGTGAAGGTAATTGCAGTGAACATACTTAGAAGTACACCTATAATCAGGGTAAGAGCGAAGCCTTTAACTGTTCCGGATCCTAGAGAGTAAAGTACAATACCCGATATAACCGTAGTAAGATTTGAGTCTATTATTGATGACATAGCTCTGTGGAAACCTGCATCAATAGCTGACTTTGGCGATTTTCCAGCCTTCAGCTCTTCCTTGGTTCTTTCAATTATGAGTACATTGGCATCTACCGCCATACCTACTGTAAGCAGGAAGCCTGCAATGCCTGAAAGGGTTAAAGTAGCTCCAATTAATGAGAAAATAAGTAGTAATAATATCATGTAAAGTACTAGGGATATATTTGCTAAAAAACCTGGTACTCTATAATATAGAAGCATAAATAAAAATACTATTCCAATACCAACTTCTCCTGCCTTTATACTCTGAGGCATAGCATTGGCTCCAAGTGTTGGGCCAACAACATTAACAGAAGCTGTTTTTAAGGTTACAGGAAGTGCACCGGATTTTATTATACTGGCAGTGTTTTTAGCTTCAGTCAAATCCTTGCTTCCAGTAATTTGGGCCTTACCATCTGTAATAACTGCCTGAACTGTAGGGCTGCTTATTAATTGATCATCCATATATATAGATATTGGCTGACCAATAAATTTTGCAGTTGCATCAGCAAACTTCTTAGTTCCGGAAGTATTTAATTCCAGGCTTATAATTGGCTGACCAGTTTGATCTATCATAGCAGTTGCATCTTTTACATCATCCTTACCAGTTAAGATGTCAACATTATCTGGACCTTTGAATTTTAAAACACCGGGTTTCCCTATTGTGTCTATTACCTGCTTTGTATCAAACACACCAGGAATATCAATTCTTATTCTTGAACCTTCTTTAGAAATTGAAGTTTCACTAACTCCCATTTTATTTATTCTTAGAGATAATAGTTCAATGGTTCTATCTAAATCCGCTTGAGATGGCTTGTTGCCTTGGATCTCCATAAGTGCAGAAACACCGCCTTGAAGATCAAGCCCTCTGTTTATTGTTTCTGAAAATGGTTTTATCCTATAGTCACCAATTACAATACCCTTAATACCACTATAGGCTAAAAAGAAAATAACAAGAATAATAGCTAAAAATGTTGCTGTACTTTTCCCTTTTGATTTCATCTTTATCCCCCTTCGTATACTTTCATCGCTTACGCTGTTAGAGTTAATTATATTACCTTTTCAAAATATAGTCAACTTTGGTTAAATATGTCCTACTTTTGCATTTCCTTTGCCTTAAGAGCTATGGCACATTCTATTCTCTTTTTCTGCATCTTGCAGCCAAGTTCATAGGGAATATGAACATCGCCATTAAAGTTATAATTGTTGGCCTGGCAGCCGCCGCTGCAGTAAAATCTTGCCCAACATTCCTTACATGTAGGTTTATTGTATATATGAGCCTTTTTAAAGGTGTCAGATATAGAACTATCATAGCCTTCTTCAAAAATGCTTCCCATTTTAAAAGCTTCATTTCCTACAAACTGATGGCAGGGGTAAATATCTCCATCTGGTGTTATGGCAAGATACTCATGTCCAGCTCCACAGCCTGATATTCTCTTATAGACACAGGGTCCTCCTTGAAGATCAATGTTGAAATGATAAAACTTAAAGTTCTCATTAGCCTTACGTTTTTCCAGTAAGTAATCATATAGCTTATCATACTGGTTATAAATTTCTGGCAGGTCTTCTTCTCTTAAAGACAGCTCATGTTCAGAAGGGAGAACTACTGGTTCAACTGATACCTCATCAAAGCCTAAGTCTGCAAAGTGCTTTACGTCTTCAAAAAAGTCGGTATTTTCTCTTGTGAAAGTACCTCTAACATAATACTGCTTTGATTTATCTCTCTTTTCCACCATAGCCTTAATCTTAGGAAGAATTTTGTCATAACTGCCACTGCCGTCCACTCTAATTCTTACCTTATCATTTACACTTTTTCTTCCATCAATACTCAATACTATATTTCCCATTTGCTTATCAATATATTCCATTATTTCATCATTAAGAAGCGTTGCATTTGTGGTCATAGTAAATCTGATGTTCTTATTATGTATTTTTTCCTGCTCTCTTGCATAATCCACAATTTCCTTTATAGTATTAAATACCATTAAAGGTTCTCCCCCAAAGAGGTCTATTTCAATATTTTTTCTAGGGCCGGAATTTTGGATAACAAAATCTATTGCCTTCTTCCCAACTTCAGCAGTTATCAGCTTCCTGCAGCCTTTGTATTCACCCTCATCTGCAAAACAGTACTTGCATCTTAAATTGCAGTCATGGGCAACATTTAAGCAAAGGGCTTTTACAAAGGACTTGGATTTATCATTTAAGGCTATTTCCTCATAAAGGTCTTTTGTATATAAAAGCTCATTATCAATAAGCTCTAAAAGCTCATTATATGCCTCTTCAACTTCTTCTTTAGAATATTTATTTAAACTTAAAACTTCTTCTTTTTCCTTTAGATTATTTTCATCTAATAGATCAAATACCAATTCATCAACAGCATGTACAACTCCTGAATTTACATCTATTACATAAAAATCATTTCCTTGAATAAATTTATGAACTAATGACAATTGTTTTTCCTCCCACAGTATCTGTAAAATTATATATATTAATATTGCTTAATTATAAATATAAAGCAGTAACATTAGTTACTGCTTGGTATTATATTAATTTTCGCAAGCTAAGTTAGCAACTGTACAAGAAGTTTTACATGCTGATTGACATGAATTTGCACATTCCTTGCAGCCAGGTTTCTTTAAGCTATCCTTAATATTGCTTCTGTTTATTGTTGTGATATGTTTCATTTCAATTCCTCCATTCCTAAATCATTCCATGAAAATTATAACATAGATATAATGCAAAATAAAGTGTTTTATAGATTTATTCCAAGCATTCCTGAGAGTATTCCTGTTACTAAAGCCAGCATTACCCTCCATAGATCACGCATGTTTATTGCTTCTTTACCCCAAACAAAAGTAGCTATGTAAATTATTAAAATATATAAAACAGAAGTTAAAAGACCAACTAACCATCCTCTGCTACCTATTTTCTTTGCCGAATAAATTGAAGCGTATATAATACTTATCATGCTTGTAAGCAAAATGCATATTGATAACGCACTTTCCCCTATGCTGCTGTAGGTCTGAATTAAGGCCAGTAAAAATGCAATTACTAAAGTTACAATTAAGCCTCTTAACACACCTTTTCCTATGTACACGTAATTCTTTTTGTTTTCTTCCAAAATAGTCAGCACCTCCAAAAAATAATAAAACATCTCTTTTATACATACTATTATGTATGTAAGAAGGAGATGTTTTATGATTAATTTTCTTTAGTTTCTACAGCTTCTGGTTCTCTTGAACTCATAACATGAGAAATACCATTTTTGTCTAATTTAATTCTTACTCTATCTGGTCCAGTTTCTAGGATTACAAATTTATCTTGTATAGTTACTATTTTACCAATAATACCACCACGACTTGCAATCTCATCGTTGACTTTAAGACCGCCTAGCATTGAACTATACTTCTTTTTTCTTCTGTTTTCTGGAACCAATATAAAAAGATAAAAAAGAGCTATCATTATAACAAAATACATTATAGGTGATTGTAATATGCTTGCCATATTAACCCTCCTTTCTAATACATAATTATATCAAGCTTAACGCTTAATGCAAATATAAAGAATTACTTGTTTTTGCCCATTGACCACTCTGAAAGCTTCTTCTCTTTAAATTCTTCAAAATAATCTCCATCAATGGCATTACGTATATCTTCCATAAGCTTATTGTAAAAGTATAAGTTATGTAAAACACATAGTCTCATAGCTAGCATTTCTTTAGCCTTAAATAGATGTCTAATGTAGGCCCTTGAGTAGTATCTGCAGGCAGGACAGTTACAGCCTTCATCAATAGGACTTTTATCGAGTTCAAATTGTGCATTCATTATATTTATTTTACCATATTTAGTAAAGACATGTCCATGCCTTCCATTTCTTGCAGGCAGAACACAATCAAAGAAGTCTACTCCCCTTGCTACAGCCTCCAAAATATTTTCCGGAGTTCCTACCCCCATTAAATATATTGGTTTATCCTGTGGAAGGTATGGTACTACAGCATCAATTATTCTATACATCTCTTCGTGACTTTCCCCTACTGCAAGGCCCCCAATAGCATAACCATCTAAATTCATTTTTGAAATAGTCTTGGCATGGTCAATTCTTATATCCTCATAAACTCCACCTTGGTTTATACCAAAGAGCATCTGCTCTTTATTAATGGTATCAGGAAGTGAATTTAGCCTATCTAATTCAAACTTGCACCTCTCAAGCCACCTTGTAGTTCTATTAACAGAGTTTATAACATAATCCTTAGGAGATGGATTTGGAATGCACTCATCAAAGGCCATTGCTATGGTAGAGGCTAAATTGCTTTGTATCTGCATGCTTTCCTCTGGCCCCATAAAAATTTTTCTGCCATCTATATGTGAGCTGAAATAAACTCCTTCTTCCTTAATCTTTCTAATGTCAGCTAGTGAAAATACCTGAAATCCACCTGAGTCCGTAAGAATTGGTTTATCCCAATTCATAAACTCATGAAGCCCGCCTAATTTATTTACTACCTTATCTCCAGGTCTTAAATGAAGATGATAGGTGTTAGAAAGTTCAACCTGACAGTTTATTTCTTTAAGGTCCATAGAGGATACGGCACCCTTTATTGCAGCTAATGTTCCTACATTCATAAATACCGGAGTTTGAATAGTTCCATGAGGTGTAACAAATTCACCCCTTCTCACCTTGCCGCTTTTTTTAAGTAATTTATACAAGTAATACACATCCTTTGATTATTATTTAAGAAACATAGCATCCCCAAAGCTAAAAAATCTATATTTATTTTCTACTGCTTCATTATAGGCCTTCATAATTATATCCCTGCTTGAAAATGCACTTACAAGCATTATTAAAGTTGATTCCGGCAGATGAAAATTAGTAATAAGTGCATCTACTATCTTAAACTTATATCCTGGGTAAATAAATATATCTGTCCACCCTGACTGCTCTCTAACTCTTCCATTTTTATCGGCTATGGTTTCAAGGGTCCTGTTTGAAGTGGTTCCTACAGCTATTACCCTTTTACCACTTTCTTTTGCCTTATTTATAACATCTGCAGTTTCCTTATTCATTACGTAGTACTCAGAATGCATAGTGTGTTCTTCTACCTTATCACTTTTTACTGGCCTAAAGGTTCCTAGTCCAACATGCAGTGTAATAAAGGCTAAATTAACACCCTTCTCTCTTATTTTATCCATTAATTCTTCAGTAAAATGAAGTCCTGCAGTTGGTGCTGCAGCTGAGCCTACTTCTCTTGAATATACTGTCTGATATCTTTCCTTATCAACAAGCTTTTCCTTTATGTAAGGAGGAAGGGGCATTTGGCCAAGTCTATCTAATACTTCCTCAAATATTCCTTCGTAAGTAAACTTAACTATTCTATTTCCTTCTTTTCCTATATCAATAATCTCTGCTTTTAATTCTCCATTTCCAAATTCAAAGATGGTCCCTATTTTAGCCTTCTTCCCTGGCTTTACTAAAGTTTCATAGGTATTTATATTTATTCTTCTAAGGAGTAGTAATTCAATTTTACCTCCAGAGCCCTGTTTTGAACCAATAAGCCTTGCAGGCATAACTCTTGTATCATTAAGTACTAAACAGTCTCCTGAATTTAAATAATCTATTATATCTTTAAATATCTTATGATGAATTTCACCAGTATTTTTATCAACAGCCATTAGTCTGGATTCGTCTCTTTTTTCAATTGGATGCTGTGCAATTAATTCTTCAGGTAAATCAAAATAAAAATCTTTTACTTCCAAAACTGCCACCTTCTCATATGTAAATTGTTACGCCAAAATCAATATAAACTTAAATAAATAATAGTATATATAGACTTTGTGCATATCTGTATTCTATTTATCAAACATTGAATATTGCTCCATTGATTGCTTATTTCTGCTTCTATTTAAGTGTTTATAAGCTTTATCAGTTGCCATTCTTCCTCTTGGGGTTCTGATAATAAAGCCCTTTTGAAGTAAATAAGGTTCATAAACACCTTCTATGGTATCTAACTCTTCTCCGACGAAGTAGGAAAGAGTTTCTAGTCCTACAGGTCCTCCATTAAAATTATCTACTATGGCTTCAAGTATTCTGTTGTCAAGTCTATCAAAGCCTTGAGTATCAATTTCTAAAAGTTCTAAAGCTGCTTTTGCAATACTAAGGTTAATTAAGCCATTACCTTTTACATCAGAATAATCTCTCACTCTTTTTAAAAGCCTGTTTGCTATTCTTGGAGTGCCTCTTGAACGCCTTGCAATCTCTAAGGCAGCATCATCATCAATTTCCGTCTCCAGTATTTTTGCAGACCTTGTTATTATTTCTTTAAGCTCAGCATCCTCATAAAATTCCATTGAACATAAGACACCGAACCTATCCCTTAAAGGGGCTGTTAACAGACCTACCCTTGTTGTTGCACCAATAAGAGTAAACTTAGGCAAATCTATTCTAATAGATTTTGCTGCGGCGCCCTTTCCTATAACAATATCAAGGGCATTGTCTTCCATTGCAGGATATAGTATTTCTTCTACAGCTCTATTTAGTCTGTGTATTTCATCTATAAAAAAAACATCATTATCATTTAAGCTAGTTAGTATTGCTGCCAAATCACCAGCTCGTTCTATAGCTGGGCCAGAGGTTATCTTTAAGCTTCCCTTCATTTCTCTAGCAATAATATTGGCTAAAGTTGTTTTTCCAAGTCCTGGAGGACCATATAGAAGGACATGGTCCAGTGCCTCACTTCTAAGCTTAGCAGCTTCAATAAATATATTAAGCTTTTCCTTTACCTTACTTTGGCCAATATATTCTCGTAAATTCTTCGGTCTCAAACTATATTCAATATCATTATCTTCTTCTATATTTACCCCTGTAATAATTCTTTCTTCCATAAAGCAAATCTCCTTAGCCTAAAAGTTGTTTTAGACTGTTTTTAATAATAAGTTCCACAGCTTCCTCTTTATTAACCTTCTTTAAGGCAGCTGATGCTTCTTTTTCAGAATAGCCTAGTGAAATTAGAGCTTCAAGTGCTTCATTGATTTTATTATCTTCATCAATTACTGCAGCTCCACTGCTGCTATTTACGGCATCCTTATCTCCCTTTAACTTATCTTTCAATTCTAAAATAATCCTTTGAGCTGTTTTCTTGCCTATACCAGGTGCTCTAGTTAAGTTCTTTTCATCTCCAGTTAAAATAGCATATTTTAAGTTATTTACACTGCTTATCGACAATAAGGATAGTGAAGCCTTAGCCCCTACCCCATTAATACCAAGAAGCAGATTAAACATTGTAAGTTCGTCTCTTGTTAGAAAGCCGTAAAGGCCTATAAAATCTTCCCTTACTAATTGCTGAATATATAAAGTAACTGTATCCTTTATTCCAGGCATATTGGCCAAAGTAGTACCGGAAGTAAAAATTTTATAACCTATATTATTATTTTCTAGGACTATGTAATCTTTATAAACTCCTACAAAAACACCTTTTATATAATCGTACAACTTAATTCATCCTTCCAAAAAAGCAAAAATAATATAATTCATATATTACTTTACCATCAACTAAGTTTTTATTCAATAAAAAAACTTGGGTTAAGAGTTAAACTCCCCAAGTTTTTCTTCAGCTTCTTCTCTTGTATTAAACTGAAAGCTCTTACTTCCTTTTACAAGAAGATTATAGTCTCCTTGTGTAGGAACCTTAATATTAGTAATATCAGAATCTTCATTTTCTATATATAAGTTGCTATTAGCATCAGTTTTAAATATTGCAAAACAGTTTCCATTAACTCCTAAAATATACTTATTAGGAGCATAGGCATTTACCTTTTTAAGCAGTACTGCTTCAGTTTTTGTAATATTTTCAACCTCATAGCCTTGAGCTTCTAATTGTTCCTTAGTTTTTCCTGCAAAATCTGAAGTGATCATTTCTCTGCTGTCAATGTCACCGCTTTTTTCATACTCTATTTTAAGTATAACCTTTGCGTTTTGTGAGATAACACTTTCAGTATTTGAGTTTAAGGTTAATTTATCTATATCGCTAGCTGACTGAAGGCCCTGTCCTCTGTTATTTAAAGAAGTTAATTTTTTAAAACCGATATTATAACTTATATAAAATATACCTATAAGAATAAATGTCATTACAATGACTAATAATGAAATCTTTTTCTTAGACATAATATCCTCCTATTTTATTACAAAAGATAAACATCTTTTTATTTAACAGGTATTATGTCCACAAATAAACTATTTATACATTTTATAGATAATTTAAATTATATTTAGTATTATGCTTGTTTAAAGTTCATCCCCCAGCATATCTTTTAATAGCTGCTCTATCTTTGGGGTACAGCGTCTTCCTCCACAAGGACCAGAACCGGCTCCGGTAGCTGCCTGAACCTCCTTAATTGTTCTTGCCCCGTTTCTAATGGCTTTCTTCATAGTAGATCTTGGTATTGCCTTACACAAACATACCTTAGTTAATTTATCTAATATTTCTTCATTTAAATTCTGTTCCATATATAACAACTCCTACATTATTTACTCTTCAGTTATTAACTGATTATTTTACGTATTATTATATAATTAATTTCTTAGAAATCAAGGATAATTATTTAAAAACTTGTAACTATTTAATTAAATATTAAAATCCGCTGAAAATAAAAAAACACTAACAAAGCTAGTGTTTTGATGTTGACTAAGTCTATAAGCCGAGTTCTGTATTTGACAGCCATCTATCTAGGCCTGTTGTTACCAATCAGGCTCAAGCGACACACCCGAAGGCGAAGCGGGCAACCTCTTAATCCATTTAAGGATTCTGCCTTCCTATTTGGTCTTGCTCCAAGTGGGGTTTACATAGCCGCAAAGTCGCCAATGCGCTGGTGAGCTCTTACCTCGCCTTTCCACCCTTACCACGCTTAAGAAATCTTAAACATGGCGGTATATCTCTGTTGCACTTTCCTTAAAGTCACCTTCACTGGGGGTTACCCAGCACCCTGCCCTGTGGAGCTCGGACTTTCCTCTCCCTAAAAAGCCATAATGGCAATTAGGCAGCGACCGTCTGGCTTACTCAACGAAATATATAATATCATAGTATTTAAATTTTATCAAATAAATTTTATTTCCATTTAAGATAATAAAATATAATTTACTTTTGTTTTACTCATATTTATAAAATAGGTTTATCTTCAAAATTAAAGGTATTTATAAATTGGCTTGCTAGCTTCTGAAATAATAACATTATTGGTATAATTTAAAGCTGACAGCTCATCTCGAAGATTATCAGCAAAGATCTTCAGAGCTGGCCATTCGCTTTCAAAGTGCCCTGCATCAATAATAGCCATGCCCATTTCACTAAAGTCGCTGGTGTTATGATATTTGGTATCACCTGTTATTATTAAATCTGCTCCAAGTTTAAAAGCTGCCTCATAGTAGTCTTCACCGCTGCCATTTACAACTGCAACCCTTCTAATTAGCTTAGAGTCCTCTCCCACATATCTTAAGCCCTTAACTTCTAATTTATCTTTTACATGGTTGCAAATCTTTATTAATGTTAAGGGGGATGGCAATACTGCTAGTCTTCCTATACCATCTTTTTCTGAGGAATTGTTGCTATTGTTTACTTCTATAATTGAATAGTTTTCATAGCCTAAAAGTTTCACTAGCATATCATTTAAGCCATAATATACCGAATCTAAATTAGTATGAGCTGAGTAAACTGCTATATCATTTCTTATAAGCTCTATAATTTTCTTTCCAATAAGTGTTTCATCGGTAACGGACCTTGGTTTTATAAAAAGCAGTGGATGATGTGTTAATATAAAATTACAGTTCTTTTCTTTAGCTTCTTTTATTACCTGAAGTGTACAATCTAGAGCAACTAGTATGCTAGAAACCTCTTTTTCAAGGTTTCCTACCATAAGCCCTACATTGTCATAGTCCTCTTTTAAATTTACTGGTGCTAAATTTTCCATTAAGTTTCTTAAATCCCTAACTTTTAGCGGCATAAATCAAGCAGTCCCTTCAAGTCTTTTATTTTATTTATAACCTCAGTTTTCCTAATTTGAGAATTCACACTGTTATCTATTAATTTATTATTAATTGAATTATATTTTTCTAATTTATAATTGATAAAATCTTTTAGGAGGTAATGCCTCTTATCAAGGAGTTTTTTGCCTACTTCATAATAAATTGGCTCTACTTTCTCCTTAACTTTCTCAAACTTCAATTTAATTATTTCATAAAATTTATTATCCTCAAAAACAAGCTCTTCATCAATAATTGTAAATCCTATATTATAAATATACTGCCTGAAAACTTCAGGGTTTTGTACAGGTTGAGCTATGCAGCAGCCTAAGCTTTTAAATACTTCAATGTCATTATTAATAATGTCTCTAATTAGATTTCCACCCATACCAGCTACTACAGCTGTATCTGCTTCATAGGGCTTTATAGTATTAAGGCCTGCTCCTAAGCGGCATTCTATTTTCTTTGTCAAGCCTTCCTCTGCAATATTTTTTTCTGCCTTTTTTATTGGTCCTTCATTTATATCTGAGGCTACTGCCCTTTTGCATATTTCATTTTTTATAAGCCATATAGGAATATATGCATGATCCGTACCTATATCAGCTAAACACTCACAAGGCTCCACCATAGACGCAATTTTTAAAAGTCTTAAGCTTAGTTCCATATTGTCTCCTATCGTCGAAATACTGCGTGGTTTAAAAACGCTCATTCCCATTCGCAAACCACTCGCTAAAGACCATTTAGGACTTTAGCCTATTTATTTAAAGGTAAGTAGTATTCTAATTTGTATGATTAAAAATGCAGCTGCTATTAGTAAAGAAATGTACATATATTTTTTAGCAGATTTTTTATCATATTTAGCATAGAAATGTGAGGCATAATACATACAAAACAATATAGCCATATTAAGCACACCATATATCATTTGATTGAAGGCAAATTGTTTGCCGGTTCCCTTATCTACAGGTAAAAATGAAGAATCAAAATTCAGAGGCATACTGCTAGGAAGCTTATCTGTTAAATACAAAATAAATGGATTTAAAGTTAAAATGAAGATAATAATACTTGAGAGTATTAGAGGTAGTATAAAGCCTCTATCCTTGTGCAGACTAACATGTTTTTCTTCATTACGAGTCCAATCACTTTCCACTTCATTGTTTTTCTCTAATACTGATTTAAAGCTTTTAAAATCCATTGGAGTAATTGCATAATTTTTTTCATTTACTTTTAAATATATAATATTTTTATTTGAAGTTACATACATATTGGTGGTACCTATTTTTTTTATCACTGACTTTCCTAAAGCAAAGTTATTATTACCTAGGCCACTTAGTTTAACTCCATTAATATTTCCTTCTTCAACCTTATAGTATTCAATTTCTTCGTAAGGTATTTTAATTGTCTTAATGAAATTAATAATATATAGATTTTTCTCATCTGTTCCATATTTGAGCGTAGTATATTGAAGAATATAGTATAGTTGATAGGCTGTAATAACAACAAATGCAATTTTTAATAAACTAAATAGAATATATGTATTTACTAAGAATAAACCAGCAGTAAAAAGTAATACATATACTAAGAGTAAGCCTAAAATATAATATATTCCTTGTCCTTTACATGGTTTATAAATTTCCATATTATCACCCCATTCCTAATATTATACCATAATATATATAATATTTAAAACAATTAAAGTTATGTTAATATTTTAAAAGAAAAAACACCCTTATAAGGTGCTTAATCTAGGTAATCCTTTAATTTTTTACTTCTGCTTGGGTGTCTTAATTTTCTAAGTGCCTTTGCTTCTATTTGTCTAATTCTTTCTCTTGTTACATTAAATTCTTTTCCTACTTCTTCTAAGGTTCTAGCTCTTCCATCATCTAAGCCAAATCTTAACCTAAGTACCTTTTCTTCTCTAGGTGTCAATGTATCTAAAACATTGATTAACTGTTCCTTAAGCATTGTGAAGGCAGCAGCTTCTGCTGGAGCTGGTGCATCATCGTCTGGTATAAAGTCACCAAGGTGGCTGTCTTCTTCTTCACCTATTGGTGTTTCTAGCGATACCGGTTCTTGAGCTATTTTCATTATTTCTCTTACTTTATCCACAGGCATTTCCATTATCTTGGCAACTTCCTCTGGTACTGGTTCTCTGCCTAATTCCTGCAGTAATTGTCTTGATACTCTAATTAGCTTATTTATAGTTTCTACCATATGAACAGGTATTCTTATAGTTCTTGCTTGATCTGCAATAGCTCTTGTAATCGCTTGTCTTATCCACCAAGTAGCATAGGTACTAAATTTAAAGCCCTTTCTATAATCGAATTTCTCTACAGCCTTTATAAGTCCTAGATTACCTTCTTGGATTAGATCTAAAAAGAGCATCCCTCTTCCAACGTATCTTTTTGCTATACTTACTACTAATCTTAAATTTGCTTCAGCCAGTTTCTTCTTTGCAACTTGATCTCCAGCCTCAATTCTATTAGCTAAGCTAATTTCTTCTTCTGGAGATAGAAGTGGTACCTTACCTATTTCCTTCAAATACATTCTAACTGGATCATCAATTGCTATACCTTCTGGAACTGACAAATCAAGTTCTTCTTCAGCTACTTCGGTTTCCTGCATATCTCCCATTATTTCGATACCCATGGACTCAAGAACTTCATAAATTTTCTCAATCTGTTCTGGGCTTAAATCGATCTCTTCAAGTTCATCCATTATTTCTTTATAAGTTAAAGTGCCGGATTTCTTACCTTTATCAATAAGTTTCTTAACTAATTGCATCTTTGCACTCTTATCTTTCATTTTTTGCCTCCTTCCATACTTCTACAGCTTAGCTAGCTCCTTCTTTAAAGCTACTAATTTCTCTGCTAGCTTCAATGATTCCTTTATTTCCCCACTATTTTCAAATTGCTTAATTTTGCTTAAAATATCTTTCTTCATTGCTTCAAGTTTAAATTTCTTTATTTCTTTAAAGCAATCCTCTATGAAATTTGTATAATTATTGTCTTCTAAATTGATTTGTGTTTCTTCAAAATTTACATATTCCTTTGAAATTTCAGTATCAGTAAGCTTGAGCTGTATGAGTTTTTGCCTTTGCTTATAATCCTCATGAATATATTCCCTAATAAGCTTAAATAAGCTCTTATGACTTTCAACTATAAAATCATTTTCAGTAAAGTTAAGAGTTATATAATTATATGCATCTTCGCTTTCATTCATAAGCTTTAAAATGCCTCTTTCTGCTTTCATATAAGCAGGTTCCAAATATAATTTTTGTCCAAAACTGTTATCTATATTCATAAAATCTGATTTTGCTGTGTTTTTTTGAATTTCTTCACTTATAAGGTCTATTATCGCCTGTTCTTTTACACCAGTATCCTCGGAAATTTTCTTTATATAGATATCCTTTTCTAAAGGATTTAGCTCATTGATTATTATAGCTACCTCTTTTATAAACCCAGTTAACATTTCAGGCTTATTAAATTCTATGCCCTCACCAGCTCTTTTTATTCGGTAATCAGCAAGAGGTAATGCATTATCAATTAATTTCAAAAATGCTTCTTTACCATTTGCGCGAATAAATTCATCTGGGTCTTTTCCCATAGGAACTGTGAGCACACCAATTTCAAAGCCCTCGTTTCTTAAAATCTCAAGTCCCCTTAAAGTTGCTGTTTGACCTGCCAGGTCAGCATCATAAGATATAATAATTTTATCTGCATATCTTTTTAAGAGCTTAGCCTGATTTACTGTAAGAGCTGTACCTAATGAAGCTACAACATTTGTAATTCCATATTGATGAAGTGAAATACAATCCATATAGCCTTCAACAATTACAATTACTCTTTCTTTAAGGTCTTTAATTGCAAAGTTCAAACCATATAAATTTGTACCTTTTTTAAACAGTTCAGTTTCTGGCGAATTTAAGTATTTTGGTTTAGAATCGTCTAATACCCTGCCACCAAATCCAATGACCTTACCTCTTACATCAAATACCGGAAATATTACTCTATTCCTAAACCTATTATATAGCTTATTTTTATCATTTTTTATAATTAATCCAGCATTTAACATATCTAATTCGGTGTAGCCTTTGGATTTTAAATAATTTAATAGTTCATTCCAACTATCTGGTGCATATCCTATACCAAACCTTGTAAGGGTTCTATCTAAAATCCCTCTTCCGGAAAAATAATTATGGGCCTTTGTATTTTTACGCAGCCACCCATAGAAGTATCTCGCAGCATCTACATTAATTTTATAAAGTTTTGCGTTAACCTCTCTCCTTTTAATGGATTTTGGTGTTTCAGCTTCAAGCTCAACATTAGCTTTATCAGCCAAAAACTTAACAGCCTCATGAAAATCCAATTTTTTAGTTTTCATAATAAAGGATATTACGTTTCCTCCTTCACCGCAGCCAAAACATTTATAAATTTGTTTGTCCGGTGTAACTGTAAAAGAAGGTGTCTTTTCATGATGAAAAGGGCATAGTCCTGTATAATATTTGCCAGCTCTCTTAAGCCTTACAGTTTCTGATATTATATCTACTATATCGTTACTATCCTTTATTTTTTGGATGATTTCATCAGTAATGTTCAAGGAAATCCTCCTAATCAAAAATATTTTCCATAACAAATATATTAATATTCGACAAAAACAACTAAAATCCTTCTAAAAAAACAAATAAATTTAATAATTGTTTATTGTCACTTATAATATTCTTTATAAATTAAAAAAATCCTTCCTTCTTTGACAAATATTATTTTACCCAATATATAGCAATAATTATTCCTATTATTTTAATAAAATTGCTTACCTTAAGGTGTAATTAACTTATACACTATTAATTCTATACTCATTATAAAATTCCTTTTTTCATAAGTATGTATAATATAAAAACTTTTTTAATATCATATAATGTGATTGCTATTAAGGAGTGTTATTATGCTAAGTGAGGCTAAAGCATATAAAATAGATCTTTTGTCTGAGGAAAATGTCAAATTAAATGTACTTCCACATTATGGTATGGAGGACTATGAAATAACTCAAATTAAGTTCAAGGATACAGACAAGCAGAGGGCAGTATATAAGGTTTCTAATGAAAATGCGTGTTATTGTTTGAAAAAAATTTACTTTAGTACAGAAGATCTCCTCTTTGTATATTCAGCTATAGAATGGCTTTTTAGACATGGAATTAAAGTACCGAGAATATTGCCTACTACCACCAAGAATAGATTTGTAAATTATAAGAATATGTTATTCATTCTAACTCCATGGATTGAGGGAGAAAAATGCAGCTATGACAATATAGAAAATGTCCTAAGCGCCAGTACAAATCTAGCAAAAATTCATCTTTCAACAAGAAACTTCAACCCTATTATCGGCAGCACTCCAAGAATTGGCTATGAAAATCTATATGCCTCAGTTACAAAACATTTTCAACAATTACTTCTTTGTTCTAATCAAGCTTTTTTTTATGGAGATAAATTTTCTAAAATCTTTCTGCAGTACTTTGATAGCAACATACTCTTAAGCCAAACTGCAGTGGATGTTGCTGCTGCAATTAATAACGAGAACTTAAGAAGTTCCTTATGTCACCTTGATTATGTTAATAAAAATATAATTTTTGATAATGAAGGAGATATTTGGACTATAGATTTTGATAAATGTAGAATGGATTATAGTGTACATGATATTTCCTATTTCTTAAGAAGGCTCTTAAAAAGAGACAGTACAAAATGGGATCTTGAATTAACAATTAATTGTTTAAAATTATATGAAAAGCTAAATCCCTTAAGTTTTGATGAATATAAGGCAATTCTTGTTTATCTGGCTTTTCCTCAAAAATTTTGGAAAATATCAAGGGACTATTATAATAACATTAATAAGTGTAATAAGAATTCATTTGTTTCTGTACTTACAAAAGCTTGCAGTAAATCCGATGCACAACTAGAATTTTCAAAGGGGTTTATGAATTATATTGAAAACAAGTTCAAGAGAAACATACTTTTATAATAGTAAAAAAATCACCAGAAAAATCTGGTGATTTTTATATAGATAAAAAATTACTTTCTTGGATTCTTAATTTGAGCCTGAGCAGCAGCAAGTCTTGCTACTGGAACTCTAAATGGTGAACAGGATACATAGTTTAATCCTACATTATGGCAGAATTCAACTGAAGATGGATCTCCACCGTGTTCTCCGCATATTCCAAGTTTAATGTCTGGTCTTGTAGCTTTTCCAAGCTCAGCAGCCATTTTAACTAGCTTACCTACACCTGTTTGATCTAATTTTGCAAATGGATCAAATTCGTAGATCTTCTTCTCATAATAGTGCTTTAAGAAGTTACCAGCATCGTCTCTTGAGAAACCAAATGTCATTTGTGTTAAGTCATTTGTTCCAAAGGAGAAGAATTCTGCTTCTTTAGCAATTTCGTCTGCAGTTAATGCAGCTCTAGGTATTTCTATCATTGTACCTACTTTGTACTCTAATTTAACACCTGATTTAGCTATTATTTCTTCAGCTATTCTAACAACTATGTCTTTAACATATTTTAATTCCTTAACTTCTCCAACAAGTGGAATCATTATTTCAGGAACTATGTCATAGCCTTTTCTATTTTTAACATCTAGTGCAGCTTCTATAACTGCTCTTGTTTGCATTTCAGCTATTTCTGGGTAAGAAACTGCAAGTCTGCATCCTCTGTGACCCATCATTGGGTTGAATTCATGTAAGGATTCAACTGTAGCTTTTAACTCTTCAAAAGTTAAGCCCATTTCCTTAGCTAATGCCTTTATATCTTCATCTTCATGAGGAAGGAATTCATGTAGTGGTGGATCTAGGAATCTAATTGTAACTGGTCTAAATTCCATTGCTTCATAAAGACCTACAAAGTCTTCTCTCTGCATTGGTAGTAATTTATCTAAAGCTTTTCTTCTTTGTTCTTCAGTCTTAGCTACTATCATTTCTCTAACTGCAGCTATTCTGTCTTCAGCAAAGAACATGTGCTCAGTTCTGCAAAGGCCAATACCTTCTGCTCCAAACTTAACTGCTTGCTGTGCATCTCTTGGAGTATCTGCATTAGTTCTAACCTTTAAGCTTCTTGTTTCATCTGCCCAACCCATAAAGGTTCCAAAGTATCCACTGATTTCAGGTTCAACAGTCTTTATAGCTTCACCATATACATTACCAGTGCTTCCTTCTATTGATAAATAGTCTTTATCAGTTAATTTTAAACCAGCAACTTCTATTGTTCTTTCTTCTTCATTAACTTTAATATCTCCGCAGCCAGCTACGCAGCATGTTCCCATACCTCTAGCTACAACAGCTGCATGTGAAGTCATACCACCTCTTACAGTAAGTATTCCTTCTGAAGCTATCATACCTTCGATATCTTCTGGAGAAGTTTCAAGTCTAACAAGAACAACCTTTTCTCCCTTTTCATGACGCTCTTTAGCTTCTTCAGCTGTAAAGCAAATCTTACCACAGGCAGCTCCTGGTGAAGCTGGAAGTCCTTTTGCAATTATCTTAGCACTCTTTAATGCAGCAGCATCAAAAGCAGGGTGTAATAGTGAATCAAGCTGCTTTGGATCAACCTTTAATAGTGCTTCTGCTTTTGTACACATTCCTTCTTCAACTAGATCAACAGCTATCTTTAATGCAGCTTGAGCTGTTCTCTTACCATTTCTAGTTTGAAGGAAGTAAAGCTTTCCTTCTTCAATTGTGAATTCCATATCCTGCATATCTTTGTAGTGATTTTCAAGGGTATGAACTATATCCATAAATTGTTTGTAAACTTCTGGATTTCTCTTTTCAAGTGTTGATATGTCTTCTGGAGTTCTTATACCAGCAACAACGTCTTCACCTTGAGCATTCATTAAGTATTCAGCATAAATTCTCTTTTCACCAGTAGATGGGTTTCTTGAGAAGGCAACTCCAGTACCTGAAGTTTCTCCCTTGTTACCAAATACCATTGATTGAACATTTACTGCTGTTCCCCAGTTTGATGGGATATCATTTAATCTTCTGTATACATTAGCTCTTGGGTTATCCCAGGATCTAAATACTGCTGTTACAGATTCTATTAATTGAACTTTAGGATCTGCTGGGAATTCTTCTCCCTTAGCATCTTTATAGAAAGCTTTAAATCTCTTAACAACTTCCTTTAAATCAGCTGCATTGAGTTCAGTGTCAAGCTTAACACCTTTAGCTTCTTTAACTTCGTCTAATATATTTTCGAAGTTTCTCTTTTCAATTTCCATAACAACGTCAGCAAACATTTGTATGAATCTTCTATATGAATCATATGCAAATCTTTCATTTCCTGTAAGTTTTGACATAGCTTCAACAGTTTCATCGTTTAAGCCAAGGTTTAGGATTGTATCCATCATTCCTGGCATTGAAGCTCTTGCTCCTGATCTAACAGAAACAAGTAGTGGGTTTTCAACGCTTCCAAATTTCTTGCCAGTTATTTTTTCTAGACTTGTCATATATTCATAAATTTGAGAGATAATTTCATCAGAAATTACCTTACCGTCTTCATAATACTTATTACAAGCCTCAGTTGTAACAGTAAATCCTTGTGGTACAGGAATACCTAGGTTAGTCATTTCAGCTAGGTTTGCTCCCTTTCCACCAAGGAGTTCTCTCATTGTTCCATTACCTTCGCTAAAAAGGTAAACATACTTTTTACTTTGCATGTATGTAACACTCCTTTAAATAAAATATTTATACTAACGGGTTAAAAAGTGTCCCGGTTAGGTCAAAATTATGTGTTTTCTCCAAGTTTAACAAATAGTCTTGTAATATTTGTCTTTGATACCTTTCCAATTATTTTAAAGTTTTCCTTTGAATTATCGAAAACCCTTTCTATAACTGGCAAGCTATCTACCTCATGTTCCATGATCCTCTGTGCAGCTAAATAAACAGCGTCTTCCTTTTCTACAAACACTATATTAGGCATCCTTGTCATAATCACTCCAACAGGAACCTTGTGCATATCGGTTCCGCCCATTGCAATTTTAAGAAAGTCCTTTCTTGAAACTGCACCAACTAAGAAGCCATTGTTTTGTATAAATAAGGTACCAACATCATTTAAAAAGAGATGCACTATAGCATCATATACAAGAGTATTTTCATCAACAACGACAGGTTCTGACATAACATCTAAAACCTTTATATTTCTTATGTAATCATAAATCAAACTATAAGAAGGTTTCTTTGAATAGATGTACCCTACTTTTGGTCTTGCCTCCAGTATTCCAGTCATAGTTAATATAGCTAAGTCAGGTCTAAGGGCTGCTCTAGTAACTTTTAGTTTTTGAGCTAAAGCTTCACTAGTAATTGGTCCATTTTGTTTAACTAATTTAATTATTTCTTCTTGTCTAAGAGAAAGCTTAATTTGATTCACCCTCTTTCCTTAATTACAATGTTACAACGTTATTTTAGCATGTAAATAAAATAAATTATACGTGCTTTAAATATTTTACCTAAGTTTTAACACAATTTCAATAAAAATTTATTAAATATATAATTAACTCTAGCCAGCAGCAATTAGCTGCTGGCTAGAGAATAGTTACTACTTGGAATTATTTTCATTCTCGTCAAATTTTACAGTGTAGGTGTATACGGTTTCTGAATCCTTTTTTGCATTATCCTGCTTCTTATTTGTAAACTTTTCTTTTACATCAGATGCGGCATCAGATACCTTATCCTTTACATCGCTTACCTTTTCCTTAACCTCATTTGCCATATCGTTTACTTTTTCTTTTACATCCTGCATGGTAGTCTTTATTGCCTTATTTATTATCTCAACGGAACCATCTTTTTTGGTTATTTCAACAGTTATATTGGTAACAACTGCACCTATTACTCCAATTGCAATTAATGGTGCCCATATAGCATAGGCTACAATTCCAACTGCTATTCCAGCATTAATTGGCATGTCAACAAGTACTTTTTCCTCTTTTTTAATTCTAATCCTTGTAATATTTCCTTTGTTAATTAAATCCTTAATCCAAGTTAAGAATTCGTCTTTAGAAGTATACAGATTATCCATAGTAGATTTTTTATTGTTTTCCATATAAATTATAGCATCTACAACATTACCCTCGGAAGCTTCAAGTGCTTCTTTTGCCTCACCATAAGTTGCCCCAGTTCTTTCTCTTACTACATCAATTTTTTCTAGTGTAATTTCACTCATTTTTTTCAACTCCTCTAAAAATATTTAACATTTCTAAACTGTGTGGTTTTTTACCAAAGTTATAATAAATGACATTTATAAGTAAGTTATGTAATTCTTCTATAACTTCTTCTGATAAATTAAGCTTATATATATTTGTGAGTGGTGTCTTAACTAAATATCTTAATGCATTAAATGTAGCGAAGCTGATTTTTATTCCCTGCTGCCTTTCACACCTAGGACAAATACCACCTAAATACTGTATATTGAAGCGATTTGCTGAGGTTATTTTATCTCCGCAAAATACGCACTTATCTAAATTAAAATAATAGCCTGATTGAATTATTAACTTTATTTCAAAAGCACTAATTAATAACTTAAAATCAACAGCATTATTTTGAAGTAAATAAAATGCACTTATAAATTCCTTAAACAGCTCTCTGTTACTTTCTTCTTCAACAATGGCTATATCAATGAGCTCACATAAATAAGAAGCATAAGTTAAGCTTTCAAAGTCATTTAAAAATGATTGAAAGGAATTCGATATTTCCCCTTCATTTATGCTGTACATGCTTTTTCCACGAAATAAAACAAATTCTCCAAAGCAAAAGGGTAAACTAAGGGGCAGCAGCTTGCTTTTTGATTTTCTAGCTCCTCGGGCCACTGCAGAAACCTTTCCAAGCTTTTCTGTAAAGAGCCAAATAAGCTTATCTGATTCTTTCAAATCCATTGATTTAATTACAATAGCCTTTGTTTTAAAAATTGACAGAAAACCATCTCCTATATTATATTATACCCTTAATACAAAAAATAAAGCTAAATCTTTATTTTTATATTTTTTTATATCCCAATTCCTTTAACATAGAAGAATTGTCTCTCCATTCTTTCTTAACCTTTACCCAAAGCTTAAGATATATTTTGGTACCTAATATTTTCTCTAAATCCTGCCTTGCATAGGTGGATATTTTTTTAAGCATTTCTCCGCCTTTTCCTATTATTATGCCCTTATGAGAATCTTTTTCGCAAAGAATAGTTGCTTCGATATTATAGATATCCTTTTCATCTTTTTTCATCGCAATTACTTCAATTGCTATTCCATGGGGAACCTCTTGAGTTAATAATCTTAAAGCCTTTTCTCTTATTGTTTCTGCCACGATAAATCTTTCTTGTTGATCTGTAATCATATCGTCAGGATAGTATTTAGGTCCTTCTGGTAAATAATCTTCCATTATTTTAAGTAGCGTGTCAACATTTTTCCCTTTTACTGCGGATATAGGAATAACTTCAGTAAAGTTAAAGTGCTCTGAATAATTTTTTATAGTCTGTGCTATTCTATCATCACTATTTTCATCTATTTTATTAACAATTAGAAAAACAGGAATATCTATGTTTTTCAATTCTTCAAGAATAAGCTGGTCTCCTTTTCCAATTTCAACCTCAGGAGTTGTTAGAAATAATATCTCATCAACTTCCTTAAAGGTATCCTTTGCCATTTTAACCATATACTCTCCCAGCTTATGCCTAGGTTTATGAATACCTGGTGTATCTACAAACACCATCTGATAATTTTCTTTGGTTAATATTGTTTGTATATTATTTCTAGTTGTTTGGGGTTTACTTGAAACTATTGATAGCTTTTCACCCATTATATAATTAAGCAGAGTTGATTTACCCACATTTGGTCTTCCTATAACTGTTACAAACCCTGATTTAAACATTACCTCAATGCACTCCTTTAAAAACTTTATTTCTACTTATCTAAGTCCTTTTTTGTAAAGGCCCCTGGCAGAACTTCCTCTAAAGTTTTTGTAATATAATCATTTTCATTTTTAGCAAGAATAACTGAGCTGTCCGCATCTGCAAATTCACTAATTACCTGTCTGCATATTCCGCAGGGATAGGTATATGCATTAACATCACCTACAATTGCAATAGCTTTGATTTTATTATGTCCTTCTGAAACTGCTTTAAAAATAGCAGTTCTTTCAGCACAATTTGTTGCTCCAAATGAAGCATTTTCAATATTACAACCGCTATATATTTTATCATCTTCAGTTAGAATTGCGGCACCAACTTTAAAGTTAGAATAAGGAACATAGGCGTTCTCTCTAGCTTTTATTGCATTTCTAATTAATTCTTTAATATCCATTAACCTAAACCTCCAGTTAAATTTCAAAATTATACTAAAACTTGTATATAAATTATAGCACTAATTACTATTAATACAATAATAAATGCACTTTTAACCAAAAATCTTAAAAAGCAATATGGTAAGCAGTGTTCCTAAAACTCCTCCAGCAAATACTTCTAAAATAGAATGTATATGAGAATCAACTCTGCTTTGAGCAACAATAAAAGCTAATATATAACTAAAAAGTATTGCTAAAGATTCTTTTGATAAAAGTGCTATAGTTGTTGCTAGTGCAAAGGCAATTGCACTATGACCGCTTGGCATGCCTCCTCTTAATGGAGTCCCTTCTCCAAAAATCGCCTTAATAACCACAGTGCATATTAAAACAATTAATAAAATAATAAATATTGTATAAGGATTAGATTTCTTTATTTCTTTGATTATTACTGGTCCTACAAAGCTAATCTTTTCCCAAAATATAATATAACCAACTACAACAGCGTTGATTGCACTAATTAAAACAGCTCCTGCAGCAGTATTCTTTGCAATCTTAGCCAAAGGATGATAATAGTTAGCTGTTAAGTCGATTGCACATTCTATTGCTGTGTTAAACATTTCAGCAACTATTACCATAGTAATTGTAATAGCTAAAATTAAAAATTCAATTTTTGTTATATTATAAAAAAAACAAGCAGTTAAGACTAATAAGGCCACAATCATATGAATTCTCATATTTCGTTGTGTCCTAACTGCATGTATAATCCCATTTATTGCATAGTTAAAGCTATCAAAAAGCTTTCTCATCTTCATAAGAAATCCCCTTTATTATATATACAATGCAATAAAGTTCTTACATTAATGATGTCATAAAATATCCAATTTTCAAGGATTTTTAGGACATCATTAATGTATTAGAACTTTTGCATTGTATACAACGCTGTATGTTATTAAATGCTCCTTATAATGTTAAACCTTCCTAAAATCTCTTCTTCCCTCATTCTCATTTTAAGTTTATCATCTTCTTCTATATGATCATAACCTAAGAGATGAAGAAGGGAATGAATAGTAAGATAGCAAATTTCCCTTATAAATGAATGTCCAAATTCTTCGCTCTGTTCCTTTGCCTTTTCAAGAGATAAAGCTATATCACCTAAGAGGAGTCTTTTCTCATCAAAATAGTCAACAGTAAAGTGGTAATCTATGTATAAGTCCTTATAAACCTTTTTAGGAGTATATTCAAGCATTGGAAAGGATAGTACATCCGTTTCTCTATCTATATTTCTAAACTCTAAATTTAATTCTCTTATATTAGTATTATCAACAAAAATGACACTTACTTCGTAGTCTATGTTAACTCCCTCTTCTTTTAAAGTATAATCTATTATTTCTTTTAAAATTTCTTCTTCTTGTTTTTTAAGTATAATATTATTTTGTCTATTATCTATAAGAATCATAAAAGTACTCCTTCTAAATTTTATCCTGTGTTTTATGGGCCCATTTGTCTTCTGGATACTCTACTCTTTTGTGGTAAATGCCAATCAGGCTATTTACAAATGTTTTCTTAATTTTAGTTATATCCTTTAATGTAAGATCACATTCATCAAGTTGACCTTCTGACAAAATATTTTTAACAATATTATTTACCATAGCTTCAATCTTATCCTGAGTTGGTTCGTTTATAGAGCGTACAGCAGCTTCAATACTATCAGCAAGCATAACAATGCCTGCTTCCTTACTTTGAGGAATTGGTCCTGAATATCTAAAGTCCTCTTCAAGGATTTCATCAGGCTTATCACTATTATTTTTCGCAGTTATGTAGAAATATTTTACTAATGAGTTTCCATGATGGGATAAAATGATGTCTTGAATTATTTTTGGTAATTTATAGTCTTTAGCAAGCTCTATTCCATCCTTTACATGTGAAATAATTATAAGAGCGCTTAAATTTGGAGTTATCTTATCATGTGGATTCTCAACAGCCATTTGATTTTCCTTAAAAAAATAAGGTCTCTTGATTTTGCCCACATCGTGGTAATACGCAGAAACTCTTGCTAAAGCAGGGTTACCTCCAACCTCTTCTGAGGCAAGCTCAGCTAAGTTTGCTACTAGAATACTATGATGATAGGTTCCTGGAGCTTCCATAAGCAGCTTCTTTAAAAGTTGATTATTAGGATTTGATAATTCAAGCAGTTTAATAGTTGTAACAATATCAAATATACTTTCAAAAAATGGAAGGAGCCCAATGGTTAAGATTCCTGATAAGCCGCTCCCAATTGCAGAAAATCCAGCCTGCGTTAAAACATCTTTTGAATTATTACTTAATAAAAATCCAATAGAAAAGGTTGCTATTACATTGATAATAGAAATATATAAAGAAGAATATACAATATCATTTCTTTGATACTGTTTTTTTATAATTAACGCTCCTGCAAAGGTATTTACTATTGCAAGTAAGGTAATTTCTATGTTGAAATTAGTGGCAGCGCTTATAAATAAGACGTTGATTATGTTAATAGTAAGTGAAAGTCTGTTATTTATTAAAAGACTTATAATTAAAGGAGCAAAAGCTAAGGGTATCAAAAAAGGGGATGCAATAGTTAAGCTTTTAGTAAGGAGCAAGGAAATAATTGTAATCAAATTTATTAGTGTTAATTTTTTTATGTCCTTATAAATATCTCTATGATATTTATATATATAAAAATGCTCCATAAAAAGCAGCAGGATTATTACAACTGCTAAGCTGATATATATGTACCATTCTGATTTATTATTGCTGTTTAATAACCCAAGACTTTGCAAGAGTTCATATTTTTCCTTAGTTACCTGCTCTCCTTCCATAACAATAATCTGATCCTTTTGAATAATAACCGGAGCAGTTTTATTTATTGCCTCGTTTTTCAATTCTTCTGTTTTACTCTTATCATAAAAGGAATTTGGCTTAACTAATTTAATTCCAATATTGGTACCTAAGTCTCTTGTAGCCTTAGAAAAGTTTGAACTGTTGAATTTTAGCTGCACCATATCCTGTGCCCTTTTAAGGTTTTCATTGTTTAATTCAGCACTTACATCAGGGTTATACTGTATGCTGAAGTTATAAACCTCTGTAAGGGTACTTAAAAGAAAGCTTTCAAGATTTGAAAGTCCTTCCTTATCCATTTTTACTAATGTCCCAAAGTCCTCCTCAGATAACAAGGAATTGGATATACTGGATAATTGCGAAATTTTATCCTTATCCGGTAGATTTACATCTTTTAATTGAATAGCTTTAGAAAATAAGGTGGATACCATATTAACTGCAGTGTCTTTTACCCTTGTATCTATACTATATTGTGCTGGAATTAGATTTACAGCCTCATCTTTCTTAGCCTTAGTACTAAATTCATCAATCGTGGTTCTTTGAGCCTTGATGCTAAATTTAGCAATGCTGCCTTCCTGAATGTCATAAGTTTTAGTAATTAAGGTTGTTATTAAAATTGTATAAATTAGAATAAACGTAACAACATATATTAAGACATTCTTTAGTTTATTTCTCAGCACAAAACCCTTAAAATTAATCGTGCCCATGTTACCCCACCTTTTGTTATTAAAACTATATTTACTGAAGCTTTTCAGGTAATGCAATATTTTCTTCTGCAGTAATTAACACCCTTACCTTGTAGTTGTCTCCATTGACTTCCGAAATAACTTTTTTGTCCAAAACCTTTACTGATTTATCAAAGCTTTCAGTAAGTTTTGAATAAAGCTGCGCTGCTGCAGTGTTAATTATTTCATTAGGCTCTAATATATATTTTGTTTCTACGGTTTCATAAAATGTTTCACTTTTGATTATATTACTATTTTCTACTATTTTATCATAGGATTTGAACTTATTTAAACTATTTTTAAAATAAATTCTCTTACCGAAGATTTCCATATAAAAATTTTCAATCTTATTTCCTGTCCTTTCCTTCTTTACTCCCTTATAGGCTACCTCCTTTGAAGCATCATAAAAGGTTTTGGCATATACTTCTCCTTTGGCATGAACATTATATACACTTCCTTCTTTTCCTTGTTCACCTTTTACTAGGAGCTGTCCGCTTCTAACCATTTCCCCTGCTTTTATAATGGAGGTTCCAGCAGAAGTAAATACCCTTATAATCTGGCCATCTTTTTTAGCTACTAAATTACAAGGAACATTATCTTCTATTGTGCTTGGTGGTGGTATTTTTTCAAAGGCACTTACAAGAAGTCTTGAACCTTCAATTGAAGTTTTTAAATACATTATATTATTGTTATTTTTTATCATTTTATTTTCTAATTCATAAATATTAAAACTGCTTTTCCTTACTCCTGGAACAATTCCAAAGGCAGTTAATTGCTGCCTTATCTCATAAGGAGTTAAATTATCTTCTGTTTTAATATCAATCTTCCATATGAAGCCAGAAAGGTAGTATAAAAGGCCTGCAAAGATAAAAATCCCGCAAAATAGTGCAATTCTTCTTTTTAACTTAAGAATAAAAAAAGAAATCCCCTTCTTTTCAAGAATTTTAATATTAGTGTTTGTTTTTAATGCGGCTTCTTTCACCTTGCTAAAATCCCTAAGGTTGATATCCAAAACAACTGTAGTTATACTAATTTTATGTATATTCTTAATATGGACACCGTTTCTCCAAAGAAAATTAACAAACTTTTCCGGTTTATGAGACTCTGCTTCAATAGTAACTCTACCACTTTTAATTCTTGAATGATCAATCATTATCTTCGTACATCATTGACTTAAATTTCCCACTTATAGTCAATGTGCTTCCTCCCATGAACAATATTCTGAAGCTATTCCCGTAAATAGTTATTAAACCGGCATTTGAATTAATTTTCATTTTCTCTTCATCAAAAATTACTACTCCCTTATGATTTTCTATAGTAATCTCATTATCTCCAATTATTGTTATCTTAGGGATGTCTAAAACAACGTCTCTCGGAAAATCCAACTTTTCAGCTATAATTTCTTTTGTCTTTATAATTTTACTTTCCATACCTTCACCTCAAGATAATTCTTTCTTACTAAATTTATGAAAAATAAAATTAATAAATGACAGCTTTAAAAAATACAATGCAAAAGTTCTAATTCATTAGTTATGTCCTAAAAATCCTTGAAGATTGGATATTTTATGACATAACTAATGTAAGAACTTTATTGCATTGTATATAAATAAATAAAAGGTTCAGAAAACTGAACCTTTTATAATCATTATTATTTATTTAAATGTTCTTTTACAAGTTGACTTACAAGCTTACCGTCGGCTCTTCCCTTTACTTTCGGAGTCAACACTTGCATAACTTTACCCATATCCTTTATGCTATTTGCACCTACTTCAACAGCTGCATCTTGAACCATAACTAATATTTCTTCTTCTGTTAACTGCTGAGGAAGGTAATTGAGCAAGATTTCGATTTCATTATTTGTTTGATCAACCAAATCTTGTCGTTTCCCTTTTTCGAACTCAAGTACAGCTTCTCGTCTCTGTTTTACTTCTCTTGCAATAACTCCAATAATTTCCTCATCACCGAGAGTTACGGCATCAGTTTTTTCAACTTGCAATACAGCGGCTCTAGCCATACTAATAGTATCAGCTCTAAATTTATCTTTAGCTTTTAAAGCTTGCTTCCAATCATCTTGCAGTCTTTCCTTGAGAGACATAATTGTACCTTCTTTCAGGAATTCTATTTAAATTTTCTCTTTCTTGCAGCCTCAGATTTCTTCTTTCTTTTAACGCTTGGTTTTTCATAATGTTCTCTCTTTCTAACTTCTGAAAGAACCCCAGCTCTAGCACATTTTCTCTTAAATCTTCTTAATGCACTATCCAATGTTTCGTTTTCTCCAACTCTTATTTCTGACATATCTTATCCCTCCCTCCGCTAGCACAAAATAACTTTTAAATTTAAATGCAGCGCCTAATGGGTTTAATAGCACATTTTTTATTATACAATATTTAATTGTTAACTGTCAACAATTTCATTGTAATAAACTAGCTATTTACTTAACCTGGAGGCCAGGTTAAACTTCTTCCACCTAGAAGATGAAAATGCAGGTGAGAAACAGATTGACCAGCGTCCTTTCCGCAGTTTGTCACCACTCTATAACCGCTTTCATTTATCTTTAAATCCGCAGCTATTTCTTTTGCCACATTATAAATATGACCTATTAATTCACTATCATTATATTCCAAATCATTTATACTGTTTATATGCTTTTTAGGTATAATTATAATATGTACAGGAGCTTCAGGATTTATGTCTTTGAAGGCTAAAACCTTCTCATCTTCAAAAACTTTTTCACTGGGAATCTTACCAGCTATTATGCTGCAAAATATACAATTATCCATAAAAATCACCTCCTTAATATCAAAGCATTTAAATTAAGCTTCCTCTTACATGGTCACTACATACTTTCTGTAGTTGTGTTTCTAGAATTAAGCCCTCGATATTAGCTTTACTTTCAGCTATTATCTTTATATAATTTGGAGAATAGCCTTCAAATTTTTCACTGTCATTATTATAGCATTGTTCAAAAAGCACATCCATTTTTCTTCCTATAAATTTGCTCATGAATTCAGCTTCTAATTCATTATTTAAAGAAATTAAGGTACTGCTTCTTTCATCTTTTACAGGTCCCTCAACTTGATTTGGCATTGCCGCAGCCTTTGTTCCTTTTCTTGGGCTAAATTTAAATATATGCATCTTAGATAATTTTATTTCTTTCAAAAAATTATAGGTTTCTTCAAACTCTGTATTTGTTTCACCTGGAAAGCCAACAATAATATCTGTTGTAATAGATACATCTGAAATTTTTTCTCTAAGCTTATTTACTACCTTCCTATAATCATGAGAAGTATAATGTCTATTCATCCTTTGCAGAGTGACATCACAGCCGCTTTGAAGTGACAGATGAAAATGAGGGCATAATTTTTTAAGTTTAACTATCCTTTCAATAACTTCATCAGTAAAGAAGGTTGGATCTATAGATCCAATTCTAATTCTTTCTATACCAGGTACTTCATTTACCTTTTCTAGTAGGTCTACCAAAGTAAAGCTTTCAGCAAAATCCACGCCATAGGAGGCTGTATGTATGCCAGATAAAATTACTTCTTTAAAACCATGATTAGAAAGGTCCATTACTTCTTCTATAACCTTTTTAGGAGGTTTACTGCACACAGCACCTCTTGCAAAGGGAATAAGGCAGTAAGAGCAGAACCTGTTGCAGCCATCTTGAATTTTAATAAATGCCCTGGTTCTGTTTTGATATTCTTCTATATTAAGCTCCTCAAAGTCCTTATTTTTAAGTACATCATTAACTTCCACAAGCTGTTTGTTTTCCGCACGTACTCTATTTACCCAATAAATAATATCTCCCTTATTCCTTGTGCCGAGGACAATATTTACCCCTTCAATTTTAGCTACCTCATCTGGAGCAATTTGAGAATAACAGCCAACCACAGCAATAATAGCATCTTCATTATGCCTTCTTGCCCTGCTTATCATCTGTCTTGACTTTTTATCCCCCATATTTGTTACTGTACAGGTATTAATAACATATACATCTGAAAAGCTGTCAAAATCAACAACCTCATAGCCTTCTTTTAAAAATTTTTCTGTCATGGCTTCAGACTCATATTGATTCACTCTGCAGCCCAAAGTCGAAAATGCTACCTTCATTAAATTAAATCTCCTTCATTCCCGCCCATATCCGAAAGCTCATACATTACTTGAGACACACAAACAAATCCTGCGGTTTCTGTCCTTAATATTCTTGGCCCTAAGGTAATAATATGTGCTCCTAAATTCTTTAAGGACTCTATTTCAGAATTCTCAAAGCCGCCTTCAGGTCCAATAATTATTGCAGCGTTTTTTATGGTTTTTCTATCTTTAAAATTAATATTTTTAAGACCTATATTTTCTTCATTTTCATAGGGCACTAATATTAAGTCCATAAGCTTTAACTCTCTAAGTAAATCCTTAAATTCAATAGGAGTATTTATCTTTGGTATTAGGCTTCTCTTACTTTGTTTTGAGGCTTCTAAGGCTATTCTATTCCACCTGTCTACCTTCTTAAATTCACCAAGCTCATTTTTAACTACTACTCTCTCTGTAATTACAGGGGTGATTTCCTTAATACCAAGCTCAGTGTTTTTTTGAACTATAAGATCCATTTTGCTTGACTTTGGCAGCCCCTGAAATAAGTATACATTTAATGGACTTTCATTATTTATTTGAAGCTTATCTAAAAGCCTAACTTCTACTCTAGACTTTGTAATTTCAGATATTTCACCTAAATATTCTGTACCCTCACAGTTATTTATGCTTACTTTATCTAAAGTATTTAGTCTAAGCACCTTATATATGTGTTTAACGTCTTCCCCTTCAATAAATGCCATGTTATTAAAAATATTTTGCTTTTGCACAAAAAATTTATTCATATATTACTTACTCCTTGCTGCTAGATGAGGTATCTTATAGACTTGCTATAATACACACCCATTCTCCAAGTTCATTAATTTCATGAATTTTAAAACCTACTTCTGTTAATTTCTTTGCCACATCATCTTTTCTATCTTTAATTATTCCAGAACTAATAAAATAACCATTTGGTTTTAAGAACTTTTTAACGTCCTCACATAAAAGCATTATAACCTCAGCAATAATATTTGCAACCACAATTTCAGCCTTACCTTCAACTACTTCCATTAAGTTTCCATAAATTATCTCTATATTATCTAGTTTATTAATAGTAGTATTTTGTTTTGCAGAATCAACAGCTACAGGATCTAAGTCAACTCCAATAACTTTTTTAGCACCAAGCTTTGCAGCTGTAATGGCAAGTATTCCTGAGCCTGTGCCTATATCAAATACAGTACTTTCCTTTTGCACCTTCTTTTCAAGAGCTTCTATACACATTCTGGTAGTTTCATGGGTTCCAGTTCCAAAGGCCATACCAGGATCCATTTCAACTATTATTTCCTCGCCCTTTGGCTCATAAGCTTCCCAAATTGGCTTAATAACTATCTTATCACCAATTTTAGTTGGCTTATAATACTTTTTCCAATTATTAGCCCAATCTTCTTCATAAACTGCGTTTATAATTACCTTGCCCTTACCTATATCTATTCCTAATTCCTTTATGTAAATCAATTTTTCTTCTATATAACTTTTAATTTCGTCTATGTTGTCCTCTACAGCAAAGTATCCTTTTATTACTGCAGCATCACTTCCATATTCAAATATATTTATATCTGCAAAGTCCCAGCTTAAAGGTCCCTGTTCTCTTTCTAATATGTCTCTTGGATCTTCTATTGCTACTCCCTTAACATCTAGAGAATAAAATATTCCACTTACAGCTTCTAAGGCATCACTACTGGTTACAATTTTTACCTCAATCCATTTTCCTTCCATTGTTTCAATCCTTTCTTAGCTTAAAATTATGTAATGCTTAGTATTTATTATACCAAATCCTCCAATTTAGTAAACTTAACAATTTGAAATTTTAGCGAAAATATATAAAATATATGTAATGAGCATGCGCGAAAACTAGAATTTCCTAGCGAAAGAATAGCCACAAAGCCTTAGTGTTGTTCGTCTGAATGAAATGAATTCAGGTCAACACTTGGTTTTGTGGCTATTCTGAACTTGGAAATTCTTTTATAGCGATCAGCTCATGTAACATATTTTATATATTGCAGCTATTTTAAATTGTTAAGTTTTTTCTTACTTAAAGCTTCCCTTAAGCTTATCCATAAATGATTTTTTTATATCTTCATGAGTGCTGCCACTTGCTTCCATAAACAATCTTAAGGCTTCCTTTTGTTTTTCATTTAAGGTCTTTGGAATATCTACAATAATATTAACGTATTGGTCACCACGACCGCTGCTGTTAACTCTTGGAACTCCTTTTCCCTTTAATCTGAAAATTGTTCCTGGTTGTGTTCCAGAAGGTACATCATATTTAACTTCTCCATCTACTGTTGGTACCTTTAATTCGCAGCCTACAGCAGCCTGCGCAAAGTTAATATGTCTATCTATATAGATATCAAATCCCTTTCTTTTAAACTGAGGATGGGAAGCGACTCTTATATTTATATATAGATCTCCAGGTGACCCACCATTATTTCCATGCTCTCCATGGCCTCTTAGTGGAATAACATTGCCTGTGTCAACACCAGCTGGCACATTAATTTTAATTTTTCTAAGCTTTCTTTCTTTACCTGTTCCTCTGCAAGTATGACATGGGTCACTAATAATTTTACCTTTACCTCCGCATTTATCACAAGTATTAATACTTTGGAAGGTTCCAAGAGGAGTATTTCTCTGCACCTTTATTTGTCCTGTTCCACCGCATTTATCACAGGTTTTTGGTGAAGTTCCTGGTTTAGTGCCTGTTCCCCTGCAGGTTTCACAATTCTCCTGTTTATGAACAGAAACTTCTTTTTCAACGCCAAAGACAGCTTCTTCAAAAGTTAGGTTTAAATTATATTCAAGATCTGCTCCTCGCTCCGGACCATTTTTTCTTCTTCCTGAAGAAAAACCACCACCAAAAAAGCTTTCAAATATATCTCCAAAGCCACCCATATTAGAAAAATCAAAACCGCCATCAAAACCACCGGCACCATTAAAATCAGCAGTTCCAAACTGGTCATAATTAGATTTTTTTTCTGGGTCTGAAAGCACTTGATAGGCTTCGTTTATCTCTTTGAATTTCTCTTCAGCTTCCTTATTGCCTTGATTTTTATCAGGATGATATTTTATGGCTAGCTTTCTAAAAGCTTTTTTAATTTCATCATCACTTGCTCCTTTTTGAAGGCCAAGCACCTCATAGTAGTCTTTTTTAGCCATCTAAGTTTTACACCACCTATATATTAGTTCATACGACTTAAATTAAGGGAGGGGTTTAGTTACCCATCCCTTATATATTATACTTGAATTTATTTATTTGTCATCCTCAACTTTAAAATCTGCATCAACAACATTATCATCATGTGGTGCACTGCCCTCAGCATTAGCTCCGCCCATGTTATTTGGGTCAAAGCCAGCGCCCTCTGCTCCGCCATTTGCTTGATACATTTTTGAAGAAACAGCATAAAACTCGTTAGTTAATTCTTCTGTAGCCTTTTTAATAGCTTCTAAATCAGTTCCTTCCTTAACTGCATTAACTGCTTTGATTTTATCTTCAATCTTAGCCTTGTCTTCTGCAGAAACCTTATCTCCAAGGTCCTTTAAAGTTTTTTCTGACTGATAAACCATTTGGTCGGCATTATTCTTAACTTCAATAGCTTCTTTTCTTTTCTTATCTTCTTCTGCAAATTTTTCAGCATTTTTTACTGCATTATCAATTTCTTCATCACTTAAGTTTGTTGAAGCTGTAATTGTAATGTTTGCTTCTTTTCCAGTTCCCTTATCTTTAGCTGCAACATTTACAATACCATTTGCATCTATATCAAAGGTAACTTCTATTTGAGGAATTCCTCTTGGAGCTGGAGCTATGCCTGATAATGTAAATCTTCCAAGTGTCTTATTATCAGCTGCCATTTGTCTTTCACCTTGAACTACATTTATTTCAACTGAGGTTTGACCATCTGCTGCAGTTGAGAATATTTGGCTCTTTCTTGTAGGAATAGTTGTATTTCTTTGTATTAATGGAGTTGCAATTCCTCCCATGGTTTCTATACCAAGTGTTAGTGGAGTAACATCAAGAAGTAAAACATCCTTTACATCTCCTGTTAATACTCCAGCTTGTATTGCTGCTCCTACTGCAACGCACTCATCAGGATTTACTCCTTTAGAAGGTTCTTTTCCAGTAAAGTTTTTAACTGCATCTACAACTGCAGGTATTCTTGTTGAACCACCAACTAATATAATTTTATCTATTTCATTCATTGAAAGTCCAGCATCATTTAAAGCCTTTCTCATTGGTTCAATTGTAGCATCAACTAAGTCATGAGTTAATTCATTGAATTTAGCTCTTGTAAAGTTCATGTCTATGTGCTTTGGACCTGTAGCATCTGCTGTTATAAATGGCAGATTGATGTTTGTTTGAAGTGATGCTGATAATTCTATTTTAGCTTTTTCAGCAGCTTCCTTTAATCTTTGTAATGCCATTTTATCATTTCTTAAGTCAATTCCATTTTCTCTCTTAAAGGTATCAGCAATAAAGTCCATAACTCTTTGGTCGAAGTCGTCTCCACCAAGCTTTGTATTACCATTTGTTGATTTAACCTCAAATACACCATCACCAAGTTCTAGAATGGATACATCAAAGGTTCCACCACCTAAGTCATATACAAATATTTTATGGCTCTCGTTTTGTTTATCAAGGCCATATGCAAGTGATGCTGCAGTTGGTTCATTTATTATTCTAAGTACTTCAAGACCAGCAATTTTTCCTGCATCCTTAGTTGCTTGTCTTTGGCTGTCATTAAAATATGCTGGTACAGTTATAACTGCTTGAGTTACTTTTTCACCTAAATAAGCCTCAGCGTCTGATTTTATTTTCATAAGTACCATAGCTGAAATTTCTTGTGGAGTATAATCCTTGCCATCTATATTTGTCTTATGGCTAGTTCCCATCTGTCTCTTTATTGATATTATAGTTTTATCAGGATTTGTAATTGCCTGTCTTTTAGCAACCTGACCTACTAATCTTTCACCATTTGCTTGAAAAGATACTACTGAAGGAGTAGTTCTTCCGCCTTCTGCATTAGCTATAACAACAGGTTCTCCACCTTCCATAACTGCTACACATGAATTAGTTGTTCCTAAGTCAATTCCTATTACTTTTCCCATTTTAATATCCTCCTTGTATTCCTTATTCTGCACAAATATTAAATTTATGCTCCTTATAGTCTTAAATTTGAACACAAATATGGTGTTCCTTGAAATTAAAAAATATATTTAATTTTTTAATTAGCTACTTTAACAATACTATGTCTTATGACTTTATTTCCTCTAATATAACCCTTTTGAAAAACTTCTACTATTTCACTTTCACCAAAATTACCATCTTCTACATGCATCACAGCATTATGAATATTTGGATCAAAGCCTTCATTTACTGGAATCTCAGTTACTTGAAGCTTCTCAAGGCTATCATTAAACTGCCTAATTGTCATTTCAATACCCTTTTTAATATCTTCTGCTTTGCCCTCAACACTTGCTGCTCTTTCTAAATTATCTAATACAGGCAGCATATTTTTAAGAATATCTTCACAGGCATCTGAATATATTCCTTCTTTTTCTTTTGCAGTTCTTTTTCTATAATTTTCATATTCAGCAGAAAGTCTAAGTAATCTGTCCTTTATTGAATTAAGCTCATTTTCTGCTTTATCCTTTTCTTCTTTAAGCTTTCTATTAGTATCCAGTAAATCATTTTCAGTAGCTTCGAATTCTTTATCCTCCATTAATTCTGCTTGTTCTAAGGTTTCCTCATTATCCACTTGTGTACTTTCATCCTTAAAATCTTTTTCCATTTATCGCTGCTCCCTTCTGTGCAAAACCATTTAAAACTTAATATTTATTCATAAATAGATTAGATCATCTATCATCTAAATATGATTGATTAAGCGATTCATTTATATTTTTTAATATTTTAGATAAAATACTAATAACTTTAGAATAGGGTATTCTGGTAGGACCAATTACCCCTATTGCCCCAAGAGGCCTTCCATAAATACTATATACACCTGATATTATACTTAAGTCCTTTGCTTCCTCTAAATTATTTTCTCCACCAATTGTTATGGAAATATTATTAGACTGGTTTAACATTTCCTTTATATTTTCTTTATTATTTAGAAGGAATAAGAAGTCTCTAGCTTTATCTATATGATTATATTCAGGATAGTTGAATATATTTGTTGCCCCTTCAAGATAGATTTCAGATACATCTGAACTGCTTAAGCTTTCATGCAGCGCAGGTATTATAGCATCAAAAATCTCCTCATAATTTATTAAATCTGTTTTAAGATAATTAATAACAGTAAGATTTATATCTTCAATACTTAAATTTTTAAGTCTTCCATTTAAAATATTAGTTAATTTTACTAAATCATCTGTACTTACAGGAGTTTTAATTCTTATAATTGTATTTTTAATAATTCCAGTATCTGTAATAATAACGGCTAGTATATTGTTATTATCCACACCTAAAAGCTGAATTGATTTAATATAGCTTTTATTTACTGAGGGAGTCTTTACAATACAGGTAAGTTTAGTAAGTTCTGATAAGAGTTGAGTGGCCTGCTTTACAATCTTCTCCACCTCATAAAGTGCAGAGTTTAAAAGCTGGCCCTTTATTAAATTTTCTTCTTCCGTAGTTAACTGAGGTAATTTCATAAGTTTATCAACATATAATCTATAACCTTTATCTGATGGCTTTCTACCAGAGGAACTATGAAGTTGCTCAAGAAATCCCATTTCTTCAAGATCAGCCATTTCATTTCTTATTGTAGCTGGACTTATACCTAAATCATATTTTTTTGCAATGGTTCTGGAACCAACAGGCTCAGCTGTAGATATATAATCATTTATTATTACCTGAAGAATTTTTATCTTCCTTTCGTCCATCTCCATACAATCACCTCTTTTTATTAGCACTCGCTGTCGGTGAGTGCTAATCACTATGTTTAAAACATATCACTATTAAAATCTTTTGTCAATTAAATAAAATATCCACATATAGATCAAATATCTTAATTACATTTTTTTATTTTTTATTTACTTCATTTTTCTTTAATTTACTCTATATTACTATGAACCTTACACTGAAAGTATAAATTCACACATAACTTGATTGGATAATTCTATGCCCTTTGCACTTAAGTATAATCTATCACCTTCTAAAACCAGAAGATTAGCTTTTAAAAACTTATTTAATACCTTAGGATAAACACTAAATATATCATTCTTAAATCTCAATTTAAATTCTTTAAGGGATATGCCTTCTATTTTTCTTAGTCCCATAAACATAAATTCTTCCATATTATCTTCTAAGGAATTTACATGCTTCTCAATTACAGCATTTGTCCCACTGTTTACGCCGTAAATATATTTTTCTATATCAGATTCATTTCTATACCTTGTATTACTTATGAAAGAATGTGCACTAGAGCCGCAGCCAAGATAGTCCTTTAAGTTCCAGTAAGTTAAGTTATGCCTGCACTCGTAGTCTACTTTGCTGAAGTTGGATATTTCATATTGCTTATAGCCTTTGAACTTTAAAAATTCTATAGCAAATTCGTACATTTCTCTTTCTGCATCTTCCTCTGGCAAATTTAGCTTTCCAATTTCCATGGTTTTATAAAAGGGTGTTCCTTCCTCTATAATTAAACTGTAGCAAGAAATGTGCTCTGGCTTTAGCTCTATATCCTTTTCTAAGGTTTCCTTCCAATTGCTCATAGTTTGATTTGGCAGGCCAAACATAAGATCAACATTTATATTATTAAAACCTAGGCTTCTTGCTGTATTAAAAGTATTTAAAAATTGTTGTCTATTGTGTGCTCGTCCAAGATTCTTAAGCAAATTATCCTGCCATGCCTGCAGCCCTATACTTAGTCTGTTTACTCCCATAGCTTTAAATATGGATAGCTTTTCACTATTAAAGCTGTCTGGGTTTCCTTCCACGGTAAATTCAATATCCTCGGCAAGATCTAGTTTAGCTATTACTTCCTTTAAAAGCATTAGGCATTCTAAAGACAAATAGGTGGGAGTACCCCCACCTATGAAAATCGAACCAATTTTATAATTTGCCGCACTGCCTATTTCCTTACAAAGTGCATTAGTATAATTAAGCATTAAGCTATCTTTACAGGCAAAGGAAGGAAAATCACAATAAAAACATTTTTGTTTACAAAATGGTATATGCAGATACAATGCTATTGTTTCTTCCATCACTTTTCTCCTTAATCTATCTTTAATACTGACATAAAGGCTTCTTGTGGAACTTCCACCGTACCGATTTGTCTCATTCTCTTTTTACCTTCTTTTTGTTTTTCAAGAAGCTTCTTCTTTCTTGTTATGTCACCGCCATAACATTTTGCAAGAACGTCCTTTCTAAGAGCTTTAACTGTTTCTCTAGCAATTATTTTAGAACCTACTGCAGCTTGAATTGGTATTTCAAATTGCTGTCTTGGTATTATTTCCTTTAGCTTTTCAGCCATACCTCTTCCTTTATAATAAGCTCTTTCTTCTGGGACAATCATAGACAGGGCGTCTACGGTATCCCCATTAAGCAAGATATCAAGCTTTACAAGTTTGCTTTCTGCATAGCCCTTAAGTTCATAATCTAAGGAAGCGTATCCCCTTGTTCTTGATTTTAGTGCATCAAAGAAATCATATATTATTTCATTAAGTGGAATGTCATAATTTAAAACTGCCCTTGTTTCCTCTAGATATTGCATATCCTTAAAGGTTCCACGTCTATTTTGGCATAATTCCATAACAGCCCCAACATACTCAGTAGGAGTTATAATGGAGGCCTTTACTATAGGTTCTTCCATATAGCTTATAGTTGATGCTTCTGGCATATTACTTGGATTGGTCAGTTCTATAACAGTATTGTCTGTTTTACCGATTTTATAAATTACAGAAGGAGCTGTAGTAATAATATCTATATTAAACTCCCTTTCAATTCTTTCTTGAATAACTTCCATGTGGAGTAATCCTAAAAAGCCGCATCTAAAGCCAAAGCCTAGGGCTATTGAGGTTTCAGGTTCAAAGCTTAAGGAGGCATCGTTTAATTGAAGCTTTTCTATAGCTTCCTTAAGTTCTTCATATTTAGCACCATCTACAGGATAAATACCGCTAAATACCATTGGCACTGCCGGTCTGTACCCTTCTAAAGCCTCTAAAGCTGGTCTGTCTGCTTCTGTAATTGTATCTCCAACTCTTGCATCTCTAACATTTTTAATAGATGCTGTAATATAACCTACATCACCAGCTCTAAGTTCTGAAATCGGAAACATTTGAGGCGAAAATACACCTACTTCAGTAACATCATAAACTTTATTTGTATACATGAGTTTAATTTTTGTTCCAATCTTAACATTTCCCTCTTTCAGCCGTACATAACAAACTACACCTTTATAGCTGTCATAATAGGAATCAAATATTAGGGCCTTTAAAGGGCTTTCCTCGTCTCCTTCTGGAGCTGGAACCTTATTAACTATTGCCTCTAAAACTTGCTCAATATTTAGTCCGGACTTAGCTGAAACCAAAGGTGCATCATGAGCTTCTATTCCAATAATATCCTCAATTTCATGAATGACTTCTTCAGGTCTTGCACTTGCAAGATCAATCTTATTGATAACTGGTACTATTTCAAGATTGTGATCTAGAGCTAAATAACAATTTGCTAAGGTTTGAGCTTGTATTCCTTGGGTAGCATCTACAACAAGTACTGCACCTTCACAAGCAGCTAAACTTCTTGATACCTCATAATTAAAGTCTACATGTCCTGGAGTATCGATTAAATTTAATATGTATTCTTCTCCATTTTCTCTTTTATATATGAGCCTTGCAGCCTGTGCTTTTATAGTTATACCTCTCTCTTTTTCAAGCTCCATATTATCAAGCACCTGTTCTTCCATTTCTCTATGTGTCAAGGTACCTGTACTTTCTAAAAGTCTATCTGCAAGTGTTGATTTACCATGATCTATATGAGCAATTATTGAAAAATTTCTAATATGCTTTTGTCTATCTGTCTGCATAGTTCTACCCCCATAACGTATTAAATCAAAATAAATTATATCATAGTAACTAGGGAATTTGTCAATAAATACTGCAAATCAACCCCTATAATATTTTACTAAAAGCTATTATTGCTTTAAAATCTTTTTTATGGGATTGTTTGTAACTAGGTTATGCATAAGCTCATCTGCACCTTTTTTATAGTTATCCACTGCTTTGCTATTTAAGTAAACTACATAATCGCCAATATCAAATTGTAAATCAAAAGGCTTAGTGCTGTAGAACACTTTAAATGCAGACCTTTCCTTTATAAAATCAGGCAGAACATTGCTGACAGTTATAAAACCATAAAAAACTATGCCAAGTGAAATAAAAATTACAAAAAAATATTTTAATCTTTTAAACATAAAAAAATACCTCCTTAGGTACCCAGCAAATATTGTTGTTGAGTTCCTTGAATCAGCAGAATACAAAACAAATATTGCCTGTCTTGCTCCTTAAATTCCTACATATATAAAAGGATGTACTTTTTTATTTATTTTATTCAAAAATACCATTTTTTATTTAATTCATATATCTATTAATATCTTCAAGGTCTAAAGCAGGCTGAAGAGCTATATTTATGCCATTAGCTATTACCTTTGAAAGTGAATCAACTACTAAATCCACTTCCTTAGGTGTTACCATTAAGTTTCCAACATAGGGATTTAAAATTTCCTCAATCATTTTCTGTTTTTCATTTTTGTCTATACCCCTCAGCATATTATAAAATTCCCCACCATTTGTAGCTTGTTTAATCATTTCATCAATGGCCAAATCTATAGTGTCATTAGCCATAGTAGCAGCATCTACCACTGTAGGAACGCCAATTGCAATTGTTGGAATTCCAATTGAACGTTTACTAATTTCCATTCTCTTATTTCCAACTCCAGAACCTGGTGAAATTCCAGTATCTCCAATTTGAATTGTTTTATTTACCCTTTCCATTTTTCTAGAAGCCAAGGCATCTATACAAATAATTAAATTTGGCTTTATTTTTTCCACAACACCCTTTATTATCTCACCAGTTTCTATGCCTGTAGTACCTAAAACTCCTGGAGAAATTCCGCAAACAGGCCTTATATTTTCGTCTATGCTGTCAGGCACTAACTCCTTTAAGTGTCTTGTAATCATAAGCTTTGAAATAA
This sequence comes from Candidatus Clostridium stratigraminis, assembly GCF_045310675.1. Classification (NCBI taxonomy): domain Bacteria; kingdom Bacillati; phylum Bacillota; class Clostridia; order Eubacteriales; family Clostridiaceae; genus Clostridium; species Candidatus Clostridium stratigraminis. Next base: position 103,566 of record NZ_JBJHZZ010000006.1, read on the forward strand.
CCTTTGGACCTAAGGCGTCTGGCGTAATGCTTGAATTTCCAAGTCCAACTATAAGTGCTGTCATACTTTTATCTAAATTTATCATAGGAGATAGTACCTTAGCCATAGCTTCACTTACCTCATCCATTGAATCACTGTCATAATGAGTTACAGCAGGTATGTCTAGTGTAATATAGCTTCCTATGGGCTTACCCATAGCTTTTTCCCCTACCTCATCTACTATTTTAACCTTTGTAATTTTTATGTCTCCATCCCTTTCTTCTGAAACTTCAACCCCTGGATATCTTCCATTACTTTTCTTTTCATATATTTCCTTAGCTTCAATTGCCAAATCAGTTCTTACATTTATCATGTTTTTGCTCCTTTAAAAAATAAGTTTGTAAGAAGAGTTTTATCTTTCTTATTATTTTTAACCTTATCTTTTCCAATTAAGCTCATACTATACGGTCTTAGAGAAGATATAATTTTAAATAGAAAGAATAACTTCAAAAATATAGACTTCCAAAGTGATTTTTGCAATTTACTATTGAAGTGCTAAAAAATAAGTGTTATAATATGGTTTGTTATGTAAATAACTCGGACGCAGATTTCCCCAAACTGCTGAGACCCTATAAAAAAATAAGGGGGTGAAAACCAATGGCAAATATTAAATCAGCTCAAAAGAGAATAAAAGTTATCGAAGTTAAAACACTTAGAAACAAAATGGTTAAATCAGCTCTTAAAACTACTATAAAGAAGTTTGAAGTTGCTGTAACAGGCGGAAACCTTGAAGAAGCTAAAGCTGCTTTCACTAATACTGTAAAAGCTTTAGATATGGCTGCTTCTAAAGGAATAATTCATAAGAATATGGCTTCAAGAAAGAAATCTAGATTAGCTGCAAAGTTAAATTCTATTTCTGCTTAATAAATAAACCGGTTTTTAACCGGTTTTTTATTTTTATGCTGTTATGGTTTTTAAAATCAATAATTCTACTTCAGTTTTACTGTTAACTGGCGAACTTTTAAGTACCTCTTCACTTTCTAAGCAGTCATTTATAGCAGTTTTCAAGTTTTTAAGTGTAAATCTTTTACTTTGAATCATCATTTTATCACAAATAAAGGGGTTCATTTTTAGCTCCTTAGAAAGCACATCCTTTGTTTTCCCTTTTTCAATTCCAAGTTTTAATTGTAAAAGTAGATTAAACTGCCGTTCAACCATATACAAAATATAGGTAAGTTTCTCTCCTTTATATATAAGTTCTGATAAGATGTCCAATGCCTTTTCTAATTTCTTTTGGGATATTGAATCCACTAAATTAAAGATATCATTATCTGCTTTTGGCGGCAGCATCATCAAAATATCTTCCTTTGTAATTTCCTTGTTTATAGCATAGCAGCAAAGCTTCTCAACTTCATTTTTTGCAGATTCCATGTTGGCTTCAATTTCCTCACAGAAAAATTTTAGTTCTGCCCTGCCTATATTTTTATTTTTTTCGTCAAACAGTGCTTTAATCTTTTTTTCAAGATTTACGCCCTTTAATTTATCAAATTTAACAACAGAAGCTTTTTTATCAAATTTCTTAATTTTGCTGCTAGGTTTCTCTCTTTCTTCCTTAAACACATAATAGACAATTAAAATTGTATGCTTTGCAGGATTATCTAAATATTTTAGGAGAATCTCAAAGCTTTTATTTGCGGCTCTATCTTCTCCTTCTCCTAGAAACTCAGCTCTAAAAACTACAACTACTTTTTTCTCATCTAGAAATGGTATAGTGTCGCATGTGTTAATAACTGCTTCCATATCCGCTGTTTTTCCATCAAATTGAACAAAGTTGATATCTGAATAGGCAGCATTAAGAACCTTTTTCTTAATAAATGAAATTTTTTCCTTCATCAAGGCTTCATCAATACCGCAAAATATATAGCAATTTTCAAATTTATTATTTTTAAGTTTCTCTTCTAATTCAATATATTCAAGCAAGAAACTACTCCTTTCCTTTGCTTAATGTAAAACTAGGATATGCCTTATTAAAGACAATATCATAACTTGAGGTTTTTAAATTATTTATCGTTACATTTTTAGAAAAATAATAACTTTTCTGAGGTAACACTATTATATCACACTTTTTTAAATCAATATCCATAAAGTTCTGGGAGTTCCTTGTGAATATAATGGGATTGTTATTCGAATATACTTCTAAATTTAGCTCACCAGCCTCTGAATTTAAATTAGGCAGAGTCTTTAAATAAAAATTAGTACTAATTTTTAAGCTTAAGCCTTCCTTAGAATTTTTAATAATTCTTGAGAAGTTAAACTTATTATTAATTGTCTTTATATTGTTTCCTATATTTTCACCATCATTGACTATTAATATTTTATTTAATTTATATTCTATAATTACACCATCACTTGCACCTAAATCTATATACTGTATATTGGGAAAAAATTTATAATTATTTATAGCTACTAAGATTACTATTAATAAAGGAACTGGTTTTAAATTGTTCATTCCTCTTTTAATTAATATAAAAGAAATAATAATCAGTAAAATGGAACAGCTTTCAAAGAAGTTTATATATACTACTTGCGGCGTTATTAAAAGCAAGGAATAAGTTGCACCTTCTAAAATCAGCATAATTAATTCTAAAAACTTATTTAATAAGTTAAATATAAAATCAATTTTATAAAACAATAACGCTATGTTCCCTATTAGGACCAGCACAGTATAAATAGGTAATAAAACTATATTTCCAGGTATGAAGCCAAAGCTTAGATTCCCTAAGGAAAGTGCAGCATATGGCATTGAAAATACCTGGGCACTTAGAGTTAGGCTTATACTTTCATTAAGCTTATTTGGAATATAATAAAGAGCTCTTCTAATTTTGTTATAATAAAGCATGATTCCTAAAGTTGAAAGATATGACAATATAAAGCCTAAGTCCAGACAATAATAGGGTTTTAAAGTAAGAATAATTATTCCAGACAAGCTTAGGGCTGAAAGTCCATCATAATTTTTGAACACCTTTTTAGACATTTTTAAAATAAATATCATCAAAAAAGCCCTTAAAGTTGCAGGCTGCGCTCCTGTGAATAAGGCATATAAAAGTGACACAAAAATAGAGATTCCAATTCCAAAAACACCTTCCAGCACCTTGTAAATAATGGCCATATGAAAGCCTGATACACTAATGGCATGGACAACCCCAAGCTTTTTAAAGTCGTTCTTTTGAATATCAGAAAGGTAATTTGCTTCTCCAAAACATAGGGACATTATAAGTGCTGCCCTTTCTTCACCTAAATAAGTCTTGAATTTATTATATAATTTCTGCTTAAAGGTACTGATGCTTGAAATAAAATCCTTTTTCCCACTTAAAGCACTATCTACATATATGGTTCCAACTATTCCTTTTTCATAATCCCTTATATCTTCAAATTTACCTTTAATTATTAGATTTAAACCCTCATCTTCTTTTTTAAGATTTCCCTTAAGCAGCACATTTCTTCCATTTAATATGCCATAAGAATAAAATTCATTATATTTTGTAAGCCTTATATTAAAAGTGTTCGAATCCACCTCCATATTATAGTAAAGATGTGAGCTAAGAATTCCAAGAAATAAAAAGCTAAGGATAATTATTGAATATTTAGTATCAATTGTTGAGAGAATTATGATTAAAAAAGATGCAGTTAAAACTGCACCTATAACTAAACTATTTTTAAAAGCTATATAAGAAATACAACCTATAAAAAGAGCGATTCCATAAAATACAAGAGGCTTAACGAACTTCATTATTTCTCGTAATATTTAGAGAATCTGGAACCTTATATAAAGGCCTATTGTTGTTCTTGGCCTCTTTTACCTCAAGGGTGATTTTTACTCTATGGCTTGGTTCATGATGCTCTATATCTAAGACCTCAGGAATTCCATCTCTGCTTCTTAGCAAAAAATAGGTGTTACTTATTTCTTCCGCAGCTTTTCTAGTAATTGAATCATAGCTTAAAAAATAATCCTCTTCAGGTATATTCAAATAAACAATATTACTTCCCATTACTGATGTTTCAAACACGTTATTAATCATACTTAATACACCTCCATAATTATTTTATCCAAAACCTATGTCTTTAATCAGAAGTAGTCTTTAATGAAAATCCATTTAACATTTGAAGCATACTAAGAATAATGTATAACTATAGGTATTTAGGAGGTGGTCAGCATAAAAATTGGAATTATTTCAGATACACATATTTCAAAGGATTTATATAAAATTGAGGAATTATTAAATAAACATTTAAAAGCTGTTGATTTAATAATACATGCTGGAGATTTTAAAAACAGTAAGGTTATTGATCTTTTAGAAAATCAAAAAAAATTTATTGGAGTTTTTGGTAATAATGATGGAGAGCTTATAAAAGAAAGAGTTAAAGAAAAAGAGCTTATTAATATTATGGGCTATAAAATTGGAATTTATCATGGCCATGGCAATGCAAAAACTACTATCGATAGAGCTTATGAAATGTTTAAAGACAATAAAGTTGATATTATAATTTTCGGACATAGTCATCAGCCCATAATAAAGACAATGAATAAAATTCTGATGATAAATCCAGGATCACCGACAAGTAAAAGAAAGGATAGATGGTATTCTTATATAATTTTAGAGCTTAGTAAAGGACACATTGATGCTCAACTTAACTTCTTTGACAAACTGTAAAATATATCTTTATATTTTTATAAAATACTTTTTTAATAATGAAAAACAATAAATAAAAAATGAAGAATTATAAAGAAACACTATTTTTATATCCTTTATAATTCTTCATAAATTATTTTATGTAATAATTCCATAAAACTAATTAGTATAGTTAAATATCTCATTTAATTGGTCCATACTGGTAATTGCTTTACAAGTCTTAAGTTCTATCATTGAATTATAGTGCATTGCCATAACTAATTTATTATAGGCCTCTAAAGCTTTACTTGAATTAGCATATTGAATTCTATATTTTTCAGGTACAGATAAAACCATTTCTTCAACAACTTTGAAAGCTAGATTATAATAATTTAAAGCTTCCTTAGCACCATCATTTTTTAAATAATAGTCTCCTATTAAGCAAGATAACTTCCATTCAAAATTAACATCTCTAATTTCTTCAGCTAGTTTTAAAGCCTTAATTAATAATTTCTCATCATTACTTTTACTTAGCTTAATATCAATAAACATCTTTTTTAATTTTAATATTTCATAAGCTGGTTTCATTGAATTGTATTTACTTAGAAAATTTAATGCTATTTTATCATAATTACAATCTATTAATGCTATAGTGATATTGTAAACAGACTCTAAAATTTGGTCATTATTTTTGTATTTTGATAGAGCATAGCTTACTCCATCAACTATATCAATTACATCAGCCTCATTTTTAGCCTCACTTAGCTTTAAATATTCATATATAATACCTATATTCCATTTAATCAATGTTTCATCTTTTTCAACTGAATCCAATGCTTTTTTTATATAGGATTTAGCGCAGTTAGTGTCTCCAAACTCATTAAAAATTAAGGCTGCAGCTTTATAATATTGTACTAATGTATATTCAGTATTAGAGTTTTTACCTATCTCTTTTTCAGCCTTCATTAAAAAGTCATAGGCTTCTGTGTAGTTATACAACTTTAAGTTAGCTTGTACTAAAAAAACGTAATTATAAGCTAATATATTATCAGCATAGGCTCCTGAAGGCATTTTTATAGCCTTATTAAGCCAACTAAGGGACTTCTTATAATTAAAACATTTTAAATTAACTTCTCCAATATTAAGATAGCATATTTTAAGAAACTCCACATAAATAGAACCTTCGCAAAGTTTTTTTAGTTTTTTATAATATTCAAGTGCCTTTTCATAATCATGTAACTTTTCAGCATATACAATTGCAATATTATTTATAACACCAAACAGCCCTCTTTCATAATCAGCCTTCTCAAAGCACTCATAGGCCTGACTTAAAAGTTCTAAGTGCTCTTCTGGGCTTGTCATGTTTTTATAAAGATCTGCTAGCGAAATATATAATTTTCCTTTAAATAGAGGGAAGTTATCGCCACAGAGCAGCAATGTTTCATTGCAGAGTTCTCTAGCCTTAAAATACTCTTTTTTTATATTGTAAATACGTGACATACCAATGTTATTTTCAATTTTACCTTTTAAATAATCAATTTCATTTAGAATTTTAGAAGCTTCCTCTGAATACTTTAGGGCATTTTCAATTTCATAACAGCTTATATAGCTATCCGCAGTTTTATTTAAGGCGTCAATAAGCAATGCTTTATTTTTAAGATTTTCTGCTGCAGCTTTTGCTTGCTGAAAGTACTGCATCCCCTCTTCTAATTTACCTCCTAGCTGATAAAAGTCTCCAAGTTTCATGGATAGGGTAAATACATCAGCAGTATTATTCTCAGATATGCAGATTGAAAGTGCATTCTCATAGCTTTTAATAGCCATATGAATATCATTTTTCTTTTCAAAGGCTTTAGCATTTTTAATTAAAGCAGTCGCATTTATCTTTTCTTTAGATCTTTTTACATCTTCAGCTATCTCCAAATTTTCTTCTGCAGCTTTCAAATAATCACTTCCTTAAAAAATATCTTGTATATCAGAAAATTCAACCTTTACCCTTTGATCAATATCGTCATCAAATTGAGAATAAAGATTTGATTTATTAGATTCGCTTAATTTTCTATTAGGAAGTTGAATTACAAATTTACTTCCTTTAGTATATTCGCTAGTAACGTTTATAGTACCGTTGTGCATTTCCACAAGGGCCTTTACTATGGACAAGCCAAGGCCGCTTCCTTCTCTGTTTCTAGTAAAACTTGTTTCAACTTTTCTAAATCGTTGAAAGATACTATTTAGTTTATCTTTTGGAATACCAATTCCATCATCTTCTACAGAAATACTTACCATATTATTAATGTCTTCTAATTTTATTTTGATATTTCCTTGTTTATTTGAAAATTTAATGGCATTTGATAAAAGGTTTAACATTATTCTTTCAATTTTGTCTGCATCACAAGCAATAATTTTTTTATCTAAATTTGTTTCTAAGGTTAAATTAATTAATTTTACCTTTGCGTAAGCTTCAATAGATTGTACCACATTTTTAATAATTGTAACTATATCATAATTATGAAGCTCAATTGAAACATCATTGGAATCAATCTTAGTCATACTAATAATATTATTAATTAGTTTTAATAATCTCAGAGAATTTTGCTTCATTGTTTTCATATACTTCTCAAGTTTTTTCTCTGGATCTTTAATAGTTCCGCTTAAGGTATATAATTCAATAAGCTGCATTGCTCCCATTAAAATATTTATTGGAGTTTTAAATTCATGCGATATATTGGCGAAAAACTCACTTTTTTTATTATGATCTTCCAATTTTTCTTCACAAACTTTTAAGGCTAATTTTAATTTTTCTATCTCACTATTATCATTACTTTTATCAATATCCATATTTTAAGTTTACCACCTTGTATATCAAGAATATTTATCCAACTATTTTAAATCACATAATTATTAACCATATTAATTTTATCATAAATTATGGATAATGTATAGAATTCGACATTTTTTAAGGAATTGTTTAAAAAGATTAATTAATTTGTCGAAATTCAAGTTATAATTAATAAAGAATTCTTATTAAAATAGCCAGCCATAAAAATGGCTGACTATTCAAAGTAACTTCTAATCTTTTTTATCGGTAGTTTGTTTAATTAATTGGTGACTGAATACAGCAGCACCCGCAACAAGAATACCTTGTATTACTGCTTGTACTGTTAATCCAATTATAGAAACTGAACCTACAATACCAAGAACCAATAATATATAGGGAATTAACCAATCTTTTAATTTAGGTGTATTTTTCAAAAGTATACCAATTATATATAAAACAGGGATTAATATCAAAGCTTGTTCTGTAATTAATTCTATTAAATCTATATCCATATTCATACCTCCAAATTATTTTAAGATATATGTAATAGTTTCTTTTAATTTTTACAGTCCCCTCTATGTCATCTATTCCATGAATGGCAAACCTAATGGATTTAAGACATCATTTGACCTATTATAATTTATGTGCTTTTGTATAATTGTGTACACATAATGACTTTCTACCCGAATATTTTTATTACTGTATAATTCCACCAGCAATACTTTTAGCTTTTATAACTTAATTCATCTACATTATCTCCCATTGCTCATCACCTTACTTTTATAATAAAAAATACACCCAATTAATGGGTGTACATATCAATTAATATTTTAATTTATGTTCTTAATACTCTTATTTTTATGCATAAAAACTACAAAACTCCTAATACTATTATTAACAACTCAAAGAGAGTTGTTTGAGAAGAAGGTTTCTTTACTTTTAAAGTAGAGTCCCTTCTTTTTTAATATAAACGTTTAAGAAGAAAATTGTTCATCAATAATTAATTCTTTTGCGTATATAAGCTAACTCTGAAAGTTTTATAATTTTAAGCTATAAAAAAAGACTCATAAGATTTTTTTAAAGCTCTCATGAGTCATTGATTTAAATGGTTTTGGCGGGAGTATGTAGGAATCGAACCTACCTACCGTGGTCTTAGCACGGCAACACAGTTTTGAAGACTGGCAAGCACACCAGCACTTATCTACCCCCGTATTTGCTTACTACGCATAATGATTTTACATAAAAATAATTCTAAAGTCAATGTAAGAAATAGTAATTTAGTAAAGAACCCTTATATCTTCTACCCTTTTTGTCAATTTCATGCTATCAAGGTTCTCTAGAATTGCAACTGCATATTTCCTGCTTGTATTTAAAATGTCTCTAGCTTCAGCTGCTGATATACTGCCATGCTCGCTAATAAACTTAATAATATGCGCCTTTGCAGCTTCATAATAATCCTTTAATAATACACACTCTTCTGATACCTTTGTTAAACTACCCATATCAAGCAGCGAATCATATACCATTTTAAAGGTTTTTTTATCCTTCTCACCTTGAATTAGTTCATCGTATTTAGGCGGCATATACCTAGCTTCAGTATAGGCATTTATAACTTTATCCTTTAGGATATTTTGTTCTTTAGAATACTTTATTTCAAAGTCCATAAGTCTTATGAAGCTTCCTTGTATTCTTATAACATTTCTCCCATATAAAAGCTGCAGCAGCTCATCATAGGTTTTTTGCTTAATGCCTTTCCCAAAGACTTTATTTTTTATTTCTTCCTTTGATATGCCGGCTTTAAGTGGATTCGCCATATGAAAATCAGTTAGGAGTTTTTCAATTTCTGAAGTTTTTAACTTTAAAAAGCTTTTATGAATATAAATTGGTTTATCTAGACTAGTAAGTTTTAGGAGCACCTTATCCTTAACTAAGTTTTCTAATCTTTCGGAGAGCCTTTCATCATTTTTCCCTAAGGCTTTTATTATCACCTGTTCATCTGGAAAATCCTTGCTAAGTTTCTCAACTAATTTATCTAAGATATCTTCCTGACTTCCGCTCTCCTTTATTTTTAATTCTTCTATATAAGAATTATCAAATCTTCTAGCTTTTTTAGAGACAGGTTCTATTAGTTGTCCTCCACCTAAGGTATACATTGGAGAATAGTTTCTTAAAACAAAATTGTCTTTTCTTTGGGCTGTTAAAGGCTCCTCAAGTCTAAGCTGAACATAAGCTTTTGCTCCCGGCAAAAGCTCCTCCCTATCAAGTAAAACTACCCTGCACAAAATCTCGCTTGTTCCATGATAGAGTCTTACCCTTTGTCTATTTTCTAAAGGTTTTTCAGCAGACTTTAAATAATTTAAGCTGCAGTCAACAATTAAAGATGGCTCCATTACGTTTTCTTTTGAAAGGACATCACCTCTATGAACCTCGCTAGCTTTAACATTAGCAAGATTTAACGCCGCCCTTTGTCCTGCTTCAGCAAACTTAACTGGACTTTCATGAACTTGTATTCCTCTAATTTTTGTAAGTAGTTTAGAGGGATAAAGTTCACAAGCTTCACCTTCCTCAATTCTGCCGCTTATGATGGTTCCTGTAACAACGGTCCCAAAGCCGCTGACCGAGAAAACTCTATCTACAGTAAGTCTAAAATGTCCTTCAGTGTCTTTTGGCTCTACTTCCTCAGTAATTTTGTCTATATCCTCAATTAGCTCCTTTATGCCTTTTCCAGTTTTAGAAGAAACCTCATGAATTGGTGCCTCCTCAAGAAAGGTACCTTTAAAATATTCTTTAATATCTTCTTTAATTAGAAGAAGCCATTCTTCATCAACTAAATCAGTCTTTGTAATTACAATAATCCCTTTTTTAATATTAAGAAGCTGCAATATTTCATAATGCTCTTTTGTTTGAGGCATTATGCCTTCATCAGCTGCAATTACAAGTAAAACCACATCGATGCTGCTTACACCTGCAAGTGCATTTTTAATAAATTTTTCGTGGCCAGGCACATCAATTATTCCAGCTCTCTTTCCAGAAGGTAAATCAAAAAAAGTAAAGCCTAGATTTATAGAAATGCCTCTCTCTTTCTCTTCCTTTAAGGTGTCAGTTTCTCTTCCAGTCAAGGCCTTTATTAATGTAGTTTTACCATGGTCTATATGCCCAGCGGTTCCTATGATTACATGCTTCATTATATCAACCCTTCTGCTGCATTAAATTTTTAAAAGCTAGAGCAATAATATCAAAATCTTTGTCAAAGATGGTTCTTAAATCAATTATAACATTATCTTCAAATATTCTTACTATAATTGGAATTACATAGTTCCTAAGAGAGGCTTCTATTTGCTTTGCTGCTTTGAAATCTGATTTTATTCTTAAAACATACGTAGGTATTTTTTCAGCAGGCATTGAACCCCCGCCAACCATAGAATAATCTGAAGCAATATTTATATCTATTTCTTTTGCTGCTTTTAGAATTCTGTTTTTAAGCCTTTGAGCTCTCTTTTTGTGGATATCCTTTGAACTTAGTATCATATTTAAAGTTGGAATTTCAGCTACTGCTTTAGTTTCATCCATATAATATTTTAGTGTGCCTTCTAAGGCCGCTAAAGTAAGCTTATCAATTCTAAGTGCTCTAGTTAATTGATTTCTTTTTATTTTATCTATATATATTTTCTTACCTGCAATAATCCCTGCTTGAGGTCCTCCAAGCATCTTATCTCCGCTAAAGGTTACTACATCTATACCTTTTTTTATACTTTCCTGTACGGTTGGTTCATAGGAGAAACCATATTTAGAAAAATCAACTAATACACCGCTGCCTATGTCCTCAACCACAGGTATTGATTTTTCTTTTCCTAAGCTCACCAAGTCTTCAAGTGGGACTTCTTCAGTAAAGCCCATTATCTTAAAATTGGAGGTATGAACCTTTAATAATACACCTGTATTTTCAGTTATACTATTTACATAATCATAAAGGTGGGTTCTATTTGTGGTTCCAACTTCTACAAGTGTGGCATTACTAAACTTCATTACCTCTGGAACTCTAAAGGAGCCTCCAATTTCAACAAGCTGTCCTCTTGATACAATGGCTTCTTTGTTGCTGCATAAGGTGTTTAACACCAGCATAACAGCAGCTGCATTATTATTTACAACCACAGCTGCTTCAGCACCAGTAATTTTTTTTATAAGTTCTTCAACATGCTCGTATCTAGAACCCCTCTCACCACTTTTAAGGTCATATTCCAAATTACTATAGCTATCGGCACAGTTTATAATATGCCTTAAGGCTTCTTCACCTAATAGGGCTCTGCCTAAATTAGTATGTAAAATAACTCCTGTTCCATTTATAACCTTTTTTAAATTAGGGGAATTCTTTTGCTTAACTAATTGTTTAAACCCCTCTAATATATCAATAGTAGTGAATTCAGTTATATTGTCATTTAAAATCCTATTTCTAAATTCCTCCAAGGTTTCTCTTAAAGCCTCAATAACTATAGGTCTCATAACAGCTTTTAAACTATTAATAACTATTTCTTCCTTTAGAAGGTCATCCATTTTAGGAAGTTTTCTAAGCAAATCTTTCTTATTCATAATAATTTAAACCTTTCTTTATAAATTATGATTTAAATATTCTACTCCACAATTATTAATTTATCCTCTAAAGCTATTACTTCTCCAACTACAGCAGATTCAATCTCAAGGACTTCAAGTTCTTTAATTATTTTTTCCCCTTCTTCAGCACTTGTAGTAAAGAGAAGGCCTCCTGAGGTTTGTGGATCAAACAATATATCTTCAAACCAAACAGGTAAATTATTTAAAGCACATTTTTCCTCTAAATATACTCTATTACTATAGGTTCCTTCTGGAACAAGCCCCATTTCAGCATACTCCTTAGCTTCAGCTATATATGGTATTTTGTCTTTATAATACTTAATTGTAACCTTTGACGCACTAGCCATTTCGAAGCTGTGGCCTAAAAATCCAAAGCCAGTTATATCAGTGCAGGCGCTTATATTATAATTTACCATTATCTCTGAGGCGTATTTATTTAGTGTTGACATTACTTTCACAGCTTTTTTATAAGCGCTATCAGAAACAATTTGTCCCTTAATTGCGGCATTAATTATACCAGTTCCTAAAGGTTTAGTTAAAATAACCACTTCTCCAACCTTTGATCCGAAATTTTTTAAAACCTTACTTGGAGGTACTAATCCTGTCACAGAAAGGCCGTATTTAGGCTCATTATCATCTACAGTATGTCCCCCAACAATTACAGCACCTGCCTCTAATACCTTGTCAGCTCCACCTCTTAAGATTTCCGCTAAGATTTCAGTTGACAAACAAAGTGGGAAGCATACAATGTTTAAAGCTGATACAGGCTTACCTCCCATAGCATATACATCACTTAAGGAATTTGCCGCTGCTATTTGACCATAGGTGTAGGGATCATCCACTACGGGTGTGAAAAAATCTAATGTCTGAATCATTGCAATATCATCATTTAATTTATAAACTGCAGCATCATCAGAAGTTTCTATACCTACTAATAAATTATCATTTTTCATTACAGGTAATTTATATAAAATTTTTGAAAGGGTCTCCGGCCCTATTTTGGCTGCTCACCCAGAAGTTCTGGACATTTCAGTTAATCTTTTTTCCATTATTACCACTCCTTTCATATCATAAACATGATACTAAAGTTCAGTACTAATTGTATAATATTACTTATCTTATGTCTATATTATCTCTAAACTTGTCTAAAGTCTTATCTCCAATTCCTCCAATTTTCTTAAGATCTTCTATTGAAGTATATTGTCCATTTTTCTCTCTATAATCAATAATCTTTTGTGCTGTTGTTGGTCCAATGCCTGGCAGAGTGTCAAGTTCTGCTGCTGAAGCAGTATTAATGTTAACTTTATTTGATCCTTTATTATTTGTAGGAATAGCTTCAGAATTGCCAAGCTTAGGTAAATTATCTGATTTTCCTTCCACAAAAAAATAATCCTCATCCTTTAACTTTTTTGCAAGATTAAGCTTGGTATCGGGCGCTGCGTTATCAGTGAACCCACCAGCTGCCTTCACCAAATCGTTTAGTATGCTGCCGCTTGATAAGCTGTACACTCCAGGTTTTTTTATTTCCCCTTGAATATATACAGTTACCATTTTGCTATCGGTTTTTTGCATAATTTCACTAGGAATACTATCTACAAAAATGTCCTGTTCCTCTAACTTATGGTTTTTAGGTCTATTTATATAAAGACCTACAACTAAAAAACCAATCAATACCAATAATATAACTACAGAGCCAATTATTTTTTGTTTGGTTTTCATTTACTCCCCTCCAAATACGTCCAAATATATTAATAATATTTAAATTATTGACAATAATTTAATTTATTATCGCATCTTAAGCTTTTATTTGTTATAATTTATACATGTATGATATAGGAGGATTATCTATGAAACGTTTTTTAACTTTGTTAATAGTTATTTTAATGCTTATAAGCAGTTCAAATATAATTATTTATGCAAAACAATCTGCTCCAAGTGTTTCGGCTGACAGTGCCATTTTAATGGATGCTACTACTGGTACAATTTTATATTCTAAAAATATGGATGATGCATATCCTCCAGCTTCAACAACTAAAACTATGACAGCTCTTTTAACTCTGGAAAATAGCAATCTTGACGATATGGTGACTGTTGGTAAAAATCCACCTTATATCGATGGAAGTAAAATAGGGATATTTGAAGGTGAAGAAATATCTGTTAGAAATTTATTATATGGGATGCTGCTTCTTTCTGGAAATGATTGTGCAGTAGCTTTAGCAGAACATGTTAGTGGTTCTACTTCAGCTTTTGCCGACCTTATGAATAAGAAAGCAAGGGAATTAGGGGCTTTAGATACGCACTTTGTAAACCCAAGCGGGCTTTATGATGAAAACCATAAAACTTCTGCCAAAGATTTAGCCTTAATTATGAAGGAACTAATAAAATATCCTGAATTCAGAGAGATTTCTTCAACTTTTTCCTATAAGATTCCACCTACAAATAAGCATCCTGAAGGCATTAATTTAGCAAATGAAAATAAATTAATAAATAAAAACTCCATGTATTATTATAATGGTGCAGATGCAGGCAAAACCGGGTATACAATCCAGTCATTACATTCCTATGTTGCAAGTGCTGAAAGAAATGGACAAAGACTAATAGTTGCCTTAGTGCACGACAAAAACAAAACATATTTTCAAGATTCAAGAGCACTCTTTGACTATGGCTTTAAGAATTTTGAATTAGTACCGCTTTATAAAAAGAATGAACTAGTTACAACGGTTACTGAAGGAGACTTAAACATACCATTACTCGCACAAGAGGATTACTACTATGTTAGGGATAAATCCTTAAATGAGGTTCCTAAAGTTGAAGTAAATAAGAGCAGTAATTTAAGTAATAAATCATTTTCAAGAGGAGATAAAATAACAGATGCCACTATGAAAATGGACAATGCTACCCTTCCATCACTAGAGCTAGACAGCGGCATAGACCATAAGATACCAACTATTTTAAATGAAAAGATCCTTTCAAGTAAAGGTATGAATTATTTGTTTTTAACATTAAAAATTATATTTGGTATATTCTCCTTTTTAGTTTTACTTCGTATAATTATTAAAACTAAGAAAAAGAAGAAACGACAAAGAAAACTTAGAATATATGAAAATAAGTAGGTAATTTTACCTACTTATTTTTCTTATAAGTTCTTTTATATCTTCTGGTAGTTCACTTTCTAATGTCAAAATCTCACCTGTTCTAGGATGCGGCACTGATAGTTTGTAGGCATGAAGAGCCTGCCTTGTAATTAAAGCCTTATCCTCATCTATTCCATACAAGTTGTCACCATAAATTGGATGACCTAGATAACTTAGATGCACCCTTATTTGATGAGTTCTACCAGTCTCTAAAGTTAGTTCTAAAAGCTCCGAATCCTTAAAGCTTTCAATAACCTTATAATGTGTAATACTCTTTTGCCCTCTCTCATCCACTTTCCGCTTTATGCTGTCATCTCCAGTTCTATAAATTGGTAAATCAATGGTTCCTTCTTTATCCTTAAGATTTCCATGTACTACAGCTAAATAGCTTTTTTTGAAATTTTCGCTCTGCATATCCCTAGCCAAGGACATATGTGAAAATTGGTTTTTTGCAATAATAATTAGGCCTGAGGTATCCATATCCAGCCTGCTTACTAGCCTGACAATACAATTCTCACCTTTTTCCTTGAAATAATATAATAAGCCATTTGCTAAAGTACCTCCTGGATAACTTCTCGTTGGATGGACAACTATTCCAGGCATTTTATTAACTACAATTAAGTCTTCATCTTCGTATCTAATGTCTAAATCTATTTTTTCAGGCTCAATATTTTGTGATTCATTTTTCTCTACTTGAAAAGAAATTACATCACCTATCTTTAAGACATAATTTAATTTAGTTACCAAATCATTAACTCTAATTCTGCCATCTATGGCAGCTCCCTTTATTAATCTTCCTGATAGTTTTGCAGTTTTTCTTAAATATTCTCTGAGCTTCATATCTTTATCACTATCAGTAATTTTATAAATTAAATCATTATTCATGTGCCACCTCAAAAAATAAACTGTGCTCACACACAGTTAACTAATTATATTATATTAATTATAACAGAAATAGTAAAAAATAAATATCTTATTTCATTGCAGCCTCACTATGAAGCTTATTTAATAGCTCTATGTTCTTACTTTTATCATAAATAACATAGGAAATGCCATTTATATATTTAGGATCTCCTTTAATTGTATAAATCTTTATATTTGCTTTATCCATCTTAGATAACATGAGGCCATATTTAATTATTTCATCTGCCTTCATATTAGTTTCAACATAATTTGAAATTGTACCTAAAATGCTTGGCAGTTTAGTTATAATAGAAGGGTTCTTAAACTTATCTATTACCTTATTAATAAAGAGGTGCTGATTCTCTATTCGTCCTAAGTCTCCATTAGCGAGTCCAGTACCATCATTATTTTCTCTCCATCTAAAAAATTCTTCAGCCTTTTCCCCGTTAAGCTCTACAGTATCCCCTTTATTAAAGTGGATATGGAGGTTTTGCGTTTTATCATCATAATTCATGTTATTATTTATTGTCATTTCAATAGGCCCAATGCTGTCAATTACCTTTCTAAAGCCTTCATAGTCCAATTTAGAGTAATAGTTTACCCTTATGTCTAAAAGCTTCTCAACTGCATCAATTAAATAACCAGGACCACCTATTGCATTAGCTTCATTTATTTTCTTATTTGAGTTATTCATCTGAATTAAAGTATCTCTAGGAATAGAAATAACATTGGCTACCTTAAGGCTGGGATTTAAATTAATAAGAAGTATAGTGTCCGTCCTTTTAGGATTATTATTACTATTAGCCCCTATAGTTCCAACATCTGTGCCCATGGCTAATATATTCACCTGTTCATCTTTATTAGCAGCTATAGGCTGCACTTTATTCTTTTCAAGCTTTGTATGATTAAGCCCATCCAAATAGAAATATAAATAGCCAGCACCTGCAAGGCTAATACATACAAATAACGAAGCAAAGATAATAAAAAAGTCGCGAAAACTATGACTTCTCTTTATTCTTCCCATTTCTTATCTCCTAGTGTTTTGTAAATAAAATAAAATTTCTGGCCTCAATAGTATCCTTATGAATTAGCTCCCCTTTATCTATTACATATTTGATAGTGTTATTAAAGGATAAAAGGAGTGCTTCATCTAAATTTTCATATGCTAAGGTTCTCAAGGCCGCTATGCCATCGAAATTTCTCATAGGTTCAATATAATCAGCTATATATATAATCTTCTCTAACATACTCATGTTTGTTCTTCCTGTCGTATGATAGGCAATTGCATTTAATACTTCCTCATCTGATATTCCCATTATATCTTTTGCTATAATTGACCCAGCAAGCCCATGCATAACGTTAGAATTTTTTTTAAACATCATATCTATATTATACCCATTTTTCTCTAATAAATCATTTATTTCCAAATTTTTTAAGTTTTTTGCACAGTCATGGGTGAGTCCTGCAAGCTTAGCCTTTTCTTCATCAACTTTATAATGCATAGCAAGACTGACAGCTGTTTCCATTACCCTTACACTATGCTGAAATCTTTGAGGGTTTAAATTTGCTTTTAAATATTCTGTTATCAGATTTTCATTCCACATAAATTCACCTTCATTCCTTATACAAACCTAGCTCTGAAATTGTATTTAATACATTTAGAGGCAGGAGATGATTTACATTCCTACCTTCCTTAAGCAGTTTCTTAATACTTGTTGAAGAAATGTCCAAAGGATTTATATCTAAAAAAATTATCTTAATATTATACCTTTCCTCAACAATTTTCTTTTGCTTAAGAATGTTATCTTTTTCATAACCCAATCTATTAAATACTACAAGTGTGCAAAGCTTAAATATTTCGTCTACATTTTTCCATGTGTCCAGTTCCATAAGGCAATCTACACCTGTTATTAAAAACCAATTTGTTTCTGGTTCCTTTTTATTTAAGTAGTCTAAGGTTTTATAAGTATAACTTAATCCTTTCTCATCTATTTCGAAACTTGATAAATTAAATCTCTCTTCGCCTTTTATTGCCATGCTGACAAGTTCATAACGAATATAGGCTTCAGTTATTTCTCTGTTAGTTTTATGAGGAGGATTACCAGTAGGCATAAATAGTATATTATCTAAATTCAGCATATACAAAGCTTCCTCAGCTATATATAAGTGTCCAAAATGGATTGGATCGAAGGTGCCTCCAAATAGACCTTTATTTGGCATAATTTATCCCTGCTTTCAAAAATAAGCATGTATTATTTTTATGTGGTAAACAATACATGCTTATTTTAATTATTATTAAATATTATGGTAATTCTATTTTAGGCTTTTTCTCAGATTTTTTATACAGTACAATTTTACTTCCAATAGCCTGTATTCCTTCACAGCCAATTGCCTTACAAATTATATCTGAGGCTTCTCTAGTATCATAGCCGCTATTACTTAAAACCTTTATTTTAATTAGCTCTCTAGCTTCTAAGGCGTCCTTCAGTTGTTTTAGAAATGCCTCTTCTATGCCACCTTTTCCAATTTGAAATAAAGGCTCAAGACCATTCGAAAGTGATCTTAAAAAGCTTCGTTGTTTACTTGTTATCATATATACTCTCCTTCACAAACCTTGATACTATATTAAAAACTCAAATTCAAAATCATTGAGTCTTACTGTATCTCCATCTTGAATTCCCATGTTCTTCAATTCATCAAGGATGCCTTTGTTTCTAAGAACCTTATGAAAATATTTAAGGGACTCAGAGTCATTTACATTTACACTTGCAAGAAGCCTATCAACAAAGCTTCCTAAAACCACATAAACTCCATCTTCCACTCTTATTTCATAAGTAAAGTGCTTTTCTTCAGGAACATATTTATCTTCTTCTTTAATCTCAAGATCAGTGATTGGTATTGTACTGAGAACCCTAGCTGCCTCCTTTAGAAGCTCATTTACACCAGTATTAGTAGCTGCAGATATCTTAAATACCTTACTATATCCAAGCCTCTTAACCTTATTTTCGAAACTTATAAAGGCTTCATCATCAAAGAGCATATCACTTTTATTTGCTGCTACTATTTGTGGTCTATCCCAAAGCTTTACGCTGTATCTCTTTAATTCCTCATTTATCTTTAAAAAGTCTTCAAATGGATCTCTTCCTTCAACTCCAGAAATATCAACTATATGTATTAATACTCTGGTTCTTTCAATATGCCTTAAAAAGTCAAGTCCAAGGCCTACACCTTCAGCTGCACCTTCAATAATTCCAGGAATATCAGCCATTACAAAGCTTGTAACTCCAGGAACATCTACAACTCCTAAATTTGGTTTTAAAGTTGTAAAATGATAATTAGCTATTTTAGGTCTTGCCTTTGATGCTACTGATAAAAGAGTAGACTTACCTACATTAGGAAATCCAAGTAAACCCACATCAGCTAGTAATTTAAGCTCTAGTTCAATATTTCTTTCTTCTCCAGGCATACCAGGTTCTGCAAAATTAGGAGCCTGTCTTGTTGAGGTTGCAAAATTAGAATTGCCTTTGCCTCCCTTGCCGCCTTTTGCTACCACAAATTTATCACCTTCATGGGATAAGTCAGCCATTATCTTATTGGTTTCAATATCTCTTACTATTGTGCCCATAGGAACATTTATATGTAAGCTTTCTCCATTTTTCCCGAAACAGTTTGTTCCGGACCCACTTCCACCATTTTGCGCAGCATACTTCTTTTTATAGGTAAAGTCCAATAAAGTAGTCATATTAGAATCAACTTCTAATACAACATCTCCGCCCTTTCCTCCATTTCCACCATCAGGTCCGCCTAGAGGAATATATTTTTCTCTTCTAAAGGATACTGCTCCGTTACCGCCATCTCCTGATTTTACATAAATTTTTGCTCTATCAATGAACATAATCTTCACCTCTTTTAAACCATTTTTCAATTTTATATCAATAACCATAAGGTTAGTTTTTTCCATTTTCATATATACAATACGAAAGTTCTAATACATTAATGATCTCCTAAAAATCCTTGAAGATTGGATATTTTATGACATCATTAATGTAAGAACCTTATTGTATTGTATATATTATAAACTAAATTATTAATTTTATCGAAAATGGTGAAATATACTTTATCATTTTCTTTATAATTCTTTCATAACCTAGAACATAAGGCCTTAAAAAAAGCACCCTAATGGGTGCTTTTATCATTACTCAGCAATTTGAGTTTCTACCTCAAGAGGATAAACACTCGCTTTTTTCTTGTCTCTGCCGAATCTTTCATATTTAACGATACCATCTGCTTTTGCGAAAAGAGTATCATCGCTTCCTCTACCAACATTTTCACCTGGGTGAAGCTTAGTTCCTCTTTGTCTAACTAATATATTTCCTGCAAGAACAAATTGTCCATCTGCACATTTAACACCAAGTCTCTTGGATTCACTGTCTCTACCGTTTCTTGAGCTACCTACTCCTTTTTTATGAGCAAATAACTGAAGGTTCATAACTAGCATTGTACTACACCTCCTCTAACACTACGTTTATATATTCATTATAATTAATTTCTATGTTTTTAAGTCCTAAAAGCATAGTTTCTAACAGTACCTGAGAGCTTTCTATTTCTTTAATAGTGAGCTTACTTAAGTCTAAGCTTAAGAATCCATCTTCAATTCCTACGATAGGCTTAATTTTTAAGATTTCTGTAATTCCGTTTGCAATTGTTATAGAAACAGCTGAAACAGCACTACAAACCATATCATAACCATCATTAGAAGCTTCAGCATGACCGCTTAGCTTTACAGATACTATTTTCCCGCATTTTTTACTAAACCTTGCATTAATCATGGCTTATGCGTTTATTTTTTCAATTTGAAGCTTTGTAAATGGTTGTCTATGTCCTTGCTTTCTTCTATAGTCTTTCTTTCTCTTATACTTGAAAACTATAACCTTCTTAGCTTTACCTTGTGCTAGAACCTTAGCAACAACATTTGCTCCTTCAACTACAGGCTTACCAACTACTAAACCATCTTCCTTACCAACTGCAAGAACGTTTCCTAATTCTACTGTTCCATCAACTTCAGCAGTTAACTTTTCAACGTAGATTACGTCTCCTTCTTTAACTTGGTATTGTTTTCCTCCAGTAGCTATGATTGCGTACATTAAAAACACCTCCTCAAACCAGTCTCGCCATCTCAGGTACACAAAAATGTGATTTAAAACCCTATGTGTGCGGTCTACAAATGCCATTGTAACATAGGATTATATTTTTGTAAAGAAGCTTTATCCATATATCTTAAACTTTTGCATTTTCTCCACTTCACTTGAAAAGATTAAGGGTTCTACTTTTATAAAATCCTTATTTTGAATATAACTTAGAAACACCTTTTTATTCTGAGCTTTTATACTATTAATAAAGCATTCTATATCCTTATTAATCTCTTCATTATATGAAGCACTTAATTCAATATAAATGTTATCTATATTAAGGCTGTTATCTATTTTAAATATTTCATTTCTTATAAGCTCTGTCATATAAGAAAACTTAAGCTTTTTACCTTTACCACTGCATTTCTCACAGTCTTCTTCTAGATATTCAAGTATCGGCCTTCCAATTCTTTTTCTTGCAATTTGAATTAAGTTTAATTCTGTAAAATTATAAACTACAGTTTTATTTTTATCATTTTCAAAGGCTTTTTTAAGAACGGTAAACACTGCCTCTTTATAGGTTCCGTTAGTCATATCTATAAAATCCACTATGATTATACCAGAAAGATTTCTAAGTTTAATTTGTTTTCCTATTTCATAAGCTGCTTCTAAATTAGTTTCATAGACTGTTTTTTCTATGCTGCTGCTCTTTATATTCTTCCCTGAATTTACATCTATAACATACATGCCTTCTGTTTTATCAATGACTATAAAACCTCCGTTTTTAAGAAATACTCTGCTGTTTCTTAAGGATAATATCTCCTTCTCTATTCCACAGTAATCAAATAGCGTTCTGTTTTCCTCATATAGCTCTACTGTGCACTGAACATCTGTATTATGTTTTAGCATATCTTTTATGTATTTATAGTCCTTTTCATTGTTGATAATTATTTTATCTGTTTCAAGGTCTAGTTTATCCCTAAGCACCTTATCAAGAATACCTTCTCCTCCATATAAAAGCTTAGGTTTACTGCTTAAATTAAAGTCATTTAATATATTATTATAAAGTATTAAAAGCCTTTCAATTTCTTCTCTTATACTGTTTATTGATACTTTTTCAGCATTTGTTCTAATTTTTAAACCAAGATCTTTGTGTGCAGGAATATTATCTAAAACTGATTTTTTAAATTCTTCACTTTGAATTTTACCGGAAAATCTTATTTCCTTATATAGCGTTTCAAGCACAACGTATCTTCCAGGTATTGAAAAAGCATTAGTTACCTTAGGCCCCTTATCTCCGATTCCCTCTTTTAAAACTTCAACAACAAGTTCATCATTTTTCTTTAAATTAGTGTTATTAAATTTTCTATCTAAATACATGTAGCAATTTCTACCAAAACCAATATCTATAAAGGCGCACTTTATTGCAGGTACAATGTTTTTTACTATACCTCTATAAATTTCACCCTGTTTCGGCTCATTATTTTCTTCCTCTATATAACATTCTTCAAGTTTACCCCGGTTTCTTATTGCTATTCTTAAGAGCCTCTCTCTTCTTTCTATAAATAATTCCTTCATTTAAGCACCTTCTTTTATAAGAAAAGGAATTACCCTTGTGTAATTCCTTTTCTTAATATTTCAAGATATTTTACTTAGAAGCAGCACGTATATAATCATAGAGTGAAATTATTTCATCATTATTTTTTATATACATTTCTTCTCTTCTAATATCTTTAAAAGCCTCTAAATCTGCAGAAGTTGTATTTTTTAATATATATTCAGCTAAGAGCTCAGCCGATAAGTTTTCTCTGCTTCCACAAGCTATAGTTGTAGTAATAATTAGCTTTTTGTCTGAAATTTCATAGATTAAAGCCTTTATATAATCCCTCAGATTTATGAATTTTTCTCCGCTCTTACTTTTTTTAATCATACCCCATTCTTTCTCATCTATTAAATTTTTTAGTTCAGACGAAAGTATGGAGGTATCATTATACCTTAAAGAAATTACATATTTTGCAGCATCAATAAGTGCCATTGCCTGAGGAATTTTCTTTTGATTTACTAAATCTTTTACTTTAATAGCCTCTATTAACTTAACACCTTCTGGAGCATTTTTATTAAAGACTTCCTTAATATAGGATGTAGCTACCTCCTCAGTTAAAACTATATCCATATAGTCTCCTGTAGAATACATTCCTACAGCTAGAGGCTGAGCAAGAGATATAGCCATATGTGGATTAAAGCCCCTAGAATATTCAATTGGAAGTGCAGCTCTTCTAATTACCCTTTGAATGGTCCTCATTAAATCCAAATGTGATACAAATTTTATTTGGCTTTCCTTACTGAACTTTATTAAATAACGCACCTTCAAAGCACTTCCCTTCTCTAAAGTTTACATTGACACCACAATTTGTGCACCCAAGTCTGCAATCTGGTGTAAGCATGCCTGATTTAGCCTTTTCATTTTCATTGATTAAGAATCTCTTATGGATGCCGATATCAATAAAGTCCCAAGGAAGTACTTCATCATAGCTTCGTTCCCTATAGGCATAAAATTCTCCATTAACATTACACTCTTCCATTGCTTCTTTCCAAAATTCAAAGTTAAAGTAATCAGACCAGCCATCAAATTTGGCACCCTTTTCAAAAGCCTTAATAAGCACCTCACAAAGCCTTCTATCGCCTCTTGCAAATATAGCCTCCATATAGCTTACTATGGATTCATGCCAATTATAGCTTATAGCTCTGCTTTTTATTGAATCTTTAATATCCCATATCTTTTCCTTTACAGCTTCCATTTTATCCTGTGGTGCCCACTGAAATGGAGTAAAAGGTTTCGGAACGAAAATTGAAGTGCTTAATGTTACCTTAAGTCCCTTATTTCTTATGTTTTTAGGAATTTTATAATACTCATCTACTACTTTTTCGCCAAGCTCAGCAATTCCTTTAACATCCTCAAGGTTTTCATAGGGAAGCCCTATCATAAAGTATAATTTTATGGTTGACCATCCTGCTTCAAAGGCACTCTTAACTGAATTAATTAAGTTTTCCTCCGTTACGCCCTTATTTATAACATCCCTCATCCTTTGTGATCCAGCTTCAGGAGCAAAGGTAAGGCCAGTTTTTCTAACCTTTTGAATCTCTTTAATTAAATCTACTGAAAAAGAATCTATTCTAAGGGACGGCAATGATACTCCAATATTTTTTTCTTTATATTTCAACACCATAGATTGAATTAAGTTTTCAATATCAGAATAATCACAAATGCTTAAGGAAGTAAGTGATACTTCTTCATAACCAGTATTGTTAATTAAATCCTCCACTTGTTCCATAAGCTTTGAGGTTGTTTTTTCTCTTACTGGTCTATAAATCATTCCTGCCTGACAAAATCTGCAGCCTCTAGTACATCCCCTAAAGGTTTCTAGCATGATTCTATCGTGGACAATATCTGTATATGGAACTATTAGTTTATCTGGAAATATGTTATTATCTAAATTGGTTATTATTCTCTTCTTAACCTTTGAAGGTACATCTTCATATAAGGGCTTAAATTCTTTTATTGTCCCGTCAATATTGTAGGTAACATTATAGAGACTCGGCACATATACCCCTTGAATTTTTGAAGCTGCCCTTAAAAACTCATCTTTACTTCTAGCTTTATAATTTTTATATAAATCAAGAATTTCATGAATAATTTCTTCACCCTCACCTATTACAAAAATATCTGCAATGTCATAGAGGGGCTCTGGATTATAGGCACAGGGACCTCCGCACATAATTATAGGATAACTGTCATCTCTTTTAGAAGCTCTAACAGGTATACCTGACAAGCTCAGCATATTTAAAATATTAGTATAGCTCATTTCATATTGAAGGGTGAACCCCAGAAAATCAAAATCTATTAGAGGATCTTTAGTTTCTAAGGTAGAAAGTGCTATATTATTTTCGCTCATAAGCTTTTCCATATCTGGCCATGGTGCAAAAGCTCTTTCACAATAAGTATCTTCTCTTTCATTTAAAACATAATATAGAATTTTACTTCCTAAATGGGACATTCCTACCTCATATACATCTGGAAAGCAAAAGGCATATCTTATATCGACTTTATTTTTATCTTTATTATAAGAATTAAATTCGCCACCAATATATCTAGCAGGTTTTTCAACCTTATATAATATATCATCAGTTATCTTATTCATTAGTTTTCCTCCTTTTTGTCGGAACACTGAGCAATTAAGCCCTCTCGCTCCGCTCGATAATTGCTCGTAAATGTCCATTTAGGACATTTACCTCCTTTTTGTGGTCACACTGAGTAGTTTAAGACTACTCGCTCCCGCTCGCAACACTGGGTAGTCTAGCTTGCCGATTACTCATCGGCAGACTACCCGTAGAAGCCCATTTAGGGCTTCTACCTCGTTAAAGCACATTTAGGGCTTTAACCTCCTAAAAAATCATCTTACATTATTATAAACCGACAATATATTTTAGCATATTTTTATAATAATAAAAAGCTTCCCTTCTAAATGTTTTCTTCTCTTATTTCTATAAATTCTTCTACTGCAATATTACCATAATGCTTTAAGGCTTCTACTAATTCTTCTTCGTATATTATATCCATTACCTTCATTTCATTATCTAGAACAGTAAGTATGTTATATTTATTCTTATCTACTATACTTAAAGCAGTTAAAAGATCCCACTTTATATGGATTGAAATGCTTTTATTTTCAATATAGCCATTTTTTAAAAATTTATATCTCTTCTTTACTATATCTCCCATTATTATATAGACTATCCTCCTTTTTTCCTTCCTTGAAGCGTAGATTATAAAAATTGAAATAATAATAAGATTTATATTAATAATAGAAAACTTTAATAAAACAATAAATGCAGCTAAGATTAATATACCTAGTGCCATGCTTATTTTAATGCACAATTCATTAGCCCGCCTGTAAATGGTTCTATAAATAAGAAGCGACCTTAATACTCTTCCCCCATCTAGGGGAAATGCTGGTATTAGGTTAATAAGTGCAATTGATAAATTCCCCTGCATTAAAATATAAATGTACTCACTTGGATACATAATATAAATTTTATATAAAGCAAGGAAGGCAATAAGATTAATGAAAGGTGCAGATAGTGAAATGATTATATCTTCTCTTGGAGAAGCTTCGTCTAAATCCTTAAGAGATAATCTAGTTCCAATAGGCAGGATTTCTATATCAAAGCCTGAAAAACCTAAAATAAGTGCAGTGATATAATGAACAATTTCATGGAAAAATACAATTAAAAAGGCCAGTAATAATTGACCTTTAAAGCCTATAAAAAATAGGAATAATATATATGGAATAAAGAACTTATTAATCCTAAACAAAAACTGCCTCCATAAAATTAATGCAACATTTAATTATTTGTAAGGTTTAAATACTCTTCAGGATTTAAATTTTCCCCCATGTATGATAATTCAAAATGCAAAAAGGAAGAAGCTGTTTTATTTGATGCTGCTATTTTTCCAATCACTTGCCCTTTAGTAATTGAATCTCCATTTTTAAATGCAATTTGATTTAATTTACTATATTTAGTTTCGATTCCATTTCCATGATCAATAATAATGTACTTTCCGTTTTTAACGTCTTCTCCAGTTTCCTTAATTTTTCCGCCGTATACTGAAAATATTTCTGTACCGTTTGGTACAGAAATATCTATTCCATCTTTTAAAACCTGATCTTTTGATATAGCTAATGTACCTGCTACTGGAGACATATAGTCAGTCTTAAGTGTCTCCTTAATTGTTTTTCCGCCAGTAATCTTGGTTTTAGCCGTATCCATCCAATCGGAAACTTTAGTTTCCAAGTCTTTCATATCTAGATCTTTAATATTACTTAATGCAGCTTCATAGTTAAAGCTATTATTTAGAAGTGATTTTGAATAGCTGTAAGCATATGTAGTTTGTGGGGTATGAACTATTTTACAGAGCAATACAAGTATAAATAATATAAATACTCCAATTAAGTCTCTCTGCAGTCTTTTTAAAAAGAAATTTCCATCTAAAGCAAATTTAGTTTTTTTGTTAAATCCATAACTATTGTTTTTTCTCCTGTTAACCATACCGTTGTAATAGCTTTCATATTGTGAATTATAGCTCCCCATTTTTACCTCCTGTATTTTGCACATAATGATTATTGATCATTGTACTCCTAGTATCTCTTATTCATTAAGGGCGACCGCTTCGCCAACGGGGCAGTTTGAAAGCACTCGCTCCCGCTCGTAAACTGCCCGTAGAAGCCCATTTAGGGCTTCGGCTCTGCCAACGGGGCAGTTTGAAAGCACTCGCTCCCGCTCGTAAACTGCCCGTAGAAGCCCATTTAGGGCTTCTACCTAATATATATTTTTAGGGATGCTATAATATGACAAAAAGATAGTACCGCTTCAGCTTATATTTAGTATATAAACTGAAGCGGTACTAACACATGTTATCTGTTCCTTAAAGCCTTTAAGAATATTTCAGCTGAGCCAATATTGGTAGCTAAAGGTATATGATGAACATCACATAATCTTAATAGTGCATTGACATCTGGTTCATGAGGCTGGGCAGTTAATGGATCTCTTAAAAAAATTACAAAATCCATGTTTCCTTCGGCCACTTTAGCACCAATTTGCTGGTCACCACCCATTGGGCCTGATAAAAATCTATGAACCTTTAGGTTAGCGGCTTCGGAAATAATCCTGCCTGTAGTTCCTGTTGCATAAAGTTCATGTTCCTTAAAAACCTCTTTGTTTCTTAAAACAAACTCAACAATATCTTCCTTTTTCTTGTCATGTGCAATAAGTGCTATTCTCATGTAACCCTCCTGTATTCCTCATAGGGACACAATAATTATTAATTATTGTGCCTCCTGTATTCCTAATAAGCACAATAATTGTTGTGCCTACAAATTTAGAAATTAATTTTCTTTTTCCTCATACCTATATTTAAAATTAATCCTATGGCAATAAAATTAGTTAAAATAGAACTTCCTCCATAGCTCATAAGTGGTAAGGTTATTCCTGTAATAGGCATAATTCCAATGGTCATGCCTATATTTTGAAGTATAGAAAATAGTGTGGTTGCAATAACCCCGGCACAAATTATGGATCCAAATATATCCTTTGAAGATCTGGCTATTTTTATAAATCTATAAATCAGTAAGCCATATAATAAAAGTAGACAAGCAGCACCTACTAAACCCCATTCTTCACCTACCACAGCAAAGATAAAATCTGTATGTGCCTCTGGAATAAATCCTCCTGATATTTGTGTACCCTTTAAAAAACCTTTGCCTAAAATTCCTCCAGAGCCTATTCCTGTTAGGGAAGAAAGGAGCTGCAGACCACTTCCAAGCTCATCTTTTGCTGGGTTTAAAAAAGACGTGAGCCTGTCCTTCCAATATAACTGCATTAAGGATGAATTCCAAACTATTGCAATTAATGCCACAACTGAGCCGATTCCACCAATAATGATCTTTAAATTGAGTCCAGCCATAAAGAATATACCGAGAACAACGAAGAAACATACCATGGTCATACCCATATCTGGCTGAATTACTATTAAAGCCATTGGAACTAAGGCATAAAAGCATAATGTAAGAAAGTTTTTAAGATTATTAATATTTCCTTCCATATCCTCTATTTTTTTAGCAAGCATAATTATCATTGCTATTTTGGCAAACTCAGAGGGTTGAATTCCGCGGTTGCCCAAGGCTATCCATGACCTTGCACCATTAGTTACCTTACCTAAGGTATCATTTATTAAAAGAAAGATAATGGAGGCCCAATAGATTAGGGAAGCATAGTTCATTATTATAGAATAATCAAATATTAATATAAAATATAAAATTGCCAGGCCAATTATGAGCCATATAATTTGAAGTTTTAAATAGGAAGTTCCAGTCTTAAGCCTAGTTGCACTATATATGTTTATTGCCCCAAAAAGCACAATAGTAATAGCAATAATAATTGACCATACATCTAATTCTTTCAAAAGCTTTCCTTTTATTTTTAACTTTTCAAGCATAAAATCCCTCCAATACAAAATACATTATAGCAATTTATAAAAAAAAAAGCTATTAGTAATATACTAATAACTTGTACATATATGTAACTTTTATATAAACTTTTATATCCTTTTTCTCATGTTTTTAATAGGTATACTCGCAACTAAGGCTGGTGATGAATTTTCGCCTGCCTCAGTCCTTGTAAGCTTAACATCAATGTCTCCATTATCTAATTCAGCGTATTTAAGTAAAACCTTTAAAATTTCTCCTTTTATTTCTTCAAGAAACTCAGGCGAAAAATCTTCTCTATCATGGATTAATATGAGTTGTAATCTTTCTTTAGCAACATCCTTAGGTGATGGTTTTGAAGAAAAAAATTTAAAAAGATCCATAATTATTCCCCCTATCTTGTTTTAAAGAAGATTTTCTTTATTGAAGATAAAAAACCACCTTCTTCATTATTTAGTGACAAGAGAGGTACTTCTTCTCCAGTTATTCTTCTAGCAATATTTTTAAAAGCCTGTCCTGAAAAAGCTTTATCATCCAAAACTATAGGTTCTCCTTTGTTAGTGGAAATAGTAACATTCTTGTCATCAGGTACAACTCCTAAAAGCTTCACTGCCAGACATTCTAAAATATCATTTATATCCAGCATATCACCCTTCTTTGTCATTTCATAATTTATTCTATTTATAACAAGTTCATGTCTATCTAATCCTTTTGCATCTAATTTGCCAATTACTCTATCTGCATCACGCACTGAAGTAAGCTCAGGGTTAACAACAACTACTGCTCTATCAGCACCAATTACAGCATTTTCAAAGCCCTGTTCAATGCCTGCTGGGCAATCTATAATAACATAATCAAACTCTTCCTTTAGTTGTTTAATTAGCTCTAGCATTTTGCTTGGTTCTACATCGTTTTTATCCCTTGTTTGTGCTGTAGGAAGTAAAAATAGATTATTAAATCTCTTATCTTTAATAAGCGCAGATTTAAGCCTGCATCTTCCTTCTATTATGTCAACTAAGGTATTCACAATTCTATTCTCAAGGCCCATAAGCACATCTAAATTTCTAAGTCCTGTATCACCATCTACAAGAACAACTTTTTTTCCCATAGCTGCAAGTGCAGTTCCTATATTTGCAGTGGTAGTGGTTTTTCCTACTCCACCTTTTCCTGAAGTTACAACAATAGCTTCTCCCATTTCAATTACCTCCATTAAATAAACTTGTTAAATAAGTATGGTTCAACAATGATATTATTTTCCTTTACCTTCGCTACCTCTGGATATTTTGGTTTCAATCCATCCTCTGGGGACCTAGTCATAATATTTGCTATCTGAAGTATTTCTGGCTGTAAGTTAAAAGCCGCAATCAAAGCTTTTTCATTACCTCCAAAGCCTGCATGTACATGTCCTTTTAAAGTACCAAGAACTATAACATTCCCAGCTGCATAAATCTCAGCTCCAGGATTGACGTCACCAATTATTACAATATTCCCAGAATAATTGATAGTCTGCCCGCCTCTAATAGTTTTTCTTATAAACTTTGTACGTCCTTCATAAATACCAGAAAAAACCTTATTAACTTTTTCTTCTCTATCTTCAAATATGCAGTCTTTAATTAAAAATTCTTCAAATAAAACATCCTTAAGTCTATTTAAATCCTTACTACTAATATACTTAAGATCAGTAGTTATTTTAAAAGTAGCCCCTCGATAAAACTTTTTGCCTTTACTTAATTTTTCAATTAAGGCTTCCAGCATATCGTCAAAATCTTTAAATTTATTCATATAGATAACAGCATATAAACCTTCTTTGTTTCCTTTTATTAATATTTTATCGTCCACCATAAAAACCTCCAAAGTAAGGGCTTAAAGTTATAATTCAACAAATTTTCTTAAAATCCTTCTATTAATCCAAAAATAATATAAAATAACCACAAAACCAAGTGTTTACATAACACTAAAGCTTTGTGGCTATTAAAACAATTATACTTATTTAATTGGTTGTGCAGCTACATCAAATTTAGGTTTATAACCCTCTGCATCAAGTTGAGTTTTAAAGTAAGCTTCATACATGGCTCTTGCAACTGGTGCAACAAAACCGCCGTGCCCTCCGTCGAAAACCATAATTGCAACTGCAATTTTAGGTTTATCAAATGGAGCAAACCCAACATAAACTCCATAGGAGGTTCTTCCTATATCATTTTGAATTTGACTAAAAGTGGCTGAACCTGTTTTACCTGCTGTATCAATAGGTAATCCATCAAATACACCTCTAGCTGTTCCATCTTCCCCTGTAACCGCATGCATGCCTGCCTTAACAGCATCAATTGTATTCTGCTTAATGCCCGTTTTCTCAAGCACCTCAGGCTTTTCCTGTTCAATTACTTTACCGCTGGGGTCCATGATTTTATCAACTAAATGCAGCTTATATCTATTCCCTCCATTAACTATGGTTGCAACATAATTAGCCAATTGAAGTGGTGTAAAATTATCCATACCTTGCCCAATAGAAGCATCATACATATTAAATGGCAGAGAACTTTGACCATAGCTATTTAAAGTAAGATCATACATGTCTGTGGCCAATAGATTAATAACATTTGTAGATATTTTCTTGTCTTTATATTGAGGATCTGCTGAGATTAATTGATTTAGAAGCCCACTATAGGTTTGCTTTATTAACTGATCTCTTTTTCCGGAATTATTCTTATATTCATCACTTATAAATCCACCATTTTTAGTGAAATCTAAAACTTTTGCCTTTATTTGAGCCTTAACGTCTATAACCTCTGTACTGTCATTTTTATTGTCATACAAATCTATTGGATCAAAATTAGATATTTTGTTCCCTTGACCCTTTTTTAATTCTTCCTCTATAGAATACCATGTATTTATAGCATAATTATTCTTTATAGATGTAGAATTAAATACTTGCCCATAATTGTCTCCTATTTCAATACCAGTTGTGGGATTAGCATTTGATTTTGGATCAGTTCCAAGTCCTAGCTTCCAGGCATATTTAGCTAATATATCATCATTATAGGTTTCTCTTAATTTCTGTCCAACCGTCATAAAATATGGGTTACTAGAAACAGCTAAAGCCCGAGTCAAATCTACCCAGCCATAACCTGGTCCATCATCATAAAAGGTTTTATGTGTGCCTTTATTATCATTAAATACTGAATGATCATCTACACTAAAGCTTGGTGTAATTACTCCTGATTCCAGTGCTGCAACAGCAGTTGCAGGCTTAAAGGTAGAACCTGGAGGCACTAGTGAAGATGTTGCATAGTTATAAAGATATTTTGGTACATAATCATATTTATCATATCTTTTATTTGTATTTGAATTAACAGGAAACAACTTATTGATTAAATCACTGCTTAAGCCTCTATCTTGACCATACTTTACATAGTCAGGGTTAAAGTATTTATTAAATACGTCAGTAGTTAACCCAGCAGGATTAGAAAAATCGTTAGGGTTGAATCCTGGTCTAGAAACAAGTGCAAGTACTGCCCCAGTATTTACATCAATAGCTACTGCTGCTCCTCTTGTTGCATTTTGAGTATTAACATCATTTTGTCTGCCAGCTTTTTGTAAGCTTGCCATGGTTTGATCCAGAGCTTTTTCTGCTGCATACTGCACATTTTTATCAATGGTAAGCTGAATAGTTTGTCCAGGAGAGGATTCACTGCTTCCTAGTTCCTCAATAACTCTTCCTTTTGTATTCAGCTTAACAATTGTTCCGCCTTTTGTTCCTTTTAATCTGTCTTCAAAAGCTGCTTCTATCCCTTGAACACCAATATAATCTGAGTTTACATCATAACCTCTTATATCATATTTATCACTGTTTGTTATTTTAGAAATATATCCTATAACAGAAGATGCAAGCTCACCGTAGGGATAGGTTCTCATTGGCTGCATATCTGTGTCTATACCTGGCATATCATTTAGCTTTTGTGCAAAAATAAAAGCGGTTTCCTTTTTAATATTACTTGCAATAGTTACTGGTTTATAACCAGAGAAGCTCTGCATCTTGATTGCATCTAAAACTAATAAATACCTTCTCTCAAGCTGCATCTCCTTATCTTTTGGAAGTTTTGTTTTGTCAACTTGACATTTAGTCATAAGCTTACTAAATAAATCATCTTTAACAGCTTGCTTCGAAGCCTTGCTATACTGTGTAAGTAAGTCTTTAAGTTCCGAATCTGCTGAGATTTTATATCTTGTGCTAATTCTATTTAAGGTATCGTCCGGACTCGTTTTATACTGTCCTATTATGCTTTTAAAAATGCCCTCAGGTGTCACCTTATACAGATTATTTACCATATAATCATAGGTTTGTTCCGGCGTAATCTTTAAAAGCAGTTCATCTATTTTATCTTTATCTTCAGCTGTTAACTTTCCTTTTTTATTCTTAAGCTCCGGTGTATTTTCAATTACATACTGATCAAGTCCCCTATCCTTCTTAAATCTTATTTCTTGAGCCTTTTTTGTGTCCTCATCTGTAGTATTAAATTCAAATCTATAAGGATTTATCTTAAGCTGTAAATCATCCTTCTGCACTTCCTTGTTGTCATCTAAAATTTTAAAGACACTATCCATTGTATCAAAAAAGCTTATACTGCTTTCATCTGTTTGTGTAAAGGTTAAATTGTAGCTTTGTACATTGGTTGCAAGTTTAGTTACTCCATCACTTGCCAAAATATTGCCTCTTGGAGCATTTTGCTGAAGCTCAGTAATGGCTTTTGTATTGGCCTTATCCTTATATTCAGCACCTTTAACAATTTGAAGGTATACCAATCTAGTAATAATACCAACAAAAACCAAAACTACTAAGGAGGTTAGCGCTGAATATCTATTAAATTTATTTTCTTTCTTTTTCATAACCCTTATTTTCTACCCTACCTTCCATCATAAAAGCTCCATTTTCTCTGCATATATTCCTTCTGACATAATTTATAAACTAATCTATACATCAATACAGCAATAACCATGTTATATAAACTGTTGAAAATAACTTTGCTAAAGGGCATATACGTGCTGTTGATATATAAAATTGAAAAAACTAAAACTCCTTTTACAAAGGATAATCCAAGTGAGGAAACAATAGGAATCAGTGCCTTCTCTTTAAATATACCTGAGCCTATTAATCCAGCTGCAACGCAAACAAGCATATTTGTAAAGCCATTTATGCCAAAGCCAGGGTAAAAATATAAATCCTGAAGAATTCCTGCAAATACTCCTAGCCATAGACCTTCAATACTTCCATTAATAATAGAATAGAGTATGCAAAAAGCTAGGAGTAAACTTGGGAAGTATCCTCTAATTGAGAAAAAAGGGACAAGTGTGTTATCTAAGATAAAAAGCAGCACACATATAAAAAATAAAGTTAAAACCTTTTTCATCTAAACCACCCTAATATTTTATATCTCTTACATCCTTTGGCACAACAACTAGTACTTGCTGTAATTTATTAAAGTCAACATAAGGCTTGATAATAGCATTTTTCATTATCTTCCCTTGATCTACTTCAATATCAGTTACCTCTCCGATTCTAATTCCCTTTGGATATAAGTTTCCAAAACCTGAAGTGAGTATTACATCACCCTTCTTAATTGCTGAATCTAAAGGAAGATAGTATAACTTTGCCAGTAAATTGTTGCTATCATCCTTGTAACCTTTTACTATACCATTTATCTCATTAGCAGATTCCACCATACCGCTTACTGCTATGTTTTCATTTGAAATTGATTGTATTATTGACCAATTACTTGCTGTAGAAGTCACTTGCCCAACCAATCCTGCTGCAGTAATAACTACCATACCCTTTTTAATATTATCCTTCTGACCCTTGTCAATTATAAATCCGTCTAAATAATTACCACCACTATTGCCTATAACATTACAGCCAATATAATTATATTCAGATCTCTGATTTTTAAAATTCAGGTCTTCTCTTAGTGTTTGATTATCCTTAATAGCAGAATTATATTCTACTAATTGGTTTTGTAATTTATCATTTTCTTGTTTTAATGCTTCATTTTCCTGTTTAACCTTTGTAAAATTAAAAACAAAAGTTAAAGAGTCCTTAATTACGCTGCCAGTTTTGCTAACTCCATACTGCATTTTATTAAATACTGTACCAACACCATTTTCAACAACTGAAACCTTATCCCTCTTGACACTATAACTAATTAAAATTAAAAAGGTAACTGACAGTACAACAATTGTTACTGCCAGTTTGTTCCTAAAGAATGACATATTTATCTTTTACTTACCTTATCAATATTGTCTAATGCTTTCCCCGCCCCTAAAGCTACACTATCAAGAGGAGATTCAGCAATGTGTACAGGCATATGGGTTTCGTGGTTGATTAATTTATCTAATCCTTTTAGTAAAGCTCCGCCACCTGCAAGCATAATTCCCTTATCCATAATATCTGCAGCAAGTTCTGGAGGGGTTTTCTCTAATGTTGTTTTAATTGCATCAATTATTGACTCAACTGGTTCTTTTAAAGCTTCTCTTACTTCTACCTCTGTTATTTCAAGTATTTTAGGAAGTCCGCTAATTAAGTCTCTACCTTTTATCTGCATTGAACCTTCATTTTCTGATGGGAAGGCTGAGCCTATTTCCATCTTAACAGCTTCAGCTGTTCTCTCACCAACAGCTAAATTATATTCCCTCTTTATGTAGCTAATTATTGCTTGATCTAGTTCATCTCCAGCTACTCTTAAAGACTTACTTGTAACAATTCCTCCTAGAGATATAACAGCCACCTCAGTAGTTCCTCCGCCAATATCAACAATCATACTTCCTGTTGGCTCATCAACTGGAAGTCCTGCTCCAATTGCAGCTGCCATTGGCTCTTCTAGTAAAAGAACATCTCTAGCTCCTGCTGACTTCGTTGCTTCATCTATTGCTCTTTTTTCAACCTCAGTAACTCCAGATGGGAAACATACTACTATTCTCGGACTAGTAAAAGCACTCTTTGGACTAGCTTTTTCAATAAATTTTTTAAGCATAGTTTGAGTTATATCAAAGTCTGCTATAACACCATCTTTAAGGGGTCTTATAGCAACAATATTTCCTGGAGTTCTTCCAATCATCTGTTTTGCTTCAAGACCAACTGCTAGCACCTTTTTTGTATCACAATTTATTGCCACAACAGATGGTTCCCTTAATAATATTCCTTTTCCCTTTACGTAAATTAGAGTATTGGCTGTACCTAAATCTATACCCATATCTTTTGATATTCCAAAAAATCCCATTTAATGTTCTCCTTTCAATCTACAAAATACCTTTTTCCTTTAAGCTTATATAAATGCCATTACCTATTATAATATGATCCAACATTTCGATTCCTAACAGCTTTCCACATTCACTTAACCTATGAGTTAAATTTATGTCTTCGCTGCTTGGTGTTGGATCACCAGAAGGATGGTTATGACTAACAATTATAGATGCGCAGCTTTTCTTCACTGCCTCATTAAAAACTTCTCTTGGATGTACAATTGAGGAATTAAGACTTCCAATTGAAACATCTCTAATACTTATCACAATGTTCTTTGTGTTAAGCAGAACAACCTTTAAACATTCCTGTTTTAAATTTCTCATACTTTCCATAAGAAGCATAGCAGCATCTTTAGGCTCACTGATCTTATACTCTTCACCTGATTTAAATGACTTAAACCTTTTCGAGATTTCAGCAAGTGCTATTAGCTGTGAGGCCTTAGCAGAGCCTATGCCTTTTAATTGTAAATAATCTTCGTAACTTGAAGTTAAGAGTCCATTTAATCCTCCTGACTCTTTTATAATCCTAGAGCTTAATTCTAGAATATTTTCATTTGAGGTTCCAGTTCTTAATATAATGGCTAGAAGTTCGTTATTACTTAGAGCCTCTACACCATACTTGAATAATTTTTCTCTAGGCCTTTCTGTATTAGGTAAATCCATAATTCTAAGTGGTCTTTCCATTTAATTAACTCCTTTACAGATTTACCCCCATATCCCCTAATAAAGAATATAATTTATTTATAGGTAACCCTACAACATTATAATAGCAACCATTAATTTTTTCAACAAAAATACCTCCATAACCTTGAATACCATATGATCCAGCTTTATCCATTGGTTCGCCGCTCTTAATATAGCCCTGTATTTGAGATTCGGAAAGCTTTGAAAAGTAAACCTCTGTACAAACACAATCCTGCACTATATTGTTTGTTTTAGTGTTTATTATGGAAATACCAGAATAAACATAATGACTGTTTCCACTTAGTGAAGTTAGCATTTTATAAGCCTCTTCTTCATTTTTAGGCTTTCCAAGAACCTTCTTATTGTGGTATACAATTGTATCACAACCTATAATTATATTAGCCGCATCGGTTTTACTGGCAACATCTTGTGCTTTTCCTAAGGATAAATTTTCTACATATTTTATACAATCACCATTAAAGGTAACGGAATCTTCATTAAAATCGCTTGCTATTACCTTGAAATCAGGAATTATTCTTTTTAATAGTTCCTTTCTTCTTTCGGAAGCAGATGCAAGTATTATAGACATAAAATCACATCCTTAGCTAAATTTTTCTATATAGTATTATTGCCAATATAATACCAATTATAGTCATTAAGCTTATATTGAAATTTATGCCAAAGGAAATACTTAATATTTTTAAGTCAAGTACTAAAGGATTCTTTGTGCCAATATTATAAGCATTTTTTAGAAGAGATAGATACTTAATGTTGCTTCCAAGTAAGTCTCCAATTAAACTTCCACATATGGCACCTAAAATTATAATAAAAAATAAAAAACTTTTACTTTTTTCTGAACCCCTCATTAATAATCCCCTGCCTTTATTTATCTTTTATAGTTTATCATTTAATAAAAGTGTAAACAAGTATTTAGTACATTATTTATAATTTGTTAAGAAATAAATAATGTATTGTCAAAAAATAAAAAAACATAAAAAAAGCTAGAATATATAAAATATTTTATCTGTGTATATTACTTTATACTCAATACACATATTTTATATATTTTCGCTAAATTTCATGTTCTAAATTCTGATTTTAACTATTTGCTTGTAAGCTTTTTTAATAAGTTATAAATATATATTTCAATATTTACAGTATTTTCATTATTTAAGTCCTTTGGAAGAGCATTAATGTGTGTTTTATAGTCCTCAAGAATTACTTTATTTACATCCTTGGAATCCACTTTTTCTAGACTATTAGTCCAATTTTTTAAATCATCAGTTTGGATAGATTTTATGCCTTTATCAGAAAGTTTATTAATAATCTCCAGCTCTGCATTCACAATTGCAGCTATTTCTTCGCTGCATAAATTATCTGATTTTAATTCAAAGGTAATTTTTGAATTATCTATATTCTTAGTTTTGAGATTATTAATTACTTTTAAACTTTCACTTTCATTATATATACCTAATAAAACTCTTGTACCATCTTGGTCCTGTATGGTAAATGGAGTTCCATAATCTATAAAAAGCTTTTTTTCTTTTTCAATATTTTCAGCTTTAGCAAATTTCCCGCCTTGAATAACTATAAATTTACTTGATTTAGTTTCCGTTTTATTAACTGCACCTACATCACTGCTTGCTGGAGGGGCTATATTGGCCACTGATGCCTTTTTCATAAAAAGATTTGAAATAAAAGTTCCAAGCAAAAAAGCCGTTAGCAAAACTGATAACATAACCAAAATAATTATTGTGTTTTCAGATTTCTTTCTTCTTAAATCATATCTTGTGTATTTCATGGTTTACCTCCACTTTTAAAGTTTCAAATTAAAACCCTATATAATACTATTTTTAAAAGTGGATTTTTATGATAAAAAAAACTCGGCAAAATTTGCCGAGAAGAAAAAATTAATTAACTCTTCTTGCACCTGCATATCTAGATGCATAGTAGCCTTCAGAAAGACTGCTAACTGTAACACCGGTTCGAGAATTTGCTGCGTGTATAAAATTACCGCCGCCAACATATATTCCTACATGTGAAACTGAACCATATGTGTTAAAAAACACTAGATCTCCTGGTGCTAAATTACCTTTGCTTACTGATTGACCACTACCAAACTGGGTTCCAGTGTAGTGACCGAGTCCAACACCAAATGCTCTATAGACATAAGCTGTAAAGCCTGAACAATCAAACGCGTTAGGTCCTGATGCTCCCCATACATATGGTTTCCCTAAAAACTTATATGCATAAGAAACTACACTGCTGTTTCCTGCTGAAGCTGGAGCACCGCCAGTTATTCCACTGCCGCCGCCTCTGCTTAAGGTTTTGCTTTTTGTGGAACTGGTTTTTTGTTCAGTTTTTTGTGGGACTTTAATTACCTTGTCCGTATTTAAGCTTGCTGATCGAACAACCACGCTTGGCTGATCTTTGATAGCTGCGTCTGCCTTAACGATATATCCGTTAAACCTGGCAGAAATACCAAACGCCACTAAAGCTGCCGCAAATAATAGCGGTTTGGCTATAGAGTACTTCATTTGTTTCCCCCCTTCTGTTTGCTTCCGGAGTTAGCTGACGGGTTCGGGTGAAGGTTCCCTACTGATAAGACTTATAACATACATTCATGTCATTCCTAACTGGATAATACCTAGTTTTCTATATATTATAGAAATCAGATTAACCCCTGCATATATTGGTTCCTCCGTACCCATTTTTTGTAAAAATAGGATTCAGCTCTTAATCATTATATTACTATTACTGCTGCTATGTCAATGTTTGTTATTAAATTAACAGCTTTAACCATGATATTTTAAAATTATCATATCCATATCTTCTCCTGATATGTTGAAAAAATCCTTTGAAACTCTTAGCTTTTTAAAATCATTTTTCTTCCAAAAATTAAAAATATCTATATCTTTCTCACAAACCCCGGCAAAAAAATCAAATATACCTAGCTCTATATTAAAATATTTAATCATAGCCTTAATAATTTTGCTGCCAATGCCTTTATCTCGAAAGTCTTTGTCTAATAAATAATACCACAGCCAAACTTCATTAATATTTTTTATTTCAATTCTGCCTTTAATTACACCAATCAAATTATCTTGAGCTTTAATTTTTAAGAAAAATTCATTTTCACTAACATAATATTCTAAAAATCTTTCATAAAAGTCTTTAAACATTAGAGGTTTTTCGTTCTCACTATTTATATATTGATTATTTATCCAATGCTGTACTAATATAATATCCTCTTTTTCTATACTAGAAACAGATATATCTTCTATATAAAAATCTACATCAAACATAAATTCACCTCGCATCAATAAATTAATTCTACACAATGAAGTAAAATCCTTTTTTAAAAATAAAATATTGGCATACATATGAGTTATTACTTATTAATATAAATTAAATGGCAGCCATATGACTAATTTAAAAATTAATCATATAGCTGCCATTATTATTTTACTTGGTGCAGAAGACGGGACTTGAACCCGTACGGTCTCCCACACGCCCCTCAAACGTGCGCGTCTGCCAATTCCGCCACTCCTGCATATTAGTAATCTTTAGTTAGATTACATCAGTTATTATACTACCTCCTTTGCTAATTCGTCAATAATAATTTCAACTATTCAAATACAAGAAATTACTTTGTGATGATTTCTTGCTATTCCTCATTTAATAATATATTAATTGAATACTATGTAAAAAGGCGGAAAGTAATTTATCTAATAATTTTCTTTCCACCTACACTTATTTTGTAACATCATTTGTAAATTTATTTTTATATAAAAATTTATAAATATTATAATTTACCTTTACCCTCTTAATATATTTGTCAGTCTCTTTAAAGGGTATATAATGTAAATTCACGCCGTCGCTTGAATGTTCCGAATCAGCTAACCACTTTTCAACATTTCCTCTTCCACCATTATAGGCTGCCAAAACTAAATCCATATTCCCATTAAATTCTTTTTTTAAGTTATCCAAATACCAACAGCCCATATTAATATTATAATCTGGATCAAAGAGCTTTTCATTTTTATAATTATTAAGCTTCATTTCTTTTGCTGCCCACTCAGCTGTATCCGGAGTTATTTGCATTAAACCATAGGCACTTTTAGAAGAAAGGGCTCTTGGTTTATAGTTACTTTCAGTTTTTATAACTGCAGAAATTAGATAAGGATCTAAATTGTATTTTCTTGAATAATTATTAATAGAATCTACATAATTTAGAGGAAATAGAGTTTTTGCAATATTGCTAAACTCAACAATTAGAATTACAAGCAGTATTATAACAAATACAGTAAACAGACCTCTATGTTTCATATTTTACCTCTGAACAATATATTTCTTTCAAAACCTTATCTATTTGATTCTTCGTAGCCTCAATACTGCTTCTATTATCAATTATAAAGTTAACATACTTTTTTTTATCCTCTAGTGGTATTTGGGCATTTATTCTGTTTTTTACATCACCTAAATTTAAATTGTCACGCTTAAGAGTTCTCTCTATTTGCGTATTTACGTCTACCCAAACTAAAATATTTAAATCCATAGCCTTATATAGACCTGTTTCAATTAGTGTGGGAGCATCAACAATGCACATTTTAAAACCTTCAATCTTGTACTTTTCAATTTTTAAATATATCTCTTTAATAATATAAGGTATAGTTAATGCTTCTAATTTTAATTTTCCTTCAGGATTATTAAAAACGAAGTTACCCAGTTCTCTTCTTTTAAGAAGGCCTTTAGCATCAAAAAATTCAGAGCCAAATTCCTTCCTAATATTACTGATAACTTCAGGGTAAAGTATTAATATGTCTCTTGATATAATATCCGCATCAATAATGGGTATCCCTTTTTCTTTTAGAAAATTAGACACTGTGCTTTTACCGCTTCCTATGCCGCCGGTTAATCCTACTTTTATCATAACTTCACCTAATTAAATTTATTTGGCATCATACCAATCCTTACCGACATTTATATCTACTTCAAGTGGAACTTTTAGATCAGCAACATTTTCCATTTCTGTCTTAACTAAGGCTTCTACTTCTTTTAATTCATCTTTATATACGTTAAGAATAAGCTCATCATGGACTTGTAAAATTAAGGTGCTTTTTAATTTTAAGTTTTTTAATTTCTTTGCTACATTAATCATAGCAAGTTTTATTATATCTGCTGCACTTCCTTGAATTGGTGTATTCATTGCAAGCCTGTCACCTAATGCTTTAACTATTTTATTGGATGCATTAACCTCTCTTATATACCTTCTTCTGTTTAGAATTGTGGTTACATAAGAATTAACCTCAGCACTATGAACTATATTAGTCATATACTTTTTAACACTTGGATATCTTTCAAAATAAGTATCAATATAAGATTTTGCTTCTTTTTTTGATATTTTTAAATCTTTAGCTAGACTAAAATCACCAATACCATATACTATTCCAAAGTTAACAGCCTTTGCTCTACTTCTCATAAGAGGAGTTACTTCATCTAGAGGAACCTTAAATACCTCAGAAGCAGTTTTAGTATGAATATCCTTATGGTTAATAAAGGCGTTAATCAAATTTTCATCCTCTGCAATATGTGCAAGTACTCTTAACTCTACTTGGGAATAGTCTGCAGAAAGTATTACACAGTTTTCATTGTTTGGAACAAACACTTTTCTTATTTCTCTTCCCATTTCATATTTTATAGGAATGTTCTGAAGGTTTGGTTCAGTGCTGGATAACCTTCCTGTAGTAGTTACAGTCTGATTAAAGCTGCTGTGAATTTTTCCATCACTATCAATAACTGCCTTTAAGCCTTCTACATAAGTAGAATGCAATTTAGTAAGCTGCCTGTACATAACAATTTTTTCAATTATAGGATGCT
This sequence comes from Candidatus Clostridium stratigraminis, assembly GCF_045310675.1. NCBI lineage: Bacteria > Bacillati > Bacillota > Clostridia > Eubacteriales > Clostridiaceae > Clostridium > Candidatus Clostridium stratigraminis. Next base: position 146,703 of record NZ_JBJHZZ010000006.1, read on the forward strand.
TATCGTACAGCTCTTCAAGAACTTCCGCATTGGTAGAATAACCTGTTTTAGTCTTTTTGACTATAGGCAGGTCTAATTTTTCAAATAATATTTTACCAAGCTGTTTTGGAGAAGAAATATTAAATTCCTCATCAGCTAGTACATATATTTCCTTTTGAACGAGTTCTATTTCATTTTTAAATCTTATTCCTAGGTCATTAAGCTTTTCACCATCAACCATGAAGCCTTCTGCTTCCATATCAGCTAAAGCCTCAGATAAGGGCTGCTCCAGCTTATATAATAGCTCTTCCATATTGTATTCCTTGATCTTTTCTTTAAGCAAAATGACAAGTTCTTCAAGACATTCAGTTTCTTCTACTAAGCTTTCAAATTCATCTCCTTGAATATCTCTTTGCAAATATTCCTGTAGTAAAGTTTTTAATTCATAGTCGCCTCTTGAGGAGTCAATTAGATAGGCTGCAATTTTAGTGTCAAATTCTACACCCTTTATTTTAATTCCTAATTTACTTAGAAGCATAAAGGCTATCTTATTATCATGGCCGAATTTAAATATATTTTCATTCTCGAAAATTTTCTTAAGCAGCTTCACAGTAAGGGTTTTATCTTTAGAAAAAAGTGAATTTATATCTAGAACATAGTTTCTATGATTTAAATTAAGGAAGATTCTGTTAATATTGCTCTTTGAATAAATATTTAGATTCTCTGCTTCAAAATTCATATATAAATTGTCTTGAGCATTTTTAACTAGAGATTCCAAGTCATTTACACTATCAATAACCTCATACTTAATTTCTCTTTTTATAGTTTCATTACTTTTATGTGAATTATTAGCTTCAAGGGGCAATTTATCTAATAGAGTTTTGAATTGAAGCTTAAAAAACATTTGCCTCAGACCATTTATATCTAAATTATCTTTTGATTTAATGGAATCTAAATCAACGTCTATAGGTACATTAGTAATAATTGTTGCCAGCTTTTTACTAAAAATTGCTTGTTCACTAAAATCTATTAGATTCTGCTTTATTTTATTACCAGAAACCTTATCAATATTTTGCAGTACATTTTCTACACTTCCAAATTGCTGTATTAATTTAAAAGCAGTTTTTTCACCAATACCTGGTACGCCAGGTATGTTATCTGAGCTATCACCCATAAGCCCTTTTACATCTATAAATTGTGCAGGTGTAACACCAAGTTCTTCTATCATCCTATTTTTATCATATACTTCTTTTTCTGTCATTCCCTTTTTAGTTATTACAACTTTAATATCCTCAGAGGCTAGCTGCAATGCATCTCTATCTCCAGTTATTACAAAGACCTCTATGTCCTTCTTTTCTGCAAAACTAGCTAAGGTTCCTATAAGATCATCTGCTTCGAAGCCATCTATTTCAAAAATATCTATAGCAAGAAGTTTAAGAAGCTCTTTTAAAGTAGGAAATTGCTCAGCAAGCTCCCCCGGCATAATTTTTCTTCCTGCTTTATAATCCTTATACTCCTCATGTCTAAAAGTAGGTGATTTCCTATCAAAGGTACAAACTATATAATCAGGTTTAATTTCCTCTTTAATCTTAAACAGCATATTTAAAAATCCATATAGTGCATTTGTATGCAGACCTTCAGTATTCGTCAGAGGAGGTAGGGCATAAAAAGCTCTATTCATCAAGCTGTGACCATCTAATATTACCAACTTATCTTTTGCCATGTAATCGCCTCCATTATCTCTTATTAATTTCTATATTATAATTTTCAATATTTCTTTTTAATATATTAAAATCCTCACTTGGAAATTTACTTAAGAGCTCCTTTAATATTTCAAAAGCACATATATTTTCTAAAATTATCGATGCAGGCACTACTGCACAGACATCAGATCTCTCATATCTACTTTTCATGTTTTTCTTATGTTTTAAATCTATTGTATTTATATCCTTTCTAACTGTTGGAATTGGCTTCATATATGCTTTTATTTCTATATCCTCCCCATTAGAAACACCAGCTTCAATTCCACCAGCATTATTGGATTTCCTCTTAATGCTTCCATTTTCATAAAAAAGTTCATCATTGAAATTTGAGCCTTTTAATGAAAGATTAAGTCCATTTCCAAACTCTAAGGCTTTAATACCCTGCAGCGACATTATTGCTCTGCTTAAAATTCCATCAAGCTTATTATCCCATTGGGTATAGCTTCCAATTCCTATAGGTACGCCTTTTATTGATAGAAAAATACTTCCTCCAATAGTTTCTCCTGCTGTTTTACAAATATCAATTTCTTTCTTTATTCTTTCCTCTATTTCTTTATTATAACATCTTACTTCGCTTTCTTCTATTTTTTCATAGTTCTTATTATCAAACAAGTAGGTACTTACATCATAAATATTTCCTATACTGTTTACTTTACTTCTTACAATAATATTTAATTGTCTAAGCATATCCTTACAAAGGGCCCCAACAGCCGTTCTCATTGCGGTTTCCCTTGCAGAAGTTCTTTCTATTACATCTCTTATATCTCCGGTATTATATTTAAGATATCCAACTAAGTCTCCATGGCCCGGCCTAGGTATTGTAATAACCTCATTTCCATTTGCCCTTTTACCTAGTTTTTCCTTCCAGTTTTCATAATCTTTATTATATATAATCATGGTTAAAGGATTTCCAGTAGTATAAATTCCTCTAATTCCAGACCAAATCTCTACCTTATCGTTTTCAATGGACATCCTGCCTCCTCTTCCATAGCCACCTTGTCTTCGTTTTAATTCATTATTTATGTAATCTGTATCTATATTAAAATTGGAAGGCAGCCCTTCAATTACAGCCACTAAGGCTTTACCATGGGATTCACCTGCGTCTAAATACTTTAACATATTTACCTCCTTGTTTGTTTACAAATTACTAAGCTTTAATTTTCAGCTTACTTTAAATTTATAGTAAAATGAAGCCTATTAGGCTTCATTTAAAATATACTTAAATCTAATTCTCGTGATAACTCCGCTAAAACCTTAATACCAGCAACACTATTTCCTTTTAAATCAAGTGCAGGTCCATAAACCCCGATACCCATTCTACCTGGAACTGCAGCTAAAATCCCCCCACCAACTCCGCTTTTTGAAGGAACTCCAACTTCAACAGCATATTCTCCGGAAGCATCGTAAAGACCACAGGTTACCATAATTGTTTTTACAATTCTAGCAACATTTCTTGGTACAACTTTTTCTCCACTCCAGGGTAGTATACCATCATTTGCAAGTACTGCTCCTATTTTAGCTATATCCTTACAGGTAGCTTCTATAGAGCATTGTTTAAAATAAACATCAAGAACATCTTCTACCTCAGGTTCGATAACTCCCATACTCTTCATAAAATAAGCTAATGCTCTATTTCTATCACCAGTAATTTTTTCAGATTTATAAACCTCTTCATTAAAATCTATAGTAGGATTTCCAGTAATTTTTCTTGTAAAGTTCAAAATTCTATCAAAGGTATCCTGTCTAGTTTTTCCTGATATCAAGGAAACTGCAGCTATAGCACCCGCATTAATCATAGGATTAAGGGGCTTTTGAATCTTCTTTGTTTCTAAATTAATTATAGAATTAAATGCATCGGCCGTTGGTTCAACACCTACTTTTGAAAACACCCTATCTCGGCCATTATCAATTAAAGCTAACATTAAGCTAATAATTTTAGAAATGCTCTGAATTGAAAACTTTGTATTATAATCTCCTGCAAAGTGTTCTTCCCCTTCTAGGGTTATCACTGAAATCCCAAGAGCATCGGGATTTGCCTTTATAAGTTCAGGTATATAGGATGCTACTTTCCCATTTATAGTAAAATGTCTATTATTCTCGATTATTGCTTCTAATAGTTTGTTCATTGCTGCCTCCACATTTTATAAATTAACCTTTAATTCCTCATTATTTTACATTAAATCTGTAATATAATAAAGACCTTTGTATTATTTTATTTAAATTAAAGATGACTACTAAAATATTTTATTGATTTTTTTATGAAGCTATGTTAATATAAGTAATGTAATTTTGCCGGTGTGGCGGAATGGCAGACGCACATGACTCAAAATCATGCGGGAAACCGTGCCGGTTCGAGTCCGGCCACCGGCACCATAAAAAGGGGCTGTTGCACAACTAACTAAATAGTTAGCTGCGCAGCAGCTCCCTTTTTGCTTAGAAAGTTAAAATGCGGTG
>NZ_JBJHZZ010000007.1:0-129445 GCF_045310675.1 Candidatus Clostridium stratigraminis
CCATAATAAAACAGCCTCCTATGATTTTTTATTTTATCATAGAAAGCTGCATTTTACAGACTTTTCTTCACAGGCTCCATTTTAATGTGAGAAATCCAAGTCAGCTGCAATAGATGTTTTACCACGCTTCTCCAAGAATTCATTTACAGCAGGTATAATTACATCTAAGCATTGGGTAAACAACACTATGACCTCACCTTCAATGGCAGCTTCCATAGCTGATTTAATTGCTTCCTCTTCCTTATAAATTATATTTAAATTTTTCTCATTAAACCCTTTCTCTAATGCGCCTATCTTTAATAAGCTTGCACTTTCTCCTACATTTCTTCCCCTTAAATCCGCCTGCTCTCTTATAATAATATTATCACAATACCCAGCTGCAATACTTCCAAGCTCTTTTATATATTTATCCATTCTATCTCCAGGAGCTGCAATTATGGCTGTAAATCTTGTTGGTTTAAGGGATTTTGCTATACTTAATACTTCATGAAATGCCTCTGAATTATGGCCATAATCTAAAATTAACTTAAAGCCTTCTATCTGAAGAATATTTTGCCTTCCAGGATTAAAATACAGATCACATTTTGCTTTCATTATTATTTCCATGATTTTATCTATATCATCATAGATATTAAGTACAGCAGCCGTAGCTGCCATAATATTTAATATATTTCCTTTCGAATATCCACCATGAGTGAATGGAATATATTTTACATTTAAAAGTTTATTTTCTTTTCTATTTTTATTATAAATTAAGTAATCCTCTGCTATATAAAAGCATTCTCCTCCATTTTTTATATGTTCTAGTATATATTTATTTTTTTGTATGTTAAAAAGACATACATTTTTTTTATTTTTTGTATAGTTTACTAGATCCTCCTGAGCTTTAACCACAATCTTTCCATTACAATCGAGTTCTTCAAGTACAACAGCCTTAATTTTAAGTAGATCCTGAACATCCTTAATACCAGACATCCCAATATGGTCTTCAGATAAAGAAGTAATAACAGCTGCACTTGCTTTTTCGTAGCCAAGACCATTTTTCAAAATTCCACCACGTGCTGTTTCCATAACTGCTGCTTCCACAGTATTGTTGCATAAAACTGATCTTGCACTTAAAAACCCTGTAGTATCTCCATTTCTTATTTTTTTTCCATTTATATAAATTCCACCAGTAGAGGTAAGAGCAGTATTAAAGCCAAGATTATCTAATATATAATTTATAAGACGTGCAGTAGTTGTTTTACCATTTGTACCTGTAACAGAGAAAATAGGTATTGCCCCAATTCCTTCTTCTATTAATTTATTAAAAAAACAATTAGCAATTTTATCCTTTACATTATCTAATTCTTCGTAAACGTCAAAAACGTTTCCTAAGTCCACCAGCATAAGCTCTTTATCCTCTTGAAGATCGATGTACATAAATTCCATTGGAAAATCCCTATATACCTTTGCACAAAAACTCTCTAGTCCCTTTAATGCAGTAACTACTTCAAGGACTTCTAAACTTTCACTTTCTACTTCCATAACCTTATAAATCCCATCCTTTTTTAAAACTAATAAAACCTGACCCTTAAAGCAAATAACCCTATATTTAACCATTCCATTATAAACAAAAGCTCTAGTGTAAGTCTTTAGCACATTATCTAAGACAGTGTTTAATTCTTCTTCACTATTTATAGTTACTTTAACTTCCTTACATTTATTAATATTCCTTATATTTATTGGATAATTAAGATCTGCAATCTCTTTTATTTCGTTAGTCCCATATAAAACCCTTCCTTGAACCTTAGGTATTTGAGAATATCTTAATTTCTCCCAAAGGCCCATTCTGTTCCTGGAAAGCTGAGTCATCAGTGTGTTTTCATAGCTCTGATAATCTCTTCCAAGTATTATTGAATTTTTACCATAGCCAACTTGAAATAAATCTTCACTAAGTTCAATTGTAGGAACTCCTCTTTGTCTAACCAAGTTAATTATGTAATATAAAAAATCTTTTTTTATTAAATTCTCTGACTTTTCCGCAAGGAACTTTGGATTATCTAAATAATATTGTATATTGCTCAATAAATACTTAGAAAACTCTTCCTCAGTATAAGTAAGCCATATATAACGTGCTCCAGCTTTACTTTCAATGTCGATTAATTTTTCCTTAAACCCACACATGTAGCAAATTTGAAAATACATTTTTAAATATGTTCTAATTTCCAAACTATCCGAGTTTTTGAAACATACCTTTATTATCTTTTTATGTCCCTTAATGTTATTACCTTCAAACACTTTTAAAGAAGCTATTTTCATCCTCATTACATCCTTTTCATGATAGCCTTTAATAGATAAACCTACGCTATGATTAGTGTTCCAAATTTATGCAGTATTATTTACAAATAAAATATTCTTTTGCTAAATTAGCAAAAAAGCATTGTATTATTAATCCATTGACATTTTTAAAAATTCTTTCTATTCTTACATTACAGATAATTTTATTAATAAGGAGACAAGCTATGATTAGTATAAGAAATAATTCAAAGGATCCACATTTTAATCTTGCACTTGAAGAATATGTAACTAAGTATTTAAGCTCTGCAGAAGATTATATTATCTTATGGCAAAATGAGCCCTCTGTAATAATAGGAAGAAATCAAAATACTATCGAAGAAATTAATTCTAAATATATAAATGATAATAATATTAATGTTGTAAGAAGATTATCTGGTGGTGGCGCAGTTTACCACGATCTTGGAAATTTAAACTTTACCTTTATAGTTAAAAATGAAAATGATGTGGCAAGTAATTTTAGGATATTTACTGAACCAGTGATTAATGCCTTAAGCAAATTAGACATTGAAGCTGAGTTTTCTGGTAGAAATGATATAACTATAGATGGTAAGAAATTTTCTGGAAATGCCCAATATTATTATGGTGATAGACTATTACATCATGGTACTATTTTATTCAACTCAAATTTATCTGTAGTTCAAGATGCCTTAAATGTAAAACAGGAAAAAATAGAGTCTAAAGGAATAAAATCTGTTAAAAGCAGAGTAACAAATGTGTATCCATATTTAAAAAAGGATATATCTATAGATGAATTTAAGGATACACTTTTAAAATTCTTTATGCAGGATGAAAATTATAAAGACAAGGAATATATTCTTACAGAGGATGACATAAAAAAGATTCATAATTTAATGAAAACCCGGTTTTCAACCTGGGAATGGAACTACGGTGAATCCCCTGCCTTTGACCTTGAAAAGGGAAAGAGATATGCTGGCGGAAAGCTTGAACTAAAATTTAATGTAAATGATGGTAAAATTAAAGAACTTAAAATAAATGGAGATTTCTTTGGCAGGAAAGAAGTAGATGAGCTGGAGACTACTTTATTAGGCATGAAATATAGAGAGTCTGACGTTAGAGCTGCTCTTGAAAATACAGACTTTGAAAGCTATTTTGCTGGAATATCAATAGATGATTTTATTGACTGTATGTTTTATTAAATATAGCTTTATTACAAAAGAATGTTAAGAAGATTTCTTGACACTGAATAAGGGAAGCCACGTGGAACGTTGAAGGTCTTTTATTAATAACCCTTCTGCGTTTCCTGCCGCATTCAGTGTCTAATAAAAGCTTAAGCTTTCTTTAGTCTCCATATACTTTATAAAAATTTATCTTTAACATATCCATTTCTTTAGTCAATATAAAGTTTACTTTTATTGTTAAAGAAAAACACTCCTACGCCTCCGATTCCTAGATGGCTCCCAAGTACACTGCCAATTTTATTTACCATAAAATTATTGTTACCTATACGTTTTTTTATAATTTCCATAAGTACATTTGCAGTGTCAATGTCATCTGCATGGCTAATTCCAATCATCTGGTCAGGGAATTTCTGAATTCGCTTTTCTAATACATCTACAACCGCATTTAACGCTCTTTTTCTTCCTCTAACCTTTTGAATAACCTCCATTTCTCCATCCTTAACATCTAAAATAGGTTTAATGTCCAGCATACTGCCTAAAAGCCCTTTAGTTTTGCTTATTCGTCCACCCTTAATGAGCCAGTTTAAATCAGAAATAGTGAAAATATGTTCCACATGCATAACTAGTTCTGATACTTCTTTAACTACTATATCAAAATCATTGTATGCTTTAGCAAGCTTTGCAGCTTGAAGGGCTATTAATCCCGTTGCAGTTGAACCACCCTTTGAATCTATTACAGCAATTTTAACCTTAGGAAACTTACTTTTAAATTCATCACTAATACTTTCTGCTACCTGAAAAGTTCCTGAAAGAGCTGAGGAGAATGCAAGATATATAAAATCTATTCCCTTATTACAATATTCCAGAAATAAATTGTATATATCTTTTGGTCTCGGCTGAGAGGTTCTAGGTAAAATACCTTCTCGCATTGCAGAGTATACCTCTTCTATTTTTATTGTTCTTTTATCTAGGTATTCCTTATCTTTAATTAATATTCTTAATGGTAAGGTTCTAATACTATACTTTTCTAATATTTCTTCAGGTAAATCACATGTACTATCGACTATTATTTTTATCATAAAAAAGTTCACCTTCTTAAAAAATTAGCTTAATAGTTTAATTACCTGTAAGCTTAGGAGAAGTCATAAATAAGCCCTCAACTTTATGATTTTCATCCTTTTCCTTAAAGGTAATTGAAACAAGTGCTCCTTGAGGCTCTTTTGAATATTTTGCGTTATAAATTATAATTATATAATTTATTCCCTTTTCCTTTTTTGTATTTATTTTTATAAAATCTTTAGAAACATATTCCCCAATTTTATCTTTTATTAGAGCATTATTCTTTTTAAACATATCCTCAGGTATTGCAGTTTTCATGTTGTCACTGAAGTCTTTAGAATAATCGGCATAATTATCCTTATTACCTGAAATAAGAATATTTTCAAGTATTGAATCTGAATAATTTCTCACTTCTGAAGCATTTATATTATTTCCGCAGCCTGATAATATAGAAGCACCAATAATTAAAGTTATTAGGAAAAAAACTCTTATACATTTCATAATCAGCATCCCCTTTAACTCAAAATTTTTTCTAAATTATTATTTTTTAATTTTAATACCAATTAAAAAATAATCACTATAATATATATATTATAGAAAATACAGTTAGAATTCAATTTATTGTTATTTCATCATAATATATTAAATAAATATAAATTTTCTGAATTTTTTATTAACACTTGAGTCATATTATGGTATAATTACTAAAAAATAATAGTACTTTATAAACTAGTGAGGATATCTATAATGTGTATGGATTTTTTTGAAAGTGGGTCATGTTCTTATCGTGCTGAGCTTACTACTAAAAATAATACCATTGTTAATATAACTAAAGATTTTTATAAAATCACAGGATTTTCATATTCAGATTTTATGGGAAAATCCTTAGCTGATGCCTTTATAATTTTAAAGTCTAGCTTAATGAATATTTCAAATCTTATTGGGAAATATCACAGTTACATATTCACAAAACAACTAGATGCAGTTGAAGTTGATATTAATATTAAAAATATAAATAATGAAACAAAATTAATAACTATTATAGAAAGAAACTTTAGTCGTATAAGCGAAAGGTTTCCTTATTCAAGTAGAATATGTTATGATAACCTTTCAGCCATTGCTATTTTCAGTACCTCAGATATGAGGTTATTAAAAGCTAGCGATATGTACATAAAATATTTTAATGAAGATAATAATATGGAAAACTGCATTGGAAAATGCCTCCATGAGTTAAATCATAATTTGCCTTTTGAAACTTTAAATTTATTAAATGAAGAACAAAATAAAATAAAGAAATCTATTATAATACACGAACTTAAACTTAACACTGTTAAATATGGGATTACCTATTGGGACGCTGCTATTACCCCCATGTTTGAATATTCAAAGTTAAAATTCTTAATTTTTAATTGCACTAATGTTACAGATAAGGTGCTAAGCAGACATCAATTGGAAGAACAAGCAAAAGTTATTAGTGAACAAAATGAGCTTTTGCAAAAAACCTTAAAAGAAAAAGAAGAATTTTTTTCAAGTATGTCCCATGAGCTTAAAACTCCTCTAAATGTTATCTTTAGTGCTCTGCAAGTTCTTGACTTATATAATTCTAATGATAAAACAATTAAGTATTCTAATATTATGAAGCAGAATTGCTATAGGCTTTTAAGACTCATTAATAATCTAATTGATATGTCAAAAATTGATTCAGGTTATTTAACTCTTAATTTGGGTAATTATAATATTATTGAAATAATTGAAGAAATTACTTTATCAGTAACAGACTTTATAGAAGCTAAAGGCCTAAGTATTATTTTTGATACAGATGTGGAAGAGAAAGTTATCTCCTGTGATCCTGATAAAATAGAAAGAATAATTTTAAATCTCCTTTCAAATGCAATAAAATTTACTAATCCAGGAGGAGAAATTAAGGTTAACATCTATGACAAGGGACAATCTATAAATATAGTAATAGAAGATACGGGTATTGGAATTCCCGAGGATAAATACACTATAATTTTTGATAGATTTAAGCAAGTTGACAAGTCTTTACAGCGTAATCATGAAGGAAGCGGTATTGGCTTATCCATTGTAAAATCCTTGGTTGAAATGCATGGCGGAACTATAGATATCCAAAGCACCTTAGGAAAGGGCAGTAAGTTTTCTATATTGCTTCCTGCTTTAGTTGCTCATATTACCCCTGAAAACATTATCCGTGACAGTATCTCCAGTAATATTGAAAGAATTCATATTGAGTTTTCTGATGTATATTCTTTAACTGAATAAGTTCTGGAAATATATGTAACATTTCAAAAAAATTAAAAACATCGCAAGTAAATATCTCTTGCGATAATTTTGTTAATTTATAGCAGCTGAATTCCAGCTTCATGGCACTCCGTAATCATTGCATGAGGCCAAATAGAAGCTTGAACTTCGCCAACATGTGCTTTTCTCAAAAAATACATACATATTCTTGACTGCCCAATGCCGCCACCAATTGTATAAGGTAGTTTTTTATTTAAAAGTAACTGATGAAATTCCAACTCTTTTCTGTCTTCACAGTGAGCTAATTTCAGCTGTCTAGTAAGTGCCCCTTCATCAACTCTTATACCCATAGATGAAAGTTCTATTGCTCTATTTAAAAGCGGATACCAAAATAATATATCTCCATTTAAGGTCCAATCATCGTAATCTGGAGACCTTCCATCATGCTTTTCTCCAGACTTTAATTCTCCGCCGATCTGCATTACAAAAACTGCACCTTTTTCCTTGCAAATTAAGTCTTCTCTTTCCTTTGAAATTTTGTCAGGATATAAGTCCTCCAGCTCTTGAGAGGTAATAAAAAATAATTCCTCAGGAAGCACTTTTTCAATTTCACTATATTCACTATTAACATAGCTTTCAGTTTCTTTAAAAACTTCGTAAATGGTTCTTACAATTTCTTTTAGCTTTTCTATCGTTCTGTCCTCTTTTATTAATACCTTCTCCCAATCCCACTGATCTACATAGATAGAATGAAGGTTATCCATATCCTCATCTCTTCTTATGGCATTCATGTCAGTATAAAGACCTTCTTCTGGTAAGAAACCATATTTATAAAGAGCCATTCTTTTCCACTTTGCTAGTGAATGTATTATTTCAACATCTGAATCCGGTATCTCTTTAGCATCAAAGACTACAGGTCTTTCTACACCATTTAAATTATCATTTATACCTGTGCCCCTTTCAACAAATAAAGGCGCTGATACCCTAGTTAAATTTAAAGCCTCTGAGAGACTCTTTTCAAAGTAATCTTTAACCTTCTTTATTGCAACTTCTGTTTCTCTTATATTTAGCAAGGATGAATATCCTTTCGGAAGAATTAATGTATTCATAATATAGCCTCCTTTTAATAAAACCTTTAAATTTTTTACTCGTCCCAAATATGGCCAGTATTTTAGATAAATAAAAAAGTCTTCCATCCTTAATAGGACGAAAGACTATGTTTCGCGGTACCACCTAATTTAGCTTATTAAGCTCAACTCTAATCAGTACGGAATTTAAAGTAAAATTCGATACTGTCCAAATTGTAACGGATTGGTTCCGTCCAAGCCTACTTTTTAAACACTTAATATGCTTAATTTCGGTTGGAGGCTCAAAGATGTTCTTCATTATATACTTTATACTGGACTTTCACCAAGTGACCAGTTCTCTGTGAATAAAGCCGTACAATTACTCTTCTTATCAACGCCTTTAATTTTATATTGTTTATATTTTATTACTTTGAAGCTTTAAAGTCAATATCCTTCATTAAAAAATCTAAACATTTTTTGCTTATTGAACCAAAACTAATTTTTAACATCAAAATCTATAGCTACAACACTGAGTATATCAAGGCTTTCCTTAACATCTATTATTCTCTGATTACTTGACCCTCTAAATTTAAGCTTGGCATCTGTTTTATTCTTTTGAAACTTACCGTCAACCAATATGTCAATATTATTTAAAAGCTCCAGCCAGCCTTTTCTTTTATACTGATTTTCTAATATATATTCAAAGGTATAGCCTGTGTAGCACCAAACATTTAGTCCTAAAGCTTTTACTGCTTTTGCTATATGTGCAAATTTATCTGCCTGTTCAAAAGGTTCTCCACCACTGAAGGTAACACCATTAAGCATTGGATTAATCTTTATGTCATTAACTATTTCATCCATATCTATTAAGGCTCCGCCTTCAAAGGAATGTGTATGAGGACTAAAGCAGCCTTCACAATTATGAGGACAGCCTTGGCTGAATAATACTCTTCTAATTCCTGTACCATTTACCAAACTTTCAGGAAGTATAGCCGCAAGCCTGATTTTATTATTCTCTATCACAAATTACACCTTCGCAAGTTTACATCTTCATAAACATTAATGTGATTATCTAAATGAGATACCCTATCTGCCCTTTCAGCATTTTTTCCTGTACCAAATCTTTCGTCTAAGCTAAGATAACCTGTAATTCGAGAAATTCCCTGGATATTATAACTTCCACATTTGTTGCACTTATGCTCTCCATGGCTTAAGTAAGTACCACAGTCCTTGCAGTACCTAATATGAAAGTTAATACCTATATAACTTATGTTAGTATTTTTATAGGCATAATCAAGAATATTCCTTATTACATCCTCTGTTGGGTAGTCATCTAGCTCAATGTAGCTAATGTGTCCTGCATTGCAAAGCTTATGATAAGGTGCTTCTATGTCTATTTTATCCTTTATAGATACTGAGAAGCCAACAGGAATATGATAGCTATTCGAATAGTATTCCTTGTCTGTAACTCCTTTTATATCTCCAAACACCTTTCTATCCTGAAGAATAAATTTACCGCTTAAACCCTCTGCAGGCGTTGCATAAGTACTCCAGTTAAGCTTGGTTTCCTGCGTAAGCTTATCGGTATAATTTCTAATATAGGATATTATTTTAAATCCCAATTCTCTAGCTCTTTCGTCTTCTCCATGATGCTTGCCAACTAAGGCAGTTAAGGTTTCAGCAAGACCAATAAAGCCTATAGACCAGGTTCCCTGCTTTAAAATAGGTTCTATTGAATCATTTGGAGCTAAGTTCTCTGAGCCTTTCATAAGTCCCTGACCTGCAACAAAAGGTAAATCTTTTATTTTTAACCTCTTAAGTACGCCATACCTATGCATAAGGGATTCCTTTGAAAGCTCTAATCTAGAATCTAACAGGGAAAAGAACTTTTCTATGTCGCCCTTTGCAAGTATTCCAAGTCTAGGAAGGTTAATTGTAGTTGGTGCTATATTACCTCTTCCCTTTGCTCCTGGTTCCCCGTTAATATTTGACATTATATAGGTTCTACACTTTCTGTTTTGATAAAATTACCGATTCCGTAATCTTCCACCATCTCTGGTGGTGTCGGACTATATCTTCACTTCTAATTTAGAAGGCCTCCCGCTTCGGTTTCTCTTGAAACCTACTCTACTCCATTATGCTTTTCAAGCATTGTTTCGATAGTCTCTGAACTTTCTATGAAGGATTCAAAATCTTTACTTATAGTATTCCAACCATACAACATATGAAAAGCCCTATGGCATTTCACACATAAACATGCTGTATTTTCAATATCTATTCGCTTATCTTTATTATGATTAATACTTACTATGTGATGAGTATCTAATTCTAATGGATGTTTTTGTGTTTTGCATTTCTGACAAGTATAATTGTTTACCTTTAAAACTAATTCTCTTAAACATCTACTTCTCCAATTTACCTTTTCGACATCTTCTTTGTACATAGGATTATCTTTTCCCATAAATCTAAGGGATTGCTGAGCTCTTCTATACTCACCAAATAACTTATCATTATAAAAGCTTTTCCTAATTGAACTAAATAATTGAAGTTGATCCGATGTAAATCGTTTATTATAGAAAGGGTTTCTTTCTCCAATTTTAGAACAAGATAAACATAAATCTTTTCCATACTTTTCTCTTCTTGATAAGATTCTTTCATGTGTCATGCAATATTCTTTACCACAATCAGTACATATAGTATTTATTTTTTCCCTTTTCTCTTTATAGCTGAGAATTCCCTTCCTGTTAAATATAGGATTTCTTTCTCCCTTTTGAGAACAAGACATGCACAATATCTTACCATAACGTTCTTTTCTTCTTTCAATGCTATTTTTTAACATCTCAAAATTCTTATTACATTCATCACAAACTACAAGTAATTTCTCATTCATTTTGAATCTCCCCTAGCTTAGCTGCTGATTATCTTTCTATGAACATATGTTCTCCAGTTTAATGATATTTTATTCATTCATAGCTAAGACTTCCAGCAATTCAGGAGGTTTTAAATGGGCTGTAGAATAAAGTGTAACTTTTCATGTTAACCCATTGTAGCAGGCATATATCCTTTATCAAAATATACCTTATTAAAATCAGCATCAATATTCATAAAGGTAGGGTTCATTCTCTTACTTGCAACTCTGCAAGCTAGCTTAAATAAATAGTGATATGGATCCTTTGGCTCCCTATTTACTCCTTCTTTAACCCTAAAGATTATATTTGGGAAGATTGGTTGTTCTCCTTTACCTAACCCCTTCTCATATTCTAGTAAAAATATCTCACATACTAAGGCTGCATCTTTTGTATTTGGTATTCCTATGTTTATGGAGGAAAATGGCACCTGAGATCCCGCACGTGAATGCATGGTATTGAGGTTGTAAACAATACCCTGCATTGCTTGATGAACAGTTTTGTTAAGCTTTTTCTCTACTGCCTCACCAAGAATTCTTCCCTCTAGTCCTAATTCCATCAATTCTTCTCTTATTTCTAATCTTGTAGGTTCAACAAAAACACCCATGTCATTATCAAAGTCTGGATGGGATTGTCCACCAAACATATCATTTTGTGTACTCTGCAGCAATATGCAGGAAAGTTCTGCAGCTGATTCTATTCTTCTTGGCTTATTTATAGTACCATAACCTGTGTTAAAACCTTTTTCAAGAATTTCTCTTGTTGGCAGATGTAAGCAATTTGTGGTCAAGTTATATGAGTCTAGGTCGTGAAAGTAAATATCACCATTTTCATGAGATTTTGCCAAATGCTTTGGCATTATAGCTAAGTTGTGCCACTTGTTTGACTCACTTGCTATTCTTAAAAGCTTTGAGCTGAAATTGTTTCCAATATTTGCATTGTCACGATCTGTTTCAACACCAATTTGTTCAATAGCTCTCATTAAATCAGATTTAATTTCTCTTACCTTAGTTCTCTCTTTTCTGTAGCTCTCATATGTAGTTTTTAAAAGCGGGAACTCACTTTCAGAAAGCACACTTTCTACTATATTCTGGATCTCCTCTACATCAATTTCTTCTTTTTCTAAGTCTTCAATTTTTTTAATTGCCCTCTGAGATAATTCTATTGCTTCACTATCCTTTAAGTTAAATGCAATCTCCTCAGCAGCGCCTTTAATAGCCTTTGTAATTTTAAGGGAATTAAACTCAACCCTTCTGCCATCTCTTTTTACAACATGTAGCATATATCCCCCTCCTTAGGCACCATATATTGTATCTTAATAATTATAACTTGTGAAAAATTTTTCAGCAATTTCATAAATAACCTTAAAGGTAAGATATAGCATATTAGGTTAATTTACCTCTTATTTCTTTCATTTTTGAAATATATTATGCTGTTGCTTTATATAAAAAAACTTATCTACTTAAATTTACAGACATAAAAAAATTTTATAAAGAATATAAATTAGCTATTAAAGAATACTTTTCAATTTCAGAGATTAATTTTATATTAAAAATAAAAAATTTAGGAGATATAAGAATGAAACATAAAAAATATATATTTTTGATAATCATTTTAATAATTAGTTTCTCATATAGCTATTTAAGGCAGCGGGATAAAGCCTTGGATGCCATTAGCAACAATATAAAACCAAGCCCTGAGGAAGCACATTATTTTTCTACCTATACAGGCGAAGAAGTAGATAAAAGCACCTATAATAATGTTCCTTTCATGGCAATTATAGAAAATTCTAAAGATGCGAGACCTCAGTCTGGGCTTTCAGAAGCTGATATTGTATATGAAACCATGGCTGAAGGCGGAATTCCTAGATTCATTGCACTTTTTCAAAAGAACAGTCCTAGTAAAATAGGACCTATCAGAAGTGCCCGTCCATATTTTCTAAATATTTCAAAGGAATATTCTCTGCCTTTTGCTCACTGCGGCTATAGTGATGAAGCTAAAGCCATGATTGAAAATGAAAAGCTTATGAGCCTTAATGAGTTTACTTTCGGAAAATACTACTGGAGAGATACAGTAAGAAAAGCACCTCACAACCTTTATACTTCTGCGGAGAATCTTAGAAAATTAATTACAGAAAAAGATTTTATAAGACCATCTGCTGTTAAGTTAACCTTTAATAAAGATTTTTGGGCTAGTGATAATTTATTGCCAGCAAATAGTGTTTCTCTTAACTTAAATAAGTATTATAAAACTAATTATATTTATAAAGAAGGCAAATATTATAAATTCATGGATGGAAAAGCTTCAACAGATAAAGAAAATAATGCCCCTATTACGACTGCCAATATAATCATACAAATAACGGATATAAAACTTCAGAAGGATAATCAGCACCTAGATATTTCACTTGTAGGAGAAGGAAATGGCTATGTCGTAAGCAATGGAAAATATACAAAGATGAAATGGACTAGAAAAGATTTAACTTCTCAAACGGTAATCAAAGATGAAAACGGCTTAAATATACCACTTGCTCCTGGTAATACCTGGTGGCATATTATCGATAAAAATAATACTGTTACAATTGAATAAGTCTTTTTTTATATTTAAAAATTATAATATTAAGTTTTATAAATCAATAATATTTCAAAAAATTTATAATATATATGTAAAGAAAAGAATAAAAAAGTTAAGGTAGAGATTATGAGAACCTTAGGATTCACTGAAAAGTTGTCCTAAGGTTTTTTTGCCCTATTTTAGCATAGAGGTGATGAAAATGTATGATGTAGTCATTATTGGTGCAGGTGTAATTGGATGCTCAATTGCAAGAGAGTTATCTAAATATAAGCTTAAATCCTTGGTGTTAGAAAAAGAAAATGATGTATGCTGTGGTACAAGTAAAGCAAACAGTGCTATAGTCCATGCAGGTTTTGATGCAAAGCCTGGAACTCTAAAAGGCAGCCTAAATGCAAAGGCTAACCTAATGTTTGATAAGCTATCAGAGGATTTGAACTTTCATTTTAGAAGAAATGGTTCCATGGTACTTTGCCTTGATGAAATGGATATAGATAAGCTATATGAATTAAAGGAAAGAGGAGAAAAAAATGGGGTTCCTTTCTTAGAAATTCTAACAGGTGAAGAAGTAAGGAGGATGGAACCATCAGTAACAGATAAGGTAGTGGCTGCTCTTTATGCCCCTACTGGAGGAATAGTTTGCCCTTTTAATTTAACTATAGCTTTAGCTGAAAACGCCTATGTAAATGGTGTGGAATTTAGCTTTAATTCCGAAGTTTTAGAGCTAAAAAAACTAGATAATATTTTTGAAATAAAAACAGCTAGTGAGGTTATATTCTCAAAACTTTTAGTAAATGCAGCTGGTGTATACAGCGACAAGTTTAACAATATGCTTAGTGAAAATAAATTCACCATTATACCTAGGAAGGGTGAATATAATTTATTTGATAAATATATTGGTTATATTGCAGACAAGACCTTCTTCCAGCTTCCAACGAAGCTTGGAAAAGGAATTTTAGTATCTCCCACTACTGATGGAAACTTAATAGTTGGACCAAATGCTATAGATATAGAAGATAAGGAAGATGTAAGCACTACCCGAGAAGGTTTAGATGACATAATGGAGAAGGCTTTACTAAGTGTAAAACATATTCCGCTTGGCAGTGTAATTACCTCCTTTAGCGGTTTAAGAGCAAGAAGTGATAAAGATGATTTTATTTTAGGAGAAGCTCCTGATGTTCCTGGGTTTATAAATGCAGCCAGCATCGAATCTCCTGGTTTAACCTGCTCACCTCTAATTGGTGAAATTATTTCTGAAATTGTTGTTAATAAATTAAAGCCTGAAGTAAATAAAGCTTTTAATCCAAAGCGTAAAACCATAGTAAGGTTTAATGAACTTAATCTAGAAGAAAAAACGAAAATTATAAGAAAGAAACCTGAATACGGCAGAATAGTTTGCAGATGTGAATATGTAACTGAAGGCGAAATCTTAGATGCAATTAGAAGGCCTTTAGGTGCAAAGGATCTAGATGGAGTCAAAAGAAGAACTCGAGCTGGAGCTGGAAGGTGCCAGGCAGGCTTTTGCATGCCAAGAGTTATGGAAATTCTACAAACTGAGCTTAATGTTCCTCCAACTGAAATCACCAAATTTGGCAGGCAATCAAAAATATTAGTTGGCCTAAGCAAAGAAAATATTTAGCGGGAGGATGGAAAATGAATTATGATCTAGTAATTATAGGCGGAGGCCCAGCTGGGATGGCTGCTGCTGTAGCTGCTAAAGAAATCGGAATAGATAAGCTTTTAATATTGGATAGGGAAGCTTATCTTGGAGGTATATTAATTCAATGTATTCATAACGGCTTTGGTCTTCACACCTTTAAAGAAGAGCTTACAGGGCCTGAATATGCCCAAAGGTTTATCGATAAAATACATGAGCTTTCAATTCCATATAAACTAAACACCATGGTGCTTGATATTACAGAGGATAAAACAATTTGCGCAGTAAATCCAGATGAGGGACTATTAGAGATTAAAGCTAAGACAATTATACTTGCAATGGGCTGCAGAGAAAGACCTAGAGGTGCACTTACTATTCCTGGTACTAGGTGTACAGGAATAATGACAGCAGGCTCAGCACAAAAGTTTGTTAATATGAAGGGCTTTATGCCAGGAACAGAAGTAGTAGTATTAGGTTCAGGGGATATTGGTCTCATAATGGCAAGAAGAATGAGTTTTGAAGGAGCCAAGGTAAAAGCTGTGGTTGAATTGCTTCCTTATTCTAGTGGTTTAAAAAGAAATATAGTTCAATGCCTAGATGATTACGATATTCCTCTATTGCTCAGCCATACCGTGGTAAAAATACACGGTAAAGACCGGCTTCAAGGAGTAACAATAGCACAGATAGGAAGTGATAGAAAACCAATTAAGGGAAGTGAAGAATATATAAAGTGTGATACTTTACTGCTTTCTGTTGGGCTTTTACCTGAAAATGAGCTTTCAAGAAAAGCAGATGTTGAACTTTCTCAAATAACTGGTGGTGCTTTGGTAGATAGTTATCTTCAAACAAATATTCCTGGTATCTTTGCCTGCGGCAATGTGCTTCATGTACATGATTTAGTTGATAATGTAACTACTGAAAGCCGTATAGCAGGTAAAAATGCAAGAGCTTATATTAAGGGCTTACTAAAAAATGATAATAAAGTAACTATTAAGGCTATAGATGGAGTACGTTACACTGTTCCTCAGTTTATAGTTCCTTCAGCTATATCTGATAATATTACTGTACGTTTTAGAGTAGACAATGTATATAAAGGAGCTTCTATCGCTGTTTATTTTGATAATGAAAAGGTTATTACAAGAAAGAAAAAAATCTTGACCCCTGGGGAAATGGAGGAAATAAGACTTACTAGCGATATGTTTTCAAAATACCCAAACACAGCTTCAGTTACTTTTAAGGTAGAAAGGAGCATTTAGATATGGAAAAGAAAGAATTAACCTGCATTGGCTGCCCCCTTGGCTGCTCCTTACTCGTAGAGCTTGATAATAAAGGAAATATAAAGGTTACAGGCAGTTCCTGCAAAATTGGAGATACCTATGCTATTAAGGAATGTACAAATCCTACAAGAATTGTAACTACAACAGTTGCTGTTATTAATGGGGATTACCCGACCCTTTCAGTAAAAACAGAAAAGGATATTCCTAAAAATAAGGTTTTTGAATGTATAAGATTACTAAAAAACATTGTTGTAACTGCACCAGTTGCAATAGGTGATTTAATATATAAAAACATTTTGGATACTGGTGTCAATGTAGTAGCTACAAGAAATATAAAAAAAATTTAATACTTAACAGAAATATACTGTAATAATTGCAAGGTGCTTGTCATAAAAATTCAATATAGAGGGTGTATAGTTATGGATAGTTTCGAAGGACTATTAGCTGATAATCCTGTGGTAGGTGCTATTAGAAATAATGAAGATTTAAGACTTATATTAACAAGCAATATAAAAATAGTTTTTGTTTTATATGGAAACGTTTTAAACATTAAAAAAATATGCGAAGCTTTACTCACAAGAAAGAAAATAGTCTTCATTCATCTTGATATGATTGAAGGACTTAAATCAGATCAAAAAGGCGTTGAATTTATAAAAGAAACTATTCACCCGTATGGAGTTATATCTACCAAAGGAATTTGTTTAAAGTACGCATTAAATTTAGGCATGTTTACTATTCAAAGAATATTTATGCTAGATTCTCTGTCCTTCGAAACAAGTATTAAAAATATTCATACCTTCTCACCTAATGCAGTAGAGGTACTTCCCGGAATAGCCATCAAAGCTATAAACACATTAGGAGAGAAAATAAAGCAGCCTATAATTGCAGGAGGTCTTATAAAAAATAAAAGAGATGCCATTGAAGCACTTAGTGCCGGTGCTATGGCAATTTCTACATCCACAGTAGAGCTTTGGGAATTTGAAGAAATGAGCCTTTAAGACATTTAATTTCTTAAAGTCTCTTTTGATAAAAAAACTTAGGGGGTTAATTAATAATGAGTAAATATGTAATGGCTTTAGATCAAGGGACAACCAGTTCAAGATGTATTCTTTTTAATGAAAAAGGCTTAATTCAAAGTGTAGCACAAAAGGAATTTACACAAATTTATCCAAAAGCTGGCTGGGTTGAGCATGATCCTATGGAAATATGGTCAACACAAATAAGCGTTGCTGTAGAAGCTATGCAAAAGCTTAATGTTACTGCAGAAGACATTGCAGCTATTGGTATTACTAATCAAAGAGAAACAACAGTAGTTTGGAATAAGAACACTGGCAAACCAGTTTATAATGCAATAGTTTGGCAGTGCAGAAGAACAGCTGGCTTCTGTGACGAACTTAAGGCAGAAGGCTTTGATAAAAATATCAGAGAAAAAACTGGGCTTATAGTAGATGCATATTTTTCAGGTACTAAGGTTAAATGGATACTTGATAATGTTGAAGGTGCCAGAGAAGAAGCTGAAAAAGGCAACTTGTTATTTGGAAACATTGATACTTGGCTAATTTGGAATCTAACTAAGGGAAAGGTTCATGTAACAGATTATAGCAATGCTTCTAGAACTATGCTTTTTAACATACACACCTTAGAATGGGACAAAGAAATACTAGAAAGATTAAACATACCTGCTGCTATGCTTCCAGAAGCTAAACCTTCAAGCTGCATATACGGCCATACAGATGCTGCATTACTAGGCGGAGAAATAGCTATAGCCGGAGCTGCTGGAGATCAGCAGGCTGCCCTATTTGGCCAAGTTTGTCATAAACCAGGAACTGCAAAAAACACCTATGGAACTGGCTGCTTCATGCTTATGAACACAGGTGAAAAAGCAGTTGCTTCAAAGAATGGTCTATTAACCACTATTGCTTGGGGAGCAGATGGTAAGGTTGAATATGCACTTGAAGGAAGTATATTCATTGCTGGTGCTGCTATTCAATGGCTTAGAGATGAGCTTAAAATTGTTGAGAAAGCTTCAGATTCTGAAAGCTTCGCTGAAGCAGTTGAAGATACTAATGGTGTTTATGTTGTACCTGCTTTTGTTGGACTTGGAGCACCTTATTGGGATCAGTATGCAAGAGGAACTATCGTAGGTCTTACAAGAGGAGCTAAGAAGGAACATTTAATTAGAGCTACCCTTGAATCCTTAGCTTATCAGACTAACGATGTATTAAAAGCTATGGAAGAAGATTCAGGCATTAAACTTGAAGCCTTAAAGGTAGATGGCGGTGCTTGTGCTAATAACTTCTTAATGCAATTTCAATCAGATATATTAGGTGTTCAGGTTGACAGACCAGAGGTTATAGAAACAACGGCTCTAGGTGCAGCATATCTTGCCGGTCTTGCTGTAGGATATTGGAAAGATAAAGAAGATATATCTAAAAATTGGGCAATATCAAGAAGCTTTGCTCCTGATATGAATGCTGCTAGGAGAGAAGAACTTTTAGAGGGCTGGCATAAAGCGGTGGACAGGTCAATAGGCTGGGCTAAGTAAAGTCATAATAAATTTATTATAAAAATAAAAGGGGGTAATTTTAAATGTCACATTTATTAGCTGAGTGTTTAGGAACAATGATAATAGTATTGTTTGGAGATGCTGTTGTTGGTAATGTTGTTTTAAATAAAACTAAAGGTAACGGCTCTGGATGGATTGTAATTACAACTAGCTGGGCAATCGGAGTTGCTTTAGCAGTATACATCTTTGGACCAATAAGTGGTGGTCATTTTAATCCTGCAGTAACAATTGCATTAGCTTCTTTAGGTAAATTTGCATGGGCTGATGTGCCTGGTTACATCATAGCTCAGATGCTGGGAGGATTTATTGGAGGCGTTATAGTTTGGATTAACTTCAGAAGCCACTGGGAAGTTACAGATGACAAAGATGCAAAACTTGGAGTATTCTGCACAGGTCCAGCTATTAGGAACTATCAAACAAACTTTATAAGTGAAGTAATAGCAACCTTCATACTAATGTTCGGTATTTTAGGTTTAGGAACAACTAATATGGTTCAAGGATTTGGTCCACTAACTGTTGGTTTGTTAATTTTTGGACTAGGACTTTCTTACGGTGGAACTACAGGGTATGCAATGAACCCTGCAAGAGACCTTGGTCCCCGTTTATCCCACTTTGTACTTCCTGTTGCTGGCAAACGTGATTCCGATTGGGCTTATTCATGGATTCCCGTTTTAGGTCCTATTTGTGGTGCTTTACTAGCAGCACTAGTCTTCCATTTAATATTCTAAAATTGTTAAATAACTAAAAAACTATTGTAAATTTGTAGAGTAAGGTAAAGAGCCTTACTCTATTTTGAAATTATTATTGGAAGGGGCTATAATAAATGAAAAAGGTAATTAATAACCCTGAACTTGTAGTTGAAGAACTTCTAGAAGGTATGGTGTACGCTTATCCTCAGTATCTTAAAAAACTTGAAAATGCTAATGTTTTAGTTAGAAACGATAAAAAGAAAGATAAAGTTTCACTTGTTAGTGGTGGTGGAAGTGGTCATGAGCCTTCACATGGCGGCTTTGTTGGAAAAGGAATGCTTGATGGATCTGTAGCCGGAGCTGTCTTCACGTCTCCAACACCTGATCAGATTTATGAAGCTATAAAAGCTGTAGCTACAGATGCTGGTGTACTGCTTATTATAAAGAATTATACCGGCGACGTTATGAATTTCAACATGGCTAGGGAAATGGCAGAAATGGAAGGTATAAAGGTTGAAAGCGTCATAGTGAATGATGATGTGGCTGTTCAAAACAGCACCTGGACCATTGGAAGAAGAGGTATAGCAGGTACAGTCTTTGTTCACAAAATTGCTGGGGCAAAAGCTGAAAATGGTGCTAATCTAGAGGAAGTAAAGTCAGCAGCACTTAAGGTAATAGGTAATGTTAGAAGTATGGGCATGGCCTTAACGCCTTGTATAGTGCCTGCAGCAGGAAAGCCAAACTTTACCTTGTCTGATAATGAGATGGAAGTTGGTATGGGTATCCATGGTGAGCCAGGAACTCATAGAGAAATATTAAAAGCTGCAGATGAAATTGTCAGCGATCTAATGGGAAGAATTCTTGAAGATATGCCACTAGATGAAAATAATGAGGTAGCTATTATGATAAATGGCTTGGGAGCAACTCCATTAATGGAGCTATTTATTATTAACAGAAAAGTGAACAAGTTATTAGAAGAAAAAGGAGTAAAGATTTATAAAACCTTTGTTGGAGAGTATATGACTTCAATTGAGATGGCAGGTTTTTCAATAAGTGTTCTTAAACTTGATGAGGAGTTAAAGGAATTACTTGATGCTTCAGCTGATACACCAACTTTCAAGCAATTTTGACCATTTGGAGGAATTAGTATGACACTTGCTTTAAATGATGTAATACACGTATTTAACAATATAGAAAAGACTATATTGCTAAATAAACAGTTCTTAACAGACCTTGATGCTGCAATAGGGGATGGGGACCATGGCATTAATTTAAATAAGGGCTTTAAGGCTGCTTCTGAGAAACTTAAAACTTCCCCTATTAGAGACTTGTCTGATATATTTAAGCTATCTGGCATGGCAATTGTATCAAATGTAGGTGGCGCTTCAGGCCCCCTTTACGGAACTGCCCTTATGAAAGCTGCACCTTTACTAACAGGGAAATCGGTGGTTACTTTATTTGACTTTAGAGACATATTAAAAGCTGCAATTGGTGGTATTAAACTAAGAGGCGGAGCTGAAAAAGGTGATAAAACCATGTTGGATGCTCTTATTCCAGCCTTTGAAGAAATAAATAATTCAATTGAAAATAACCTTAGTACTATGGATGCATTAAAAAATGCCTGCCTAGCAGCAGAAGCTGGAGTGGAATTTACTAAAACCATTGCCGCTAGAAAAGGCAGAGCAAGCTATTTAGGCGATAGAAGTATAGGCCATCAAGATCCTGGGGCTGCTTCAAGCTATTTAATATTGACCTCCATATACGAAACTGTTAAAGCTATAAAGGAGACTTAGTTATGGTATCACTGTTTATAGTATCTCATAGTGAAAAAATTGCTCATGGAGTTAAAGAGTTAGCTTTAGAAATGGCTCCAGAGGTTAAATTAGCCTCTGCAGGCGGTACAATAGACGGCAAACTTGGAAGCAGCTATGATAAAATATATACAGCACTATCTGATATTTACACCGAAGATGGAGTTTTAGTGCTCTTTGATCTTGGAAGCTCCTATATGACTGCTGAGCTTGTAAAAGAAACATTAATACTTGAAGGAAAAGATAAAATTCATATAGTAGATGCTGCTTTAGTGGAAGGTGCTATAACTGCAGTAGTTCAAATAAGTTTAGGATTACCTATTAATGAAGTAATGCAAAGTCTTGAAAAGCTAAAGTTAGGAAAGATATAAAAAATGCTGTGATATTAGTTAACCAAAATGGTTTTACTTTTATTACAGCTAATTTTTTTAATATAATCTATTATTCTTCTTTATCATCAGTAATTACTTTTTAAATTTAATTATTCTCTATCTTTATTCATACAATTCCCCTGCAAGCTTCTTTAATATATTTACATTTTCAATTTCATAATAGTCTTCATTCTTTTTAATAGCATCTTCACTACAAAGTATATTTAAAGTTCTTAAAAGATGTCTATAGCTTGTACCTAAAAGTTCTGAAACCTCTGTTAAATTACCCTGAAAAATAACTTTGTTCTTTTCCTTACTTTCAGTACAAGTAGCTAAAATAAAACTTGCTAGCCTATTCTCAAGTGGATATAGCAAATTAATTGAGCTATTCTTGCTAAGCCTAATAAGCTTCTCACTTAAACAAACACATGCAAATCTTAAAAACTTGGAATCATTAAAAGCAAATTTCATAATGTTATCAAAAGATATTCCAACGCAATAGGTATCTTCTATTACTTGAACATTTGAATTTGCAGTTTCAGTACGCAAAAATTCAACATCACCTATTACCATAAAGGGCTTATAAAAGCATAAAAGCAGCGACTTCCCATTGCTTAAAGGAGCATATACTTTAGCCTTGCCCTTAACAAAGAATAACAAATAATTTAATTTTTCATCTACTTTACATATATATTCGTTTTTATTAAAAAAGAATAGTTCCATATATGGTTTCATATCAGTACTAAAAATACTATCTATATTATATTTTAAAACGTAATAATTCAACTTTTTAATATTAGCTATTTTCCTCATTTAGCTCATTCTCCTAGGCCATTTATAATATAAACTAAATATAGTATATCATTATTACTATGACATATGTCATAGTAATATCCAATAAATCTATGCTAATTTTAAGATAGATTTAAGTGGAGGGATTTTATGTATAAACTACTTTCAGGATTTATTGGTATTTTAATTACTGTTATGCTAGTAGTAAATGGAGCACTATCAAAAAATACCGGTACCTACTCATCAATAGTAATCATCCATATAATAGGGCTAATATGCATAAGTTGTATTTTGCTTATTAAAAGAATAAAACTTAAGCTACATAATAATATTCCTGTTTACCTTTATAGTGCAGGAGCTATTGGGGTTTTTACTGTATTACTTAATAATTTAAGCTTTAATAATATTGGAGCTTCTTTAACTCTAGCTTTAGGATTACTGGGTCAATCAATAACTTCCATAGTTATTGATCACTATGGACTCTTGGGAGCAGAGGTTTATAAGTTTAAAAAACAAAAGCTAATAGGTTTAATAATAATAACTTTAGGTATAGTGATTATGACTTTTTATTAATAGTTTAACAGTTAGGAGGTTTATCTATGTTAATGATTGCTATAGCTTCAATTATAGCAGGTGCTACTATTGTTTTAGGCAGAAATATAAATTCAATCTTAGCAAATAAAATAGGATTATTTGAAGGCACCTTTTTTAATTATATAGTAGGTTTATCTTTTTCCTTAATATTTTTAGTATTTAGTAATGATTATTTAAGTTTTTCTACTAGCATCTTAAAAGCTGTACCCATATGGGCTTTCCTTGGAGGATTCCTTGGTGTTATAGTTGTGTCTATTTCAAATTTAGTTACACCAAAGATATCTGCTTTCTATCTCACATTAATTTTATTTATAGGACAGCTTTTTTCAGGGGTAATAATTGACTTTTTCTCTCAGGGATTAATCTCAATGGGTAAAGTAATTGGAGGGCTGCTAGTAATTTTAGGGCTTTCCTATAATTTAATAATAGATAAAAAGCTTTTAAAAGAAAAAACTTGCTAAAACTTAATTTTAGCAAGTTTTTCTTATTTGATAACCTTCCCGGTAAACTGGCAACCGGTAAAAGTATGCCGCTTTCTATCATATCTTCCACATTCTTAGCATCAAATTATTGTAAGTAACTTTAACCCTTGACTGCTCCTGCTACAACACCTTTAACAATATACTTCTGACAGGCTAAGTAGAAGATTACAATTGGAACTATAGCTAGTATGAGCATTGCCATCATAGCCCCCATATCTATAGAGCCGTATCCGCCCTGAAGATATTGAATTGCAATTGGTATTGTTTTATATTCACTGCCTATTAAAAGGTATGGCAGCAGATAGTCATTCCAAATCCACATTGTATTTAATATTGAAACTGTTATTGCTATTGGCTTCAATATTGGTAACACTACCAAGAAAAAAGTCTGTATCGGATTACAGCCGTCAATCAGAGCTGCTTCTTCAATCTCAAGAGGAACTGATTTTACAAATCCGGAAAACATAAACACTGATAGTCCAGCGGCAAAACCCAAGTATACAACAATAATACCAAAAGGATTATCCAAATGCAGTATATTTGCAACCTTACTCATTGTAAACATAACCATTTGGAAAGGTACAATCATTGAGAATACACATAAATAATATAATGTTTTAGTAAACTTTGTTTTAACTCTTGTAATAAACCATCCGGTCATGGAGGTAAATAAAACAATAACTAAAACAGAAGCTACTGTTATAAATAGCGACCATCCAAAGGCTTTTATAAAACCTGTTTTTTCTAGTCCATTAACGTAATTTCCAAGTCCCACAAAGGTCTTACTGTTAGGTAGTAAAAAAGGAGTATCACTAATAAAGAACTTTCCTTTAAATGAGTTCATTAATACTGTTAAAATAGGAACTAAAAATGCAGCTGATGCTATCAAAAGTGCTGTAAATATCAATTTATTGATCCACCTTGAAGCTTTTCTAGGCCTTAATTCCTTTGTGATCAATTCCTGAGTGGTGTTTGTCTCCATTAGTTCTCTACCTCCTTACTCCTTGTAAATATAAGCTGTGTAAATGCAAATACAGCTACTAAAAGGAAGAATACTACTGCTTTCGCCTGTCCTACGCCTTCCCAGCCTGTCTTGCCATAAAAGGTATTATAAATATCCAGCGCCATCATAGCTGTCTTTCTAGATGGTGCGCCTGCTGTCAAAGCTAAGTTCTGGTCAAATAGCTTAAAAGAATTTGACAAAGTTAAAAATAAACATATTGTTACAGATGACATAATCATTGGAATTTTGATATCTTTTAGTATCTTAAAAGTACCTGCTCCATCTATCTTTGCTGCTTCAATCAAATCTTCAGGCACATTCTGAATTCCTGCAATGTATATAATCATCATGTAGCCTATTAACTGCCAATTCATAAGTATTACAAGACCCCAAAAGCCGTACTTAGGATCCACTGTCAAGGTTACACCAAACTTGTACAGCACACCGTTAATTATCAGCTGCCATATATACCCAAGTACTATACCGCCTATTAAGTTAGGCATAAAAAATACTGATCTGAAAAAATTTGAACTCTTCATACCCCTTGTTAAAAGCAGTGCCAGAAGAAAGGCAAACACATTGATAGTTATAACAGACACAACCGTAAATCTTGCTGTAAACCAAAGGGCATTTATAAACTCTTTATTTTGAAAAGCTTTAATATAATTGCTGAGACCCACCCACTTGGAGTTTGTTACTGTAGTAAACTCTGTAAATGATAAATAGAGTCCCATAACAAACGGTATTAAAAAAGCTATTAAAAAGGCTATCAATGTGGGCAGTACAAAGATTGGGAAATATTTTTTAAGTCTCTTTTCCACACTATCTACTCCTAATAATAATTTTAAAATGGTGAGTCAGAGTCACCTCCAGCCCACCATCTGCACATTCAATTATTTTTTATTTTTTACTCTTTCAGAAGCCCATGAATCTTTAACTACTTTTACAACGTCATTCCAGGTTTTGGTGCCTTGGGCATATTCAAGTAATGCATCACCAAAGTAATTTTTGAAATCTTCACTTGGGAATGCTGCGAAAGTCCAAGCTACATTGGTCTTACCCTTAGCCATCCAAGCTAAAACTTCTTTAGCTAGTGGATCTGTCGGCTTTTCATTATCTTTAAAGGTATTGAATGGAGCTATAAAGCCTAAGTCATTGGTTACAAACTTCTTACCGGCATCGCTTGAGAATAACCACTCAAGGAAAGCTATAGAAGCATCCTGTTTATCCTTTGAAACCTTCTTATTGATTGCAAAGAAGTTTTCTGTTCCAACTGCTAAGCCCTGATTTTCTTCACCAGCTACTCCAGTGTATATAGGCATAAACTTGATATCAGATTCTTTTACAGTATTTCCGCTAACCTTGGAAATTTGCCCCCAAGCCCAGTTACCATTTTGAACCATAGCAACATTACCTAAAGCAAATTCAGCCATGGAATCATCAACGGATTTACTTCCTAATAGTTTTCTGTCAGTACTGGAGTTATTTAAGTATAAATCAAATATGTTTTTATAGTTATTTGCATATTTGAATTCAATATTGTCTGCTGCAAGTCCAGCTAATACTGTATTGTCATATTTAGTATTGTCTTTGAATTCATAGAAGAAAGGAATGTCTGCAAGGTGTGTCTGCCATCTCCACTGTTCTCCAGCTTTTAGGGACGTGGATGCAAATACTCCCTTTATTCCTAAAGCAGCTTTATGCTTAGTCATATCTTCAACTACCTGCTTTAATAAATTATAGTTTGTTATTTCCGATGTTGATTTTATTGAAACTGTTTTATCAGAAAGTGCAAAATACTTCTGCATAATTGACTCGTTGTAAATAATTCCATAGCCTTCTACAACATAAGGAATACCATAAACTCCTTCTCCATCTTTTACAGCCAAACTCTTATCTGTAAGATAGCTGTAAAGCTTTGTATCCTTTAAATCCAGAGTATAGTCCTTCCAAGCCTGATATCCAACTGGTCCGTTGATTTGGAATATTGTTGGTGCATCTGACTTAGCTACTTCTGACTTTAAAGTTGTTTCATAAGTACCTGCTGCAGCTGTGTTAATCTTTACCTTAACACCAGTTTCCTTTTCATACTCAGCAGCAATTTGATTATACTTGTCTGCAATTTCCGGTTTAAAGTTTAAGAAATAAATCTCCTTAGCTCCTGACGACTTGCTTCCATCACTGCTTGATGTTCCTGCTGTGGACTTGCTTCCACATCCAGCTAATAAAGTTGTTCCCACTGCAACTGTCAGTACAATACTTAGAAGTTTTTTATTCATATAAATCCCCTCCCATTATAATTTTTAGGATTAACCTTGATGTTTTTGTAGCTGATTTCTTTTATGTATTTGGTATCGTTTTCGGTACCGTTTTCAATAACCATAAACTAATAATAACATGTTGTGCAAGCGTTTGCAATACATATCATACACATTTTCCAAAATTTTAATAATATTAAGTTCCTTTGATATTGCACTTACATTTTCACTTCTGTTATTAAAGCTTCTGCTTATCTCTATAAGCTGAAATGAACAATAAAAATCACATCCAGTTCCCTTTGAAGTTTCATCCTTTTACACTCTCCCCTGTTATATTAATGATTTTATATATTACAATATATTTTCATTTTAAATTTAGCATATTTCTGCATAAATTTTTAATCAGCTACATTACTTTTATACTTAATAAATATAATTTATGATAAAAAATAAAAGTAATATCATTGAAGGGAGAGAATATAATGTCAGTTAATTTTACCCAAAAGCTTGAAGAAGCCATGAATTATTTACATAAGCAAGGAGCCTTCCTTACTGTAAAAAGTGGAAATAAAACTAATACTATGACTATAAGTTGGGGAAATATTGGTTTTGAATGGAATAAACCTATTTTTACTGTATTGGTTAGAAAATCAAGATATACTTATGAGCTTATAGAGAACTCTAATGAATTTACGGTTAGTATTCCACTAAATAACGATTTAAAAAAGGCTCTTGGATTTTATGGTTCTAAATCAGGAAGAGATATGAATAAATATGAAGAGTGCCCATTAACTCTAGAACCAGGAAAATCTGTTTCAACACCTGTAATTGGAGAATGCGAACTCCATTATGAATGTAAAATAGTTTATAAACAAAAAATGGATGCTAATTTGCTTTCTGAAGAAATAAAAAATAGCAGCTACAAGGATGACGACTACCACACTATTTATTACGGGGAAATTGTAAACTGTTATATAAAATAAGAAAATATGTGACACTAATATATTAAAAGGTTTTGCTTCTGCAAAACCTTTTTTCTTTTATACAAACTGCATTGAAGTATAAATTTGGTCAAAAAGTATAAACCTAATTTATACACTTACGTTCACATATTGAGGTGAGGATTGTGACTTTAATAAATACTAATATTGAAGATGTAATAAATATTTTAAAAAATAAATTTGAAGATTGCCCTGACATTATCCTAAGACAGGTGTTTCTAAATAATGGCATGAAAGGCTATTTTATTTTTATTTCAGGTCTTATTGACTTAGATCTATTTCAGCGTGATTTTTTTAAATACTTAATGTCACTTACCTATGATAATTTAAAAAGCGAAAAATTTATTAAATCAATTCCTATAGCAAAATTATCAATTATATATTATACAAACTCAATATTAAGTGATGTTACTCAAGGTAAAGCAGTATTCATAGCTCAAGGATTAAATTTTGCAATTTCTTCTGATCTTGCAAAATTTGAAAAAAGAGAAATAAGCGAACCTGAATCAGAGAAAAATGTAAGAGGATCACATGAAGGTTTTGTAGAATGTGCCAATACCAATATATCCATATTAAGGAGAAAGATTCGCAATAATGATCTTAAATTTAAGCTACTACGATTGGGAACTTCAACAAATCAAGATGTTTATATTTCGTATATTAATAAAATTGCCAATCCAGAAATATTAAAGGAATTAGAAGATAGAATTAGCAAGGTCAATTATGATGGATTATTAGGAAGCGGATACTTGGAACAAATGATTTCAGACTCACCAAACTCTCCATTCCCTCAATTTGTGGCAACTGAAAGGCCTGATAAAATAGTTTCTATGCTGTTAGAAGGACGTTATGCTGTTATTGTTGATGGGACTCCTGTAGTCATTGCCGCACCTGTAAGTTTTTTTTCCTTTTTTCAATCTCAAGATGATTTTAATGGTCATTGGATACTTGGTACCTTTCTTGGAATTATAAGGCTAATTGCTCTTTTAGTTGCATTATTATTACCTGCAATATATATAGCTGTAACTTACTTTCATTACTATATGGTACCATTAAAACTTTTAATTCCTTTAGCTGAGTCAAGAGGAAAAGTTCCTTTTCCACCCTATCTTGAAGCAGTTATTATGGAAACAACCATAGAATTATTACGAGAAGCCTCTGTTAGACTTCCTACTTACATAGGAACTTCTATAGGTATTATTGGTGGTATTGTTATAGGCCAGGCTGCAGTTCAAGCTGGGATAGTTAGTGTTTTAATGATAATTGTAGTGTCAATAACTGCCATAGCGTCCTATGTAACACCATTAAATGATATGGGCTTTGCTATTAGGTTTTATAGATTTATGGTTATGCTAGTATCTGCAGTATTTGGAGCTGTAGGTATATTAGTATGTATAATTTTTTTAATGGCTCATCTTATATCCTTAGAAACCCTTGGCCAGCCTTACTTTCAACCAATAGCCCCTTTAGTGCCTATGGATTTTAAAAATGTCTTTATTAGAGCACCATTTAAATTTTTAAAGAAAAGGCCAAGTATTGCTAAGCCTTTAAATGAGAAAAGAGGATTTGATGATGACAAATAATAAAAAGCATTTAATTTCTTCAATGCAAATGATGTGTTTTCTTATTTCATCACAAATAGGCTTTGGTATTATTACCCTGCCAACTACTTTAGCTAATAAGATAGGTCACGATGGTTGGATATCAGTTTTTTTGTCAGGAATAATATCTATCATATGTACTTTTTTAATTTGTAGATTTTTAAAAAGATATTCTGATAAATCTATTTTTCAAATTAATATACTTCTTTACGGAAAATATATAGGTATGCTTATTAATTTTAGTTTATTTTTATATTTTGTTTTTACATGCATTGTAATCTTTCGATTATATAGCGAATTAATTAAAATAACAGTTCTACCCTTAACTCCTTTGACTGTGTTATCGCTGTTTACATCTATACCAACAATTTATTTATGCTTTAAAGGATTAAATCCAATAGCTAAATTTACTATTACCTTATTACCAGTTTATATAATAACCATTATATTTTTTTTGGTTCTAACCAAAAATGGCAGATTAACTTTTATTATGCCTGTTGGTCAAGCTGGCACAAAAGGAATTATAAGCGGAATGATGTTATCTGGTTTTAGTTTTTTAGGTATCGAGCTTTTACCTGTTATTTATCCATATGTAACAGACAAACAAAACTTTACCAAATTTTCCATTTCGGCCAATATTTTTACTACTTTATTTTCAACCTTAATAGTATTTATTACAAATATATATGTTGGCGAGTGGAAATTAAAGCTTTTAGCATTTCCACTATTCAATGTAATAACATCAATGAGAATACCCATAATTGAAAGATTGGATTTGCTTTTTATCATGCTTTGGTATCCTGTAATGGGCTCCTCTATTAGAAATTATTTTTTTTGCTCATACCACTTTTTAGACATACTACTAGCCATTAATAATAAAAAATATCCTATTCTTTTACTAACCATTATAATTATCCTGCTTGGCAATATGCCTAAGGATTTAGTAGACATATACAGTTTTACAGATATTATAGGAGTAACGGGTTTACTTGTAATTAGTCTATTACTATTTTCTTTTGGATTTTCCTTTATAAACAAAAGGGGGGTTAAAATTGAAAAGAATAAAAGTAACTAAGTTTCTGTGTTTAATTATAATACCTGTAATAATTTTAACAGGATGCTGGGATCAAAAAATATACGAGGATATAGGTTTTATATTGCAGCTTGGTCTGGAAAGTTCTAAAGATGGAATGCTTCTTATTTCCTATACTACTCCTGTAGCTGATCCTAAGAAATATGAACAAGTAGAATTTATTTACGGAAATGCAGGAACCCTTAGAGAATTTAGATCTAAAGCTAGAAATATATCCTCTAAATTTTTAGAAGCAGGAAAAATACAACAGATTGTTATTTCTCAAGAATTAGCCGAAAAGGGGATAATAAACCTTCTCGAAGTATCTGAGCGAGATTCCTCCAATCCAACAATTGCATATATAGTAATAAGTGAAAGTAGCCCAAAAGACTTATTCGATTTTTCTCAGAAACTAGGCGACAAGCCTCTGCCCTCATTCTATCTAAAGCAGCTTATTGATAATAATTCTAGATCAGGTTTCTGCCCGCAAACTTCGGTTTCCGAATTTACTTGCTTCAGCTTTGCAGAAGGCATAGACTCAATTGTACCATTAGTTAAGGCTGAAAATAAGGAAACAAAAGGCATTCGTGTTATGGGATGTGCTTTATTTAATTACGATAAAATGGTAGGAAAACTTAATCAAAAGGATACATCCTTACTACTTGCAATGAAAGGAAAGGTAAAGTCAAGTGAATATAATTTTACAAGCTTAGGCCCTCCCGAAAAGGACATTTCAGGTAAAACAGGTACTGCAATGTTTTTATATAAACCTAAACAGAAAATTAAGGTAAGTATAAAAGACAATATTCCAATAATTAATATAAGTTTAAAACTAGATGGAATTTATGAAGAGCACCAATGGGATCATATTGATAAGAAGGCTGTACAAGTAAAATACGAGAAACTTATGTCACAGGAAATTAAAAGCGAGTGCTTAAAGTTACTACAATATACTCAAGAGGTTGGCAGTGATCCTATTGGTATTGGTGATATAATACGAGCTAAATATAATACCTACTGGTCAAATAATAATTGGAAGGATTTTTATTCTAAAGCAGTTTTTAATATTGATGTTGCTGTAAATATTATAAGATATGGAACTATAAAATAATAAAAAAAGTGGAATGTGGTCTACATATTACATTCCTCATCTATTATAGGGAAACAAGTTCAAATATTAGCAAGTTAAGTTTCATCTTTGTTTCCCAATAATACTATCCTTAATCATAATTTAACTCTCGGTTAACTAAACTGCAGCTGATCTGTTGATTTTTTCAGTCTTATCTAGATACATTTCCTTATCTGCTATGCCGAATATATCATCAGAATTCAAATTAGAATCAGCTTCAATGCTACAAATACCATAACTAAAGCCAAGGGGGATATTTTCAATTTTTTCCTTTATTGCAACCTTCCTAATACATTCCATTCTTTCAATTGCATTAGCTTTATCACAATTTACAAATAAAATAACAAACTCGTCACCTGACATTCTTGCATATATATCAGTTTTTCTTATATTTTCTCTTAATACATTTGCAAACAGCTTCAAAGCCCTATCTCCCACATTATGTCCATAGTTATCATTAATAACTTTGAAATTATCCAAATCAATAAGCACCAAGCAGCCCTCAGTTTTATATCTCATTATTTTTAAGCATTCATTTGTTAAAAACTGTTTGAAAAGTCTCCTATTATAAAGCCCAGTAAGTTCATCAAAGTTTGCCATATACTTAAGTTTGCTTTGAATAAAAGAATTCTTAAGAGCTAACTGAAGTTCATTTTTAATATAATTCATAAGTTTCAAATCCTCATTGGTAAAGGTCTTTCCAGCTAAAGTACTATCTACACTCATCATACCTATTAGTTTCTCATCTATATAAATTGGAGAGGTTAATGTACAGCTTATATCTAAGGCTTCTAAACTTTTGAGATTTCTTACATTCTCCTCTTTCATTACATCTTCGTCAAATCTATTTGGATTTTTAATTATAGCAGTCTCACAAAAGTTATTAATACTATATAAATAAGCCTCTTCCTTTTTTAAAGTCATCTTCTTTAATTCCTCTGAAAATCCTCTAACAGTCTTAAAATGAAATAAGCTATCTTCTTCAATTAATAAAATACTTCCTTTTGAAGCACCTGGTACAAGTTCTATGGCTGTATCTAAAATAAGACTATAAACTTCATTTTCTGAAGTAGTTTTAATAATTTTTTCTGCAACTTCAAATAATATATTTTTTACTTTGTCAGTGTATTCCATTCTGCTTCTTATTTTTTTTAGTTCTAAAAATTGTAAAATAACTAAAATGACCACAACACCTGTTATAGAAATTAAAATATAAATTAAGCTTCCTTCCATTAAGTTCAACTCCTAATCCTAATAATTTAATAATAAAATAAATTATTTTAATGCTGGCCATTTTTTATATATCTACTGAAAATTATAATTCTAAATCTAATGGTTTACAATCATTTTCGAAGCTTTAAATTGTAATGGTATTAATACTCTAATAAATATTTTAATTATAATGTATAACATATCATTATCACTATTGATAATGATATCAATAGTGATATATAATAATACTAATAATTTATATGGAGGTTGTAAATATTTTGAGTAAAATAGCTTTGATTTCTGATAGTTCCTGTGATTTAACAGTAGAGTTAATAAATAAATACAATGTAAAAATAATGCCTTTAAGAATTATTTATAAGGAGAAAGAGTATATAGACCGGGTTAATATTACTCCTAAAGAGGTGTATGACTACCTAAATATAGAAATCCCAACTACCTCAATGCCTTCAATTCAAGATATGGAAAACATTTATAGCACACTTGAAATGGAAGACTTTACTCATGTTATTGCTATAACAATTTCTTCAGGCTTATCTGGGACCTTTAATGCAGTTAAGCTTGTAAGTGAGAATCATCCAAATTTAATAACCTGTTTATTTGATTCCAAAACCCTTTCTGCTGGATTGGGTGCAATAGTTGAGGAATGCGGTAATCTTATAAATGAAGGTAAAAGTTTTGAAGAGATAGTAGATGAGCTCCCCTCTATTAAAAGTCGCATTTCGGTATACTATGTGGTAGAAACCCTAGAATATTTAAAAAAAGGCGGCAGAATAGGTAAAGTGTCTGCTACTATTGGAGAATTTCTTCATATAAAGCCAATAATATCAGTTGATGAGGAGGGTAAATATTTTACTTATGCAAAAGTAAGGGGAAGAAAGCAGTCTATAAATAAATTAATAGATATTGCTAAAGAGACAATTAAAACTACCAAAGCAAAGCTTTTTGTTCTGCAAGGAGGTGCCCTAGAGGAAGGTAAAAAGCTTTATGATTCCTTCTTAGGCGAAGCCAATTTAACTGCTCTTCATTTTGGAGATATAAGTCCTGCCTTAGGTGTTCATACTGGCCCAGGCCTTTTAGGAGTGGTTGTAGTAAGGGATGTGTAATAGTTGGATAGAGATATAAAAGCTGAAGAAAAGCGGCTTTATGAGGAATATAAGCAAAAACTAAATGAGCTTAAAAGGATTAAAAACGAGAAAGAGGCTGTTGGTCAAGTTTTTACAAAGGGCCTTCTTCCTTTATATGTTCTCTATATTCTAAGCTTAGGTCCCACAAATGGTAATGATATATCACATAAAATCGGAGAAAATACCAACGGCAACTGGATTCCTAGTACTGGAGGCATATATCCCCTATTGAAAAAATTTGAAAAAAATAATCTTGTTATTGGTAAGTGGGATGATGAAAAAAAGAAAATACAAAAAATATACACCTTAACGGAAGAAGGAATTAAAGAATTTGAAAGTAAGAAAACACTTTTGAAGGAAAAAATTGAAGAAGCACTAGAGGTTTTTAAAATTATTTATAATGACTTATATAATAAATAACCCGATGTTTCTCTAACTTTTATATTACAAATTAATTTTTTTCAAATAGCCCTCAAAGTATTACTAACTTTTAATTTAATTGAATAATTAAAAGACAATAGTCAAAAATAATTATGATTACTATATTAAATATATAAACCTTTTTAATATTTAATATAGTTTATATTAAATTAGGAGCTGATGAAATGGCTACAGGAAAAAGCAAAAAAGGTATTGTAGGAAAGGTACCTATGGCAAACAAGAGAAAAGGACCAGTTGGTGAAGGAATAGATATAATGGATAATAGCCTAACTAATGCTCATGACATCGATAAAACTATTAAGAATAGGAAAGAACGCTAATGCAAGGAATAGTAATTGAAGTGTTTAGTACTGAAGCATATGTTTCCCTTCCTGATGGTAGAAACATCAGCATCGGTTTAGCTCATTTACCTTCGAATGTAAAAGCTGGTTCTACTATTAACTTTGAGCCTAGTAAGCTTCAAATGGTTAACCACACAATTGGTCAGATTATAATTTAAAAATTATTGTTAAAAGCTGCTAAATATATTATAATGGATGTAAATAAATATTTTTGTGCTAGGGGTGCCTATAGGCTGAGAAAAGGATTTAATCCAATAACCCTCATACCTGATCTGGTTAATACCAGCGTAGGAAAGCGATTTTGTTAGATATAAAACCGTATTCCAAAATACGGTTTTTTTATTTTACTTAATAGTGTGGCGATATTATCTAAGGCGTTTCTTTCACAACAAAGAAAAGAGGAGAGTTTGTATGAATGGTTTTAGTTTAAAATTTTCAGGAATTGATTTTAGTGGTATTAGTCAAGGGTTTGCAGATGTCCCCAAACATCCATCGGCAATTTTCGCTATTATTGGTTTAATAATATTAGCAGTTATTTTTATTAAAGTAAAAAATATTAAGTTCTCAACCTCAATAATTACAAATGTGGGGGTTGCTCTTGCATTAGGAGCAGTTTTAAAAATGGTTAAATTTTATCAAGCTCCTATGGGTGGCAGTGCCACACTAGGAAGTATGGTACCCATTTTTATTATTGCCCTATTTTATGGACCAGAAATTGGTTTTCTTACAGGAATTATTTTTGGAGTAATTGATTTTATTCTAGCACCATATATATTACATCCTGTGCAAGTTCTTTTTGATTATCCTTTAGCTTTTTCTGCTATTGGTATAGCTGGCTATTTTAGAAATAAGTCAAAGTTCACCATGCTTGCTGGAGTACTTATATCTATTGCTGTAAGATTTATTTTTCATTTTATATCTGGTCTTATATTCTACGGCAGCTATGCTCCCCAAGGTATGTCTGCAGCTTATTACTCCTTTTTCTATAATTTCGGCTACCTTGCACCAGATGCAATTCTCTGCTTAATTGTACTTGCTATACTGCCTTTAAAACAAATATTTTCAGTAATAAATAAGCAAAATATATCTTCAGTTAAAAATTAATTTTTAGCTCAAGAAACCTAAAATTATTATATTATTTTTAAAAAAGACACTGAACTATTAAAATTCAGTGTCTTTAATATTCTTTAGGATACAGAAATAGCATTTACCGGGCAGGACTCTTCTGCTTCCTTAGCACTTCCTTCAGCATCAGCTGGAACTGTATCAGTAATAACACCAGCCTTGCCGTCATCCTCCATTTCAAAAACCTCAGGGCATAAGGATGGACATAATCCACAGGAAATACAAGTCTCTTTATCAACATAAGCTTTCATAAAAATCCTCCTCTTTCTTAAAGAAAATGCAAAAATTTATAATTAACAATAATATTGTTTCCTATATTAAACTAATTATAACAAAAATTATTGTAGGGTCATGAAGTTTCTTAATAAGTCATTATATTCTGAGGATAGATTAATAAAGTCTTCAATTTTTCCACTTTCCATGCTTTCTACTAAGTCAAGGTCAATTGGAAGCTCTGCTATTAAAGGAATTCCTAAGATTTCCGCCTGTTCTTTGCCGGATTTTTTACTAAATACCTTTAGCTTTTCACCGCAGTTTCCACATTTAATATAAGACATATTTTCTACAACACCAAATACCCTTATCTTCATCTTTTGTGCCATAATAACTACCTTTTTAACAATCATAGTAACCATATCCTGTGGAGTAGCTGCTATTACAACACCATTAAGAGGAATGCTCTGCATAACTGTAAGTGCTAAATCCCCTGTTCCAGGAGGCATATCTATTAATAGATAGT
Organism: Candidatus Clostridium stratigraminis; assembly: GCF_045310675.1. Classification (NCBI taxonomy): domain Bacteria; kingdom Bacillati; phylum Bacillota; class Clostridia; order Eubacteriales; family Clostridiaceae; genus Clostridium; species Candidatus Clostridium stratigraminis. The sequence continues at coordinate 36,648 of NZ_JBJHZZ010000007.1, forward strand.
CAAGTTCTCCCCATTCAGTATCTCTAAACATTTGAGTCATAACGCCAGTAAGCACTGGACCTCTCCAAATGACTGGTTGTTCTTCTTCCTCTGTTAATAGGTTTAAAGAAATTACCTTTATCCCAGTAGTTGTTTCAACTGGAATAAATTTAGCCTCTTCTTCAGTTTTACCTTGGACTATATCTGCTCTCTTTTCATTTATACCAAAGAATCTAGGCATAGAAGGTCCTGTTATATCACCATCTAAAACTCCAACTTTGTATCCAAGACTTCTAAGCTTAGTTGCAAGAATACCTGTAACAGTAGATTTACCTACTCCGCCTTTCCCACTCATTACTCCAATTATATTTTTAATGCTGCCGTAGCTAGGAATTAATGCAGAACAGGTAGCTTCATTGCTGCCGCATTTTCCTTTACTAGCACAGTTATCACATTTGCTCATATAAACCCTCCTGTATTCCTTATTTGTACGTAACAATTATCAATTGTTACGCCTCCTGTATTCCTTATTCTGTACACAATGATTATTAATCATTGTGCCTCCTGTATTCCTTTTAAGATAATAACATTATAACACTTTCTAATGAAAATAAATATCATTTATATTTTAAACCTGTATCCTGCTCCCCATAAAGTTTCTACGTATTGAGGGTTGGAGGGATCAGCTTCGATTTTCTCCCTTAATTTTCTAATGTGAACAGTAACTGTAGCTATATCACCTATAGAATCCAAGTCCCAAATACGTTCAAATAATTCCTCCTTGCTAAATACCCTATTAGGATTCATAGCTAAAAGTGTTAAAAGATCAAATTCTTTTGCAGTTAGAGTTACTTCCTTGTTATTTATAAAAACTCTTCTTGAAACCTTATCTATGAAAAGGCCTCTTATTCTAATTTCCTCCTTTTTATTATCTGTTTTACCCATAAGTCTTTCATATCTTGATAGATGGGCCTTTACCCTTGCTACTAATTCACTTGGGCTAAAAGGTTTTGTTATGTAATCATCAGCACCCAGGCCCAAGCCTCTTATTTTATCAATATCCTCTTTTTTTGCCGATACCATAAGAATTGGAATATCCTTTTCTAAGCGTATCTGCTTGCATATTTCAAAACCGTCCATTCTAGGCAGCATTAAGTCCAGGATTATCAAAGCATAATCCCCGCTCTTTCCTCGATTAAGACCTTTTTCCCCATCTTCCTCAATTTCAACTTGAAAACCATCAATTTCTAAATAATCTCTTTCAAGCTCTGCAATGCTTCTTTCATCTTCAATTATGAGTATTTTCTTCATATTATCCCACTACCTTTTTATATATCTTTCTGTCTTAATGTAAAATATATACTTGTTCCTATTCCTTCAGTGCTCTCAGCCCAAATTCTACCGCCATGTTCCTCAATAATTAGCTTTGCAATTGCAAGTCCAAGCCCGCTGCCTCCAGTTAATGTATTTCTTGATAAATCTGCTCTAAAAAATCTATCAAAAATATATGGAATATCTTTTTCCGGAATACCTTGCCCATTATCTTTAATTTGAAATTGTATATAGTTATTATTTTCACTTAAATTTATTTCAATTTTTCCTTTATCTTTTTTTGTGTACTTAATAGCGTTTTCTACAATATTAGTAATTACTCTTTTTATTCTCTCTCTGTCAGCTAAAACAGTACTGCTGCCCTTAATATAATTGTGATATATTAATTCAAAGTTTTTCTTTTCTAAATCTAATTGAAGTTCTTCCACACAATCTAGCATATAAGAAGTAATGTCAGTTATTTCAAAATTAAAGGGAAGTTTATTTAAATCAAGCTTTGAAAATAAAAATAATTCATCAATGAGCCTGTCAATATCAGTAGTTTTGCTATAAATGGTCTTAATATATTTATCCATCTTTTCAGGTGATGCCGCTACTCCATCCATAATGCCTTCAACATAGCCTTTAATGGCTGTAACAGGTGTTTTTAAATCATGTGAAATATTAGAAATCAATTCCTTCCTATTATTTTCATATTGGAATTGCATATCTACAGACTCTTTGAGTTTACCCCGCATTTCTTCGAAGGCTAGACAAAGTTCTCCTATTTCATCTTTAGCATTTGTCTTTATTTCAAAGTCCAAATTTCCCTCTTTAATTTGATTAGCTGCATTTTTTAATTCTTCTATAGGTTTAAAAACGCTTCTAGAAACTAAAAAGGTTAGGACTCCATCAGTTAAAATTAAAATAAGTATAATTGCAATAATTATTGTAGTAATAAGTCTTTCTATTATTTTCTCTAGGGGACCAATATAAGTAACTAAAAAAATAGTCCCTTCACTTTTATCTTTAAAATAAAAATCCTGCTGTCTTATTAATGAGGAATCCCCTCGCAGCTCCATGCGATCAACTTTATCTTCGTCACTTCTGCCAAACTTAGGTAGATTTTTTATAATTGGAGAGTTATCAAGAATTTTAGAATTGTATATAACTTCATTATTTTTCCTAATTATAATTCCTGAATTAACCCTGCTTAATTTGCTGTCTAGCTCAGAAATATAACTTTTGTCCTCAAATTTTTCCGGATTACTTCCTGCAGTTGTTTTAATATCATTGTATAAGTTAACACCCTTTTCTATTATTTGTTTATAGGGGTTAATAGTTAAATTAATGTTGTAAATTCCAGCAGCACTTCTCAAAAAAAGAACCATGATTATTATCGATGTAATAATTGATAAAACAATTGGAACTACTATCATTGCAACATATGAAATTATCAGCCTTATTCTTAAGGACATATCTATCACCTTAAACCTGTATTCTACAGATTCCTTTTATCAAAGAAATAAAACCCTGCACTAAAGAATATTATACCATATGATACAACCATCATAAGGGTATTTATAATTTTAAGTACCCCAACACTACCTGAAAGCCATAAAACGTGCAAATCTAAATAATTCGTAAAGCTTAAACGAAGCACCATTGGAAAAAACATAGATAAAAAGTATAGTGCTATATAAATAAAAATACTGCTTATTAAAGCGGTACTGCTGCTTTTAAAAAATTGTGCTATAAAAACTGCTGTAGTAGTAAGTACTACGCATGGAATAATATCTATGGCATATGCAGCGAAGCTTCTTAAAATCCCGCTAACCATATCTCCTTTTACGCTAAAAAACAAGGCTCCTAAATTTGAGATTATAAAAACTGCCAGTAAGTAAATTATTGTATATGCTGCAATAGCAAGATTTTTAGATAGATATATCTTAAATCTGCTTATGGGCCTTGTTATTGAAAGCTTTAGGGTTTTATGCTGCAGTTCGCCAGATAATACATCTGCTGAAGCTAGAAATATGAATAATGGCAAAAAGATTTTTACGAAAAACCCTAATACTGCTATGGAATAATTTGATCCAATAACAGCTGTAATCCCAAACTTGTTTTGAAATAAATTTAAGACAATAGAAAAAAACAATGTAATTATTGCAGTTAAAGATAAAAAGAATACATTCTTTTTCCTTAAAAACATCTTGTTTAACTCATTAATTGAGTTTTTAATTACAATATTCATTTACGCCTCCATCCTGCTTTCTTTAAGCTGTCTTATAAAGAAGTCTTCTAAGGATTCTTTATTATTATTTAAAATTTCTGAAACTTGACCCTCTCGAATTAATCTTCCGTTATAAATAATTCCTACTCTGTTACAAACAAGCTCAATCTCATGAATTTGATGACTTGAAATAAAAAAGCTTATTCCTTTACTTTCTGCCAAATCTTTTATAGCATTTCTTATTTCTACTACACCCTCTATATCTAATCCATTAGTTGGCTCATCTAAAATAACAAAATCTGGTCTGGCTAATAGAGCTGATGCTATGGCTAATCTTTGCTTCATTCCTAAAGAGAAGTCAGAAACCTTTTCATCTTTATATTTTGATAGTCCCACAAGCTCTAGAACTTCTTCAATGTCCTTTTTATTTACATTTGAGTATAGCCTTGCTGATAGCTTTAAATTATTATATGCACTCATGTATTCATAAGCTGAAGCATCTTCTACAATTGCTCCTACTCTTTTCATTGCTTTTTCAAAATCAGTATTAAGATTGTATTTAAAAATTTTCACCTCACCTTTATCAGCTTTAACTAGTCCAGTGATAATTTTCATTAAGGTTGTCTTTCCAGCACCATTTGGCCCAAGAAAACCATAAATGTCTCCTTTATATATGTCAAAACTTATATTTTCTATACCTCTGCCATTTTTATATTTCTTGGTAACTTCTTTTACTTCTAAAACTTTTTCCAAGCAATCATCTCCAATTAAAACTAAGCGAGGCAATGCTGCCTCGCTATTTAGTATTAAAACTAATTTCTATATCTAAAATTCTGCTCTGTTACTGTCTTTGTCTGTTTCCCACTTAAATTGACAAAATCTGGTGTAGTATTATTCATGTTAGATATGTTCATATTTACTACAGCCGTTAAATTATGTTCTATACCATTTGCATCTTTTCCAACTAAAGTAACATTGATAACCTGGCTATCTATAATATTATCTTTATTAATATTAGCTGTTACATCTATGCTAGTTACTCTAATATCACTCTCAAGTTTTGGAACATTAACTGTAAAATTACTTCCTAGTTTATTTTCCTTTACTTCAAAGGCGCCTTTATCCTTCATAATAGCTGAAGCTACGGCATTAGCTACAGGTAATACCTGACTTTCAGAAAGCTTAACTGTTACTGTCTTGTTTCCATCAGTATTATTGCTTAATGTAAAGTAACTCTTCATGTTTCCTACTAAAGCATCCACTATGTTAGTTAAGCTTTGCAGCCTTTCAGGACTTATTTTCTCATCTTTTTTGTTAGAAGCTTTATTTTCATTTGATTTGTTAAGCTGAATTACATTATAGACATCGCTATCGCTTGTTTTAGTAATAGTTTTGTCTATTTCCTTAAACACGCTAACAGATTTTTCTATGCTGCCGTTCTTTAAATCTACAGTACTGCTCATAGTTTTATTGTCTAGGTTCACTTTAACCTGTGAATCAGCTGCAATTAAACTATTACCATTGTCCTTTACAGATACGTCTGCCTTACAAGTTAGACTTTTTACATTTTGCATATTAAGTAAAGCTGCTTTGTAGGTGTCGTAACCAGACACTTCATTTGCACTTGCAAAGGCAGTAGTTATGAGCATTGTACCACCAAGTGCCAAGCTAGTGACAAGAGCCACTATTTTTTTGTTCATTACTATCCCTCCTGTTATTCTCTGGGAACTGAATAATTACTAATTGTCCAGCCTCCTGTTTTTAATAATTCTTTCCACAATTCAAGTTTACATTCAGTTTATAAATTACTTATAAAGCAAACCTTAAATATTTATTAAGTTGTACATTTGGGCTTTAAATTCTAAACATAGAAATTGACTTGGAAAGTTCATTTACCATGGCATTTTGTTCTTGAAGGGAACTCTAAGTTTAAAATTTAAAATCTTACTTAATGATATTTTTATTTTATTATTGAATTTAAAATTGATTTTCCTCTCATCATTAATAAATAATATCTTTTAATTCTCACGTAAAATATACCATTTCATAGTTATAGGTAAGAGAAATTCTTGTTAAGTATACGTTAATTTCTAAGAATAATGAATTTAAACTTATTTGAAGTATATTTTACATAGACTTAACATAAACTAAATTTTTAAAAAATATAAAAGTATTATCATATAAACAAGGTAAACTTTGTAGATAATTACCTTGGTGAGGTGAATTCTTATGTTACACAAAACTGACAATTTAATTTTAGCAGATTGTATTTTAAGGCTTCTTAGACTTGATAAAAGATTAAAACCTATAGATGGTTTAATAAAATCATTTATTAAAAATGATCAACAAGGTTTTACTGTGGAGCTTCTAAAATTTAAATTTGGAGATATTATAACTTTCGCAGTTGATAAGGATGGCCAAATTATAGTCTACATATATAATGATGTTCTAGAACTTCTGGATAATAATTTTGAGGCCAAAAAACTGTTTACCTACGATAAATTCATGGATGCAAAAGAATATATTACAAATGCCTTAATTACTTTAATAAAAAACGCTAAAACAAAAAAATTGCCTTATGAGCTCTACAACGCACTTTAAAAAGGCGCGTTGTATTTTTTTATTAACAATAAATAACTAGTAATTACGCCAATTTAATTAATTAATAGGCCATCAATGCAAAACAGCCATCATCGTTAATTTATAATAAAAATAAGACCAGCTTCAAATGAAGCTGATCTTCCTTTATTATCTAGATACTTTCATATCTGCAGTTGGAATATAGCCTAATTTCTCTATAAGTGTTTTTACATCTGCACTGCCCATGTAGTCAATAAATGCTTTTGTTAAATCTTTAGCCTCACCTTTTGTATACATGTGCTCATATGCCCATACAGGATATTTTCCACTTGTTATATTGTCTTTGTTCATTTCAACATTATCAAGCTTTTCTACTTTTACACCGCTTAAGTTAGCTGGATCATTTACATATGAAGATGCTAGGTATCCTATTGAGCCATCTGTTGTTTCTATAGCTTTCTTAACAGCTCCACTTGAATCTTCTGTTAATGCTTTTCCTTGGACTTCATCCTTACCATCTAAAGCGAATTTCTTAAATGTACCTCTTGTTCCTGATGACAATGGTCTGTTTATTATAGTTATTTTCATGTCATCTCCACCAACTTCTTTCCAGTTAGTAATTTGACCAGTGAATATCTTTATTAAGTCATCTTTCTTAATGCTGTCAACCTTAACTTTGCTGTTTACTATTACGCCTATGCCCACAACTGCAACTTTATGATCAACTAATTGTTTTGCTTCTTCTGGCTTTAATTTATCTTCTGCAAACAAATCTGAGTTTCCTATATCTACTGCACCCTGCATAACCTGAGTTAGTCCTGTTCCGCTTCCGCCGCCTTGTACATTTATTGTAGCATCTGGATTAGCATCAGTAAATTTCTTTGCAGCTTGCTCTGCTAATGGTTGAAGTGCTGTAGATCCTGATGCAGTTATTGATCCGCTTACAGTTGCTTTCTTTGTATCATTTGTAGCAGCAGTATTATCAGTTTGCTTTCCACAACCTACAAACATACCTGCAGTCATGGTTACTGCTAATGCGGCCACTAGCACTTTTAAATTCTTTTTCATATTTTAATAACCTCCATCCAAATTAAAAAAATTATTTTTACTCTTTACAAATTTTATTATACAGAAACTGCATTAAACTAATATTATAAGGAGGTTAACTAAAATTAACATAAGTTAAGAATAATACATTTAGGGTAGACCATTACCTACCGAATATAAAAAAAGCATAGTCTTCTATGAAAAAGTTACCAAGTCATAGAAGGATGCTTTAATATAAGAATAAAAACATATGAAACTGAGCCAAGTTGTTTCGTAGCTCCTATTGAAGCTTATATGCCTTTGTTACATGAGAAAATGGCCAATAGGATTGTAAAGAAAACTCTTACTCTACCAATCTAGCTTAATAAAATATCAAAAGAAAAAATTAACTTTTTATACTCCCGTCCTCTATTGAGATTATTCTATCACACTGTGAAGCAATATTAGAATCGTGGGTTACTATTATTATGGTTTTATTTTCTTTATTTATTTCTTTAAAAATATCTATTACTTGTTGTCCCATTTCTCTATCTAGCGCCCCTGTTGGTTCATCAGCTAAGATTATTTCTGGATTATTCATCAAAGCTCTTGCAATAGATACCCTCTGACATTGCCCACCAGATAATTCTGTAGGATATTTGTTAAACTTATCCTCAATATTTAACTTTCCTAACATTTCTTTAACTTTTTGCTTTTTATTTTTCATAGCTACATCACTATAATCTAATGGTATTTTTATATTCTCATAAACTGTATAATCATCTAGCAATGCAAAATTTTGTACTATAAATCCAAATTTTTGATTTCTTATTTTTGCAAGTTCCTTTGCTTTTAGCTTACTAGTATCTACTCCATCTATTAAATATTCTCCAAAGCTTGGTGAATCCAAGCATCCTAAAATATTCAATAGAGTTGTTTTACCGGAACCTGATGGTCCAACTATAGCTACTAACTCACCAGCATTTATAGATAAATCAATACCCTTTAGGGCATTTACCTTATTCTCATCTTTACCATAAAATCTAGATATAGCTTTCATACTAATTAACTCCATAATTACTCTCCTTTTATTAAATAATTCAGCCTATTTTTCCTTATATTGTGAATAGGAACCATTGCTACAATTATCATAATAATAAAAATTATTATTACACTTTTTTCAAATGCTCCAAAATCAAACTTAATTATTTCAAATAATACTCGAACCTGAGCTCTCTGGAGATAATAAAAGGCCAATACTGTTGACATGATTAGTAAATATAAATTTTCTAAAAGTATCCTTATATATATATCCATGTATGTTGCTCCATGCATTAAATGTACTGAAAATTCTTTTCGTCTAGCATTAATCCTATTTATAAAAATAGCGAGTAACCCTATAACAACAAAAAACATAATTATATATACAATTAATATTTTGATATTAGCATTATAGGTTATCGTATTTACAAAATTAGTTATAGCATCACTTGGATTGTTGATAGATAACTTTATATCACTTTTTTTTGATAATTCCTTTATATCGTTTTGTATATAAGAAAAACTTATATTTTTGCTATTATCACAAACTAACAAAGCATTATTTAGATTTGCAATTTGGATTTGATAGGGAATAGGGCATATAATATATGTATTTAAATTTTTAGCTCTACTTGGATCATATATGCCTTTGTCCAAATAGAATTGATTTTGCCTTAAAAAACCTACGACTTTTAATGTTTTATATTTAGTTTTAATTATATCATTTAACTTAAAAAAACTCTTGTATGAATCTCCCAAGATTACAGGTTCTAATTTTTCTTTGGTATCATCATCATTCAATTTAGTATAGTCAGTAAATTCACTTAAATTTCCCTGTGAAAGCTTAATATCAAAAACGCTAAAGAAATTTGAACTACACTGAAGTGAATTAATTAGTTTATATTTGTCGATTTGAATATAATCATTATCTATAAACTGGCTATTATTTTGAAAAACATCCATAAATACTTCCCCAGGCGTAACTGTTACTAAGCTGTAATTTTCCACAATTGCTGAATAAAATTCACCAAATTTGCTAGAATCCAAACTGTCTTTTAATAGGTCTTGCGCAGAATTATAATTTGATATAAATGTATATATCGTTTTATCCTTTGTAATTTTCTGAATTAAATCTAATTTACCATATTCATAATTTCTTATTTCATTTACCCTATATAATAGTATAATAGATAGTATTATTTGAACCAATATTATTAATTTAAAAATTATACTATTTTTAAATTCCCTAAAAGAATACCATAAATTATTCATTTTAGTCTTCCTTTCATAATAATTATCGGTTGAACTTCTCTTGCCTTTATAAGTGGTATTATAGCAGCTAAGAGACCAATAAGCATAAATATTACTGTAGCAATTGTTACATTTTCTATATATATATCAAAGGAGAAATTCGGAAACATAGCAGTCAATACTTTTCTAAAGAAACCGTGTAAAGTTATTCCAATTACTACAGAAATTAATACACCTATCTCATATCTTATTACTATTAGCTTTGCTATATTAAAATTTGTTGCTCCATATGCTTTTCTAACTCCTATCTCTTTTACGCTCTTATCAATCCAGAAATATACAACAATGATTAAGTTTAATAAGCCAAATCCAAATACTATCTCAAAAATAAATATAAAATCCTGATAATTTTGAAGTAAATCCTTTATACTTATTTTCTTGTCATTAAAATCACTACTAACAAATTCTAAGGTAGTATTATTATTTATCCCTACTTTCTGATACATTTTTAAAATATTATTTAAATCTATTTTATTAGATACATTTAAACTCCACGTTGCCCTTTTATCTGAATAATAATCCATAGATTTCATATTTATTAAAAAGGTATCATCATAGCCTGTTTTATTACTATTATTCCCTAATATACCTATAACCTTATATTTAATGTCGTCTATTATAAAGTAATCAATGCCATTTTCCTTTATAATGTATTGTGTTAGATTTTTCCCAACTAATATAAGCTTTTCATTTGATTTTATTTGGTCTAGTGTGAATGCTCTGCCTTTAAGAATAGGAAGCTTATTATCTATATTGTAATTATAATATATGGATTTCCCAAACAAAGTATTATTCTGCAAATATTTAGGCACAGGATTGTATTCTAAATAAATATTAGATTTGTTATAATCGCCAAGAACTTGTACTAGGCTATCAAAAGATATCTTTTGAGAATCTGTAAACTTAAAATACTTTGTTTCACTATTTTTCAAGGCATTTAATTCCCTATTATTTTTATAATCAGTTAGTATAATGCTAGTTACTAATGAAAAAGTAAATATTATCAACGAAAATATCATTATTACATATATAAGATTTTTATATTTTTTCAAATTTATCATAAGCATCACCTTTGCAAAATAGGTTATGGTTTCCCATAACCTATTTATTTAAATTATCTGTATTAATTACCATAAGAAAGTTTAGTATAGCCTGCAAAATGTTCTTGAAGTTCCGCTTGCAGTACCAATACTTCCGTAAGCATTATATCCTCCACTCATACTTTGTGTTCCTGAACACGCATATGAAGTACCGGTACTTGATTTTCCATTACCAATTAGATATCCGCCATAATTAACAATCTCTACATACGCATATACAGATTCGGTACCCGAAACTCTATAGCACTTAGTTTCTGCATAGCAGCCATACTGTGTACTTTCTCCATCAACAGCTCCTTTATACTGTGTACCACCGCCAGATATTCCAGCAACTGTTGCGCCTTGATCAGCGTAAGCAATTAAACTCACTGAAGCTAAAACTGCAACCATTAAAAATAACGATGTAATAATTTTTTTCATAACAACCTCTACTTTTATAATTATTTATATTTTTGTTTTCAAGCTTGTCCACAATTGTAGTATAACATAAGCCGTTGTATTTTTTTGTAATATCTGGTTGTAATAATCTTGTTCTTTATCGTATTTTTCCGACATATAAATACATCTGTATTTTATTGTAAATTATATTATTTCTCATTTATTTTTTTATAAATTTACCCAATTCAGCCTCAAAGCAATTAGCTTTACTGAATCCCTTGTCTAACGGAGGCTTTCTAAATACAAAAGCACATCCAAGTAAAAACTAAATTGCCTCCTGTCAATAAGACAAGAGGCAATTCAAACTCGGATGTGCTTTTTCTATCTATTCATTTAAATCCTTTTGTTCGCCTGTAACTAAATATATAGTCCACTCACATATATTAGTGGTATGGTCTGCAACTCTTTCAAGGAATTTGCAAACGAACAAGAATTGTGTAGCCTGCTTAATAGTAGTTGAATCCTCTGCCATTAAAGTGAGTAATTCAGTAAATACTCGTTTGTAAATAGCATCAATTTCATCATCCATTTTACAGGTTGCATAAGCTTTCTCTACACTGCCCATTACGTAGGCATCTAGTGAAGACTTTATCATTTCCTTTACTAGATCAGCCATTTTTGGAATGTCTATTAGCTGCTTAATATACTTTTCTCCCTTTAATCTAAAGGTTATCTTAGCTATATCTACAGCATGATCAGCCATTCTTTCTAGATCAGTTACGAGCTTTATTGTAGTAAAAATGGTTCTTAAATCTAATGCAAGTGGCTGCTGAGTGGCAATAAGCCTGATACACTTGTCTTCAATTTCCTTTTGAAGATCGTCTACTAAATCATCATTTTCAACAACCTTGCTAGCTAATTCCGTGTCTTGATTGACCAAAGCCTCGATACATTGATATATTTGTTTTTCCACAATACTTCCCATTCTCAGAATGTCATTGTGAAGTCCATGTAAATTCGTATCAAAGGATCCCCTTGTCATTGAAATTCACCCTCTCAATTCAATAATGCTTTTACTATAAATAGAATAGCTTTATTCCATATTATAGTATACCTTATGTTTTGTAAATATATAATGATACTTTTATTAACCAAATCTACCAGTTATATAATCCTCTGTTCTTTTATCTCTTGGTTTATAAAAAATGTCTTCAGTTTTACCACTTTCAACAATTTCACCATTTAAGAAAAATGCTGTATAATCAGATATTCTGCCTGCCTGCTGCATGTTGTGAGTTACAATAATTACAGTATACTTTTTCTTAAGCTCATCCATTAAATCCTCAATCTTTGCAGTTGATATTGGGTCAAGAGCTGAGGTAGGTTCATCCATTAAAAGTACGTTTGGCTCTACGGCTAAAACTCTAGCTATACAAAGTCTTTGCTGCTGCCCACCTGAAAGACCTAAAGCACTTTTTTTAAGTCTATCCTTTGCTTCATCCCATAACGCTGCTCCTTTTAAGCTCTTTTCTACAATTTCGTCAAGCACAGCTTTATTAGTAGTTCCATGTATTCTTGGCCCATAGGCTATATTATCATATATAGACATTGGAAAAGGATTTGCCTTTTGAAATACCATTCCCACTTTTTTTCTAAGCTCTGTTACATCGTAGTTATTATATATATCTTTTTCTTCGTATAATACTTCTCCATCTATCTTGACACTTTCTATTAAATCATTCATTCTGTTAAGTGTTCTTAGAAATGTTGATTTACCACAGCCAGAAGGTCCAATTAGTGCAGTTACAGACTTTTCTTTTATATCAAGATTAATATTTTTCAAGGCATGAACATTTCCATAATGCAAATTTAAATTTTTTGTTATCATTATACCCATATAAATCTCTCCTATGTTACTTATTTGGTACCTGTATAGGATTTATGAAGCTTTCTGCCTAATAATCTAGCTAGTAGATTAAATAGCAAAACCATAATTACAAGAACTGCAGCTGCTCCGCTTGCTATTTTAGCAGCATCTGGTACTGAAGCCTCTGAATTAAGCTGCCATATATAAACAGCCAAGGTTTCGGCTGGTCTAAATAGGCTGAAAGCAGATGCTTTATTAATAAGACTAACATTGTTAAAACGTAAGGCTGGTGCACTCATACCAGCTGTGTATAAAAGTGCGGCAGCTTCTCCAAAAATTCTTCCTGCAGCAAGTATTATTCCAGTAAGTATTTGTGGAATTGCTGATGGAAGCACAACTCTTCTAATGGTCTGCCACCTTGTAGCACCAAGTCCTAGACTTGCTTCCTTTACACCAGCAGAAGCTGCCTTAATTGAATTTTCACTAACTCTAGTCATAGCAGGAAGATTAATTATGGTTATAGCAAGAGCACCAGAAAGCAAGTTATATCCTCCTGTCATCTTTACAAATATTAAAAGTCCAAATAATCCAACAACTATTGAAGGAAGTGAGGACATTGTTTCAATACACAATCTGATTAAATTTAAAAGACGTCCTTCTTTTGCATATTCAGCTAGATAAATCCCTGCTCCTAAACCAAGAGGAATAGTAATTAAAAGTGATACTACTAAAAGATAAAAAGAATTATAAAGTTGTGGTGCAATGCCTCCTCCTGCCTCCCCAAACTTAGGATTTCCAAAGAGGAAGCTTAAATTAAGGGATTCTCTTCCATTATATATAATATAACCTATGAGGCAGATGAGTAAAAGCAAAACTAATGCTGAAATTATATATAACACTGCAGTAGCTATTTTATCCTTAACATTAGCATTCATTATGCCTCACCCCTCTTTCCTAATCTTCTTACTATAATAATAAATATAAAGGATATAATAAGCAGAATAAATGCCATAGACCAAAGGGCATTATTCCATTCTGAACCAAAGGTAGTATTAGCCATATCCATTGTTAAAATGCTTGTCATAGTTGAAGTTGTGTCAAGCAGATTGCCCGGTATTTTTATTGAATTTCCTATTACCATTTGGACAGCCAAAGCTTCTCCAAAAGCCCTTGCTATACCTAAAACTACCCCTGTTAAAACTCCACTTTTAGAAGCTGGAATAATAACCTTGCTTATTGTCTGCCATCTTGTAGCTCCTAGTCCATATGAAGCTTCTACGTAATCTCTTGGTATAGTTTTAATTGCATCAGAAGCAATACTTGTTATGGTAGGTAGTATCATTATACTCAATACTAAAATACCTGCTAAAAGACTAAATCCTAACCCGCCAAAGCCTTTTTTGATGGCAGGAACCAAAATTGAAATACCGACAAAACCATATACAACTGAAGGTATACCTACAAATAGCTCCATGGCAGGCTGTATTACTTTTTCTCCAAGCTTTGGAGAAATTAAATTCATAAAAATAGCAAGTGCTATACTTAATGGTGCACTTATTAAAACAGCTCCTATGGAAACAAAAACTGAACCTAATACAAAAATTAATATACCAAACTGAGGTCCACCCTTATCAGGTGATGCATCAGGGGCCCAAATTGTAGAAAATAAAAACTTACCAAATGAATATTTGTCTTGAGTAAAGGTGGCCATTCCTTTTGAAGCGACAAAAATTATAATAGCTAGAGTTAAAATAATAATTAGTATCCCACAGATAATTGCATACCCGCGGCCAATATATTCATTTTTTAGTTTTTTAGTCAAATTATTTTTCATCATAACTTTATCATCCTCATCTACATACTCTGCTTTTATTTCTATCTAGTTATTAGTTAAGTATTGTAAATCATTATCTGAGCTTCTAGCAAAATATATATATAAATTTTTTAAAAGCACATAAGACCGGCTGCCCAGCAGCCAGCCCCTTTGTATTATCTAGTAACCTTCATATCAGCAGTTGGAATGTAACCCAACTTTTCAATAAGTGTCTTAGCATCTGAACTGCCCATATAGTCTATAAATGCTTTAGTTAAATCTTTAGCCTCACCTTTGACATACATGTGTTCATATGCCCAAATTGGATACTTTCCACTTGTAATGCTATCCTTATTCATTTCTACATCGTCAAGTTTTATTACCTTAACCCCAGTTAAATTTGCTGGATCGTATACGAAGGAAGATGCAAGATAGCCAATTGAGCCTGAAGTTGTTTCAATGGTCTTCTTTACAGCGCCGCTTGAATCTTCTGTTAAGGCCTTTCCTTCAACCTCATCTTTTCCATCCAATGCATATTTCTTAAAGGTAGCTCTAGTTCCTGAAGATTTTGGTCTGTTTATTATGTTTATTGGCATATCATCTCCGCCAACTTCTTTCCAGTTAGTTATTTGACCTGTAAATATCTTAATTAAATCATCCTTTTTTATATTATCTACTTTAACCTTGCTGTTTACTACGATTGCTATTCCTACAACAGCAACCTTATGGTCTGTTAATTGCTTTGCTTCCTCAGGTTTTAATTTATCCTCTGCAAATATGTCAGAGTTACCTATATCTACTGCACCCTGCATAACTTGAGTAAGTCCTGTTCCGCTTCCACCACCTTGAACATTTATAGTGGCGTTTGGATTAGCATCACTAAATTTTTTTGCAGCCTGTTCAGCTAAAGGCTGTAGTGCTGTGGAACCAGATGCAGTTATTGAACCGCTAACTGAACCTGTACTGGAACTTCCCTGACCTGCGCTGCTGCCGCAGCCAACTAATAGGCCTGTTGAAATAGTTATTGATAGTGCCATAATTAATAGTTTTAAATTATTTTTTTTCATTTTAAATTATCCTCCGCGAAAATTTAAATGTTCAATTCTATTGTTTATGATTTTATTGTACAGGTTCTACGTTAATGAAATATTATAGCAATGTTAAATAAACTTAACAGTAAAATGTAGAATTTGTAAAAACTGATGATTGATTACAAAAAAAATTACAAAGGCTAATATTATTATTTTCATATGCAAATAAAAAATGCATTCATAAATTAATTTATGAATGCATTTCATTTCATTTATTATTCATATCTTAAAGCATCAATTGGATTTAACATTGCAGCCTTTCTTGCTGGATATATTCCAAAGAAAATACCTACTGCAGAAGAAAAGATTAGTGTTCCTGCTATTACTAGGTACGAAATACTTGGTATAACTCCTATAAAATAACCTGCAATTTGAGCTATAGCTATCCCGGAAACAATACCTATTACTCCTCCTATAATGGACAATATTACAGCCTCCATTAAAAATTGAAATAAAATATTACTAGTAGTAGCTCCAATAGCTTTTCTAATTCCTATTTCCCTAGTTCTTTCAGTTACCGAAACTAACATAATATTCATTACACCAATTCCACCTACTATTAGGGAAATTGCTGCTACAGCCCCAATAAAACCTGTAAAAATTCCTAATACCTGATTTAATTGTGCCATATTCTTAAAGGAATTATCTACGCTGTAGATTTCTTGATTTTTATTGTTATGTCTCGCTTCTAATATACTCTTTGCTGCATCTCCAGTGATTTCAGTGGTATTTTTAGAAGAAGCAGAAATGCTCATACTAGTAATAGTAAAATTATTGGAGTACATGGTCTGTAAAAATGTAATTGGCATATATAAATTAATGGATTTATTAAAGTTACCAAATAAATTAGTGTTTTTCCGAACTCCGATAATAGTAACCTTTGTATTTGCTGATAATGCTCCTATTTTTACCGTTTTTCCAATGCAATCCTCGTAGCCAAACAGAGTTTTGGCAGAACTGTCATCTATAACTGCCACTGCTTTAGCCTCATTTACATCCCTATTATTAAAGAACCTTCCATAGGAAATTTCTAAATTCTTTAGACTTACATAATCTTCATCTGCGCCTGTAAACGTAGCTTGCACTGTCTTTTTATCTGTTGTAATTAATCCACGTTTACTTACAGAAACTCCCGCATAAATTGCTGTTTCTACTCTATCCTTAACTGCTTTTACATCAGAAAGTGTGATATAATCAGTATTTTGCGCCTTAGAGGTATCTACAGAAATACTTACAGCTGTAGCTCCAAGAGATAGGAACTCATCATTTACTTTATTTTGTCCTCCTTGTCCTAAAGCCACTATTGTAATAACTGAACTGATACCAATTATTATACCTAGCATGGTAAGAAAGGAGCGCATTTTATTAGATTTTATGCTTTCAAGAGCCATCTTGAAATCTTCAATAATTTTCATAATATCTCATCCTTGTCTTCCTTATTCATATCTTAGAGCATCAATAGGATTAAGCTGCGCTGCCTTCCTTGCAGGATATATTCCAAAGAATATTCCAACAGCTGAGGAGAATAAAATTGCACCTAAAATAGCTGTTATTGATAAAGAAGGTACAATATTAACAAAATATCCTATTAACTGTGCTAAGGATATGCCAAGAATCATGCCTATTAATCCACCTATAAGTGAAACGATAACTGATTCCGTCAAAAATTGAAATAATATTGTTTTCGTTGTAGCTCCAATAGCTTTTCTTAAGCCTATTTCCCTTGTTCTTTCAGTAACCGATACAAGCATAATGTTCATAACTCCTATTCCTCCTACAACCAGAGAAATTGCAGCTACGGCACTTATAAAGGTTGTAAATATACTAAGAGCATTATTAACTTGATCTAAAGATTGAAGGAGGCTTGTTACAGTATATACATCCTTCCCCCTGTTATTATGCCTACTTTCTAAAATATTTTTAGCACCATTACCTGCGGCTTCACCAGCATCCTTTGAAGAAGCCATGAGAGAAATGGTGTCCATAGTGAAATCTCCTGAGTACATTTCCTTCAAAACTGTAATGGGTACATCTATAAAGGAAGGTGCATTAGGATTTGCCGCAAACATATTTCCAGAACTTCTAACGCCAATAATGGTTACAGTTTTGTTTGCATTCAAAGTGCCAATTTTTATGGTTTTTCCAACTACATCCTCATAGCCAAAGAGTGCCTTTGCAGTATTATCATCTACAACAACTACGTTCTTACTTTCATCAACCTCTTTGTCATTGAAAAACCTTCCATAGGTAATATCATAATTATTTATGCTTGAAACATCTGAGTTACCGCCAAGCAAAATTGCCATTTTAGATGTTGAAGCTGAAGCCACCTGACCTCTTTTAGTAGAAGTTATGCTGGCATACTTAACTGCATCTACTTTACTCTTAATTTGCTTAACATCTTCAAAGGTAAAATAATCCTCTATCTGCGCTTCTGTGGGATCAATCCCTATATTAACAGTTGCAGCTCCAAGCTTTTCAAATTGGGTATTTATTGAGTTTTTGCCTCCCGCACCGAGAGATTCTATGGTTATAACCGAACTTATACCAATAATTATACCAAGCATAGTCAGGAAGGAACGAAGTTTATTAGCTTTAATGCTTTCTAGAGCCATTTTAAAATTTTCAACAAAATTCATTTCTTTACCACCTTTATAAAAGGATTCTATCTTTCACTTCTTCATCAGAGATAATTTCTCCATCCCTAAACCTTACAATCCTTTTGCAGTGCATTGCAATATCTGGCTCATGAGTAACCATTATAACTGTTGCCCCTTCATTATTAAGCTCTTGAAATATCCTCATTATTTCTATTGAAGACTTTGTATCCAAGTTTCCTGTAGGCTCATCAGCCATAATTACAGCCGGGTCATTTACTATAGCCCTTGCAATTGCTACTCTCTGCTTTTGTCCACCTGAGATTTCATTTGGTCTATGCTTGATTCTATCGCTTAGGCCTACTTTATCAAGGGCCGTCATAGCTTTCTCTCTTCTTTGCTTTGCTGGAATTCCTGCGTAGGTCATAGGAAGTTCTACATTTTCTAAGATATTCATTCTCGGCAGCAAATTAAAGGCTTGAAATACAAAGCCAATTTCTTTATTTCTTATATAAGCAAGCTCTTTATCATTTAAATTGGTTACTTCATTGCCATTCAAAATATATTTTCCGCTGTCAAATCTATCAAGGCAGCCAAGAATATTCATAAATGTAGATTTTCCTGATCCAGATGGTCCCATTATTGCTGTGAACTCACCTTTTTCTATTTTTAGATTAATATTCTTAAGTGCTGTAAAATCAATATCTCCTGTCACGTATTTTTTAACTATGTCCTTAACCTCTATCATTATTTACCAACTCCTGATTCTTTTACGAAGCTGCCGTCATGAATGGAGGCGCTTGGATTTAGTATTACACTATCTCCCTCATTTACTCCGCTTATAATCTGTACATCTGTGTCAGATTGAATTCCTAGCTTAACTTCCTTTTCGTAAGCCTTATTTCCTTGAACAACATAGACATAATTTTTATCATTCTTATCAGTTTTTATTGCCTCAACAGGTACCATCAATACGCTATTTGCTTCTCCTAAAAGTATATCTACATCATTGTCAAAGCCTACCTTTAAGTCATTTCCTGGATTTGTAATATCTATTTCCACATTTAAGCTGCTATCTGTTCCTGAAGCTGAAACCGTCTGCTTGGCTGCAGGGTCTATAAAAGAAACCTTGCCATTATATTGATTATTTTGAGTTTTAATTATGGCAGTTTGACCTAAAGAAAGCTTTGCGGCATCATATTTGCCAACAGAAATAACACCTTTTAAATTGCTTAAGTCCTGTATAGTTATAGCTGCCATTGCAGGATTACCAGTAGAACCTACCACTGCATTTACTGCTGTTACCACTCCATCAAAATCAGCTGTTATAGAATCTGAATTTTTAGCTAGACTTGTTTTTGCATTATCTAAGGTTATTTTAGCAAGTGCAATTGAATTATCAGCCTGCTTTAGCTGCTCATTAGAAAATGGAAGTTTTAAAGAATCCCTAGTCTGCTTTAATTGCAAACTCTGACTTTGAAGAGCAGATATATTTGCAATATCCTGAGGATTTTTACTTGATTCAGCAGCTGAAATCTTGGCATCTAAATCAGCTATTTGCTTATTTAAATCTGATATTTTGTTGTTCATATCATTATTTGCATTAACTTCACTTTGTTTTGCAAGTACCGCATTATCATATTGAATTTGCGCTTGTTTAACTGATGAATTTAAATCAGGTGTATCATATTTAACTAGAACCGCGCCACTTTTTACTGTATCTCCAACCTTTACATTAACTGCTGATACTTTTCCTGATAGTCCATAATAATCCTTGCTGTTTTTAGATTTAATAGAGGCAGTAGTAGATAAATAGGATTTAATATCTCCTTTTACAGCCTTTGTAGTTTTAATTGAGGTATACTTAAGCTTGTTTTGGCTTTGAACTCTAAGAAAAATTACTCCTCCTATTACAACTATTATAATTGCCCATATAACATATTTCTTTTTCATAGTTCTCTCCTCTGCTCTTTTTTCTTTTAAGTAAATTAATAATTTTTATGTGAATTTTATTTTAAGCTTCATAAAAAAATCTTTTAAAATTATTATTATTGCCAACCATTTAATTATACAAGCCTTTAATTTACTTTTCTATAAAGACCTCTTGAATTAATATTTATTTAATAACTAAAATTTATTTAAAATAATAGCCCTAGAATTAACTAGGGCCTTTAATAAGGCTACCATTCAGGTGGCTTCTTTTCAACTACGGTGGTAGTCCAGTTACCTGTCTTATCTGTATCTTGTATTGTAATATAATACTTTTTCTGGCTATTGTTTTGTTTATTAGTAAAAGTTATTTCACCCTTGTAAATAAAAGTTTTGTACCCTATAGTTTTAATTTCCATAACTGTATCATAGGACTTGGTTTGAACATTTGCAGTGGAAGGAGGCATAAGCTCTGCGCTGCTGACTCTTGAAGCTAGATTCGCTTTAAAATCTTCTAAATCTGTGGAAAAAATAAATTTTGCAGCTTCCACATCATTATTCAAATTAATTCCTATGGTTTTCCCTTTTCCATTTCCTTTGGCATAAGCATCTGCTTGATCTAATAGCAGCCCATAATAAATTTTGTTAAAATCCTTAGGTTTTCTTATGTTCCAAAAATTCTTAATTATATCGTTGTCAATTCTTTTAGAAACAACATAAATCTTATCAGAACTATAAAGATTTCCTGCATCCTTTTTATCAAGTCCTGCTATATAATTAAACTTATAAATTTTACTTGAACTTTCCTCCATTTGAAACTCATAATCGGGATCTAATGTGGATTTATTAGTAACTTCCTTTGCTGTTGATAAAATATCATAGAGATCAGCAATAGCTTTTTTATCCGTTACAACAAATCTGAACCCAGGATCCCTCACATTTTGTATTACTATTTTTTTAATTTTTCCTTGCTTAATATATTCAAAATCATTATTCTTCATACCTAGTTTAATTTTTAAAGCATCCACCTTAGTACAGCCATATAATAGGGGCGTTACTAAAATAATTAATAATATACTTATGAAACGTTTCTTAATAATCAACGTTTATTCTCTCCTTATCCTTAAGCTTAAATTAAATTTGAAAAATCCTTAATAAATAAGAGAAGCTTAAAGCTTCTCTTATTTCATTAAATAAAATTATAATACTATAAAACTATTAAAGCAATGTTTTATTCGTTTTGTTCAAAGGTATCTACAATTGCCTTGAAAATAGTTGGCATATTTTCTTTAAAATTTATATCCCTAACATAAAAGGCAAATCTAATAAATTTGTCCTTGTCCTTTATAAAATACTCATAACCTTTATAATTTCCTTCCTTAGAGGTCGTCATGCTATATGTGATTAAGTAACCATCATGCTTTTTTACTACAATAGGAGCTATTTTATACTCTGTATATTCAGCATACTTTTGATTCAGCTTTTGACTTTTATCTAAAAAGCTTTTTAAATCTTCATTGATTGACCAAACTTGCACAAACCCATGAATAATTCCATCCTCAGATTTAAAATCATTATGATATAAAACTTCACTTCCCGAAAAGCTCTGCCTCTTTGTCTGCCAATTAGAAGGTAACTTATAGCTGAATCTTACTTCTGGAATATCATATTTCTTTAAAGAATTTATATTACTTTGAATTAAGGCAGCATATTTCAATCTTCCATCAAATTTATTTTCTAACCCAAATAGGACTAACATTAATCCTATAATAATGACAGTCACTCCAAGCCTCTTTTTATTTACAATAATTAATTTCATTTACATCCCCCAAGCGTATGTTTACTCAATAAATTATATGTACAAGCTCATTTAATTATGAATGTGGAAATAAAAGTTGAAGAATGATGAATAAACATGTCTTTTTCTTAAACACCTTCATTCTTCATTCTTCATTAACCCTTCTTTTATTGTTCATTTATCATAATTGGTTATCTAATGGGAATAACAATTGTAGAATTATTAAAATCATAAAACATTAGCCAATAACCCATACTATCTTCATTTTCCTCGTGAGGAACTAGCGGAACCCAAGTAACAAAGCCTGATTTCCCGCCAAAAGGCTGATCCATCCTAGCTTTAGTTCCGGGAATACCATAAATAAAATACTTCATATTATTGTCCTTATCAAATTTATATCCCATAAGATAGTGTTTATGTTTCCCTATATAAGGGTAGTAATTCGTCATAGGATTGTATACTATGGTGTGTCTGCTATAATCACTGCAGCTATGCATATCTTCTGGTCCGTTTACAGGTACCTTATACCATTTACATCTTTTTATTTCATTAAAATAGCCTTCTAATTCTTCAAAATCTGAAACTAGATTTCTAAAGAAACTGCCCACTTCCCCTGAAAAATAGTTATCCTCATACCCCTTTTGATTTTTCGTTTTATGTCTTAGATCCTCATTGTTATAGTATTCATCTTCATTTAACAGCGGATATTCCTCTTCTGCATTATTTATAACATCGTCATCAATTTCTTCTTGCTCCTCTGGGAGTGTATTAATTTCTTCTTCTGAATCTAAAATCTCTCTCAAAGATTCTTCTTCGTTATTCTTAGCTTCTTCAATCTTCTTTTCATATTCCTCAAAAATATTTTCTCTTTCCTTTTCTATTTCAACTTGATTTAAAGTTTCAACTGGTTCTATAGGTTCAACAGGCTCTATACGCTCAATTGGTTCTATAATCTCAACTGGTTCTATAGGTTTTACCTCTGCTCTTACTTCCTGTAATACTTCATCTTTCTTATTTTCATCCTCTGTGATTTCAAAGTTCTTCCATTCAGGTATGTCAGTACTTGTAAATCCGCTCATAACAGAAATTAAGCTAGTATTCATAAGCCTAACAATAGCTGCTCCTACAACTTTATCAACACCAATACTGCTGTTTGCCACATTATCTGTAGGATACTCATAAAAAACTTCAGTCCTGCCATACTCATCTATGTTCATTTCCCCAATTCTAATTATCTTCTTTACATCTTTTTTATTGCAGATTAAAACCATGAGATAAGGTGTGCTTTCTTTCTTTAAGTTTTGAACATAGTAAGATATTTTACATTTATCGTTTTTTATTTCTAACTTAGCATATCCAGAAGGTAATTTATCTGAGCCTAGAGCATAGCCTTTCTCATCTTCCTGTAATATAATAAAATATCTGCTGTAACTCTTTTTTTGCGTCAACTCTTGTCCCTCCAAAAAATTTATTCAATATAGTATATGAATGCAGATAATAAAAGTGAACAAATATATAATAAAAAAACAACAGGACCTATTCCTGTTGTTTTTTTAACACAATATTTCACTATTTTAATTGGATAATCTATAATGAGTAATTAGAATAATAAAGAAAGCTAAGATAAAATCACTGCCTTATTTCATAAACAGCGTCAGCTAAATTTGCAAACTCCTGAAGTGAAAGGGTTTCCCCTCTTCTTTTAGGGTCTACCTTTGCCTTTAGAAATGCTTCTTTCATAAGTTCACTATTTACACCTAAATTTTTCATAGCATTCCAAAGTGTTTTTCTTCTCATATTAAAGGCCTCACGTGATATCCTAAAGAATAGCTTTTCATCCTTAACCCGAACACTAGGACAATCTAATTTATTTAACTTTACAACTATTGAATCCACCTTAGGCTGAGGAATAAAGCTAGCAGGTGTTACCTTCCTTATAACTTCAGCAGTGCAGTAATACTGCGTTAAAATAGAAAAGGCACCATATTCTTTTGTATTAGGGTCTGCTGCTATTCTCTCTCCTACTTCCTTTTGAATCATGATAGTTAAGGATTTAAAATTGTAACCTTCAGTTAAAAGCTTTACTATTATGGGTGTTGTAACATAATAGGGCAGATTAGCCACTACTTTTACAGATTTCTCTTCTCCTATAAGCTCATTAAAATTAACTTTTAAAGCATCCTTATGGATAAGCTGAAAATTATCAAAATTCTTTAACTCTTCATTAAGTATTGGAAGAAGGTCAGCATCCAATTCTATGGAGCAGACTTTTTTAGCCTTCTTTAATAATTCTCTAGTAAGAGTACCTACTCCAGGTCCAATTTCGATAATAAAATCCTCTTTATTTACATCTGCACCTTTTACAATATCCATAAGTACACTATCATCTATGAGAAAATTTTGTCCAAGGCTTTTAGTAAATTTAAAACCGTATTTTTTAACTATATCCTTAGTAGATAATTCCATATTTTTTCTCCTATATATTTATGCGCTTTATAGCTTCAATAAACTCTTCTCTTGTTATACCATAGTTATTAAGTCTAGTAAGGAATTGATTAGAGTTACAGTACCCTATACCAAGCTCCTTGCCCAAGGCATCTCTTCTTTCCTTAGCTTTGTTGTCCCCTGTGAGTTTAAAAAATACCAAGTCTTGAATATTAAATTCCTCTCTTTTTTCTTTCACTTCACATTTTGCTAAGTTAAGGGCTCTTAATATAGAGTCTGGTGAGGCATTTTCAACACCTATATCATCGCCTTTTAATCCTTCCTGCTTTGTTATATAAGCATGTTTAATACCCTGTACTCTTTTAGCAATAATCCTTCTTATTTTATCTCCTGCATAATCTGGATCGGTAAGTATGATAACCCCTTGTCTTTTTTGAGCTTCTTTTATTCTAGCGATAACTTTTGCATTTATTCCAAAACCACCAACTGCAATTATTTCAGCATCTACTGCTCTCTTAACAGCAGTTATGTCATCTCTGCCTTCAACAACAATTACTTCTTTAATCATGGATCCTCCTATAGAAATTTAAATGTACTTTTTATGCTTATTATATTTTGAATTAAGTGTTTATAATTGTCAAGGCAAAAAAAATTAGGAGACCTATGCTCCTATTTTTTACTTCAAGATATATACATTTACGTTTCTTACTCCCCAATTAAAACATTCACTATCTGTTTCAAAAAATACATCAATAGCATTTCCTTTTATGGCACCCCCAGTGTCCTCCGCTACAGCATACCCATAACCTTCAATAAAAAGCTTTGTTCCAAGCGGAATAACACGAGGGTCTACGGCAACTGAACTGTAGCCCTTAGCGTCTCTTTTTGCAATAGTTCCTGAAGCGGTTTTTCCATAATTCTTATCACCAGGTCTCTTGCCTGTACTTGAAAAACCAGCAGAATAAGCTGTCGCTCTGGCTCTAAAGGATGATTTAAACATAACATCTCCACCGCGGGACAAACTTACTGTTGAAAGTGTACCTACAGCAACTATCTTTTGAACTGGCTGTTTTGTTATAGTTTCATCAATAATATCTCTTTTTATTTCTTTGCCATTTTCATATACTAACTTTGTAGTAATAACTTTCTCGCCTTCCTGACCATCTTGAAGTACTTTGGTTGAACCTTTCTTTGCATTCTCATCTTTTTTTACAACAGTTGCAAAATCTAAAACCTGCTTTTCCTCTAAAATTTTTGTTTCAACCCTAGTCACTATTAATTTTAATCCTTCCTTCACTACTGCGTCCTTTGATGGAGTTACCTTGTCTTCTTCAAATATTTTTATTCCCTCTGAATTAAACATTTTGTCTGCAGTAGCTTCTGTTGTTTTAATATTAAGTTCCTCACCATCAACTTCTACTGTTACATTAACAGCTTTTTTAATGTCTATTCTGTCATTTTTTTGGAGTTTATTGTTTATACTTGGCGTTGTCTTATCCTTAGCTCCTAAGACTATGTTGTTTACCTTTAAAGCATCCTCAAAGGTGCTCCTAAAGGTAGTTATTTTTGTCTCTTTACCGTCTATGGCTACTATTATAGTTTTTCTATTGGCATCTATACCTATTGTAACGCTCATTAAAAACAGCATTACCATAAATATTGCCTTTGGACCATTTGTAAAGCAGCTTTTAAAAGCAGCCTTCAACTTATCCATACTAATTACCTCCCTAAGCAAAAGCGGCACTTTATCCACTAACGCTTGTTATTTCACTGAAAAATGCATGACTATGCATAAGGAAAAATTAAAATGAGTTCAAAGTTTAAATAACACAGCCTTTCTAGGAGGTATTTCATATGACAGCACCAATATATACTTAATGTAATAATTTACAAGATATTTAATTATATGCCAAATATTTAATTTTTAATCAAAAAAATAAAAATAGACTATAATTTTAGTCTATTTTATCTATTATTATTAAGATATTTATGTTAATCGTGCAGGTAGCTTCCTATTTATTCACATATTAAATTAATTTAAGCATTTTCTTAACATTATTTATTGTAGCTGCAGCTATTTCTTCCTCGGAGATTCCTTTTAGTTCAGAAAGCTTTTCTATTATATACTTTATAAAATCTGATCTATTTCTCTCACCTCTATAAGGAGCCGGAGCCATATATGGACAATCTGTTTCAACAAGAATTCTTTCAAGGGGGACTTCCTTAGCCACTTCAACAATTTTTTTTGCGTTTTTAAAAGTTACAACTCCTGTAAAGCCAATATAATACCCAAGTTTTAGACACTCTCTTGCAAATTCTATGCTGCCTCCGAAGCAGTGCAGCACTCCTTTAACTTCAGGATAATCCTTTAGAATGTTTATGGTATCCTCATGAGCATCTCTATCATGAATTACTACAGGAAGCTTTAATTCACCGGCTAACCGCATTTGTGCTCTAAATACACTTTTCTGTATCTCCCTAGGAGGGTTTTCTTTATAATAATAATCTAGCCCTATTTCTCCTATAGCTCTTACCTTCTCGTTTTTCGCCATATTTCTAAGCTCAGCCAGTACTGAATCGTCAAAAGAATTTGCATCTTCTGGATGTATGCCTACAGCAGCATAGAAGAAATCATAGGTATTAGCAAGTCTTACTGAGGCTCTAGCTCCCTCAAGTGTTGCTCCGCAATTTAACACTCCAACTATACCATTAGCTTTTAATTCTTTTATTACTGTTTCCCTATCCTCATTAAAGCTTTCATCATCATAATGTGCATGTGAATCAAAAATATTTAGCATATTTATCTTCCTTCCATGAAAATAGCTTTAGTAAAAATAAACTAAAAAGTTTTATTTCACTACTATAAGCTCATAGTCTTGATGCCCTAGGCCAATTTTTTCTGCGTAATTTAAGCCAACTCTCCAATCTGTATTTGGGTGAATATGGTGTATTTTATCTCCTGTCTCATGGTCGTGATTTTCAAAGACTCTTTCCTCAAGCATACTTCCTTTTGCTACAGGAGCATTATTTACCATATCAATAGAAGCCTTGTCTAAGGCTACAAGGTCATAGGAAGCCATAATTCCTAGGTCAGGAACAATAGGTACATCGTTGCTGTCCCAGCAGTCGCAGTTAGGTGAAACATTCATAATAAAGTTAATATGAAAATTAGGCTTATCATTCACAACTGCATAAGTATATTCTGCTATTTTTTCATTTGCGGTATCTGCAGACTGGTTCCAAATGACTTGTGCTGCATCAAATTGACAAACAGCAACACATTGTCCACATCCAACACACTTATCGTAATCAATAGCTGCCTTTCTTCTTTCATTAAATTCCATTGCCTCCTGTGCACAATTCTTAATACACTGACCACAGCTTACACAGTTTTCTCCCACAATTGTAGGTTTGGAAGCTGAGTGCATTTCTAGCTTACCGCCTCTAGAACCTGAGCCCATACCTAAATTCTTTAAGGCTCCCCCAAAACCTGTCATTTCATGTCCTTTAAAGTGATTCATCGATATTATTATATCTGCATCAGCAATTGCTGTTCCTATTTTAGCTGTCCTGCAGTGTTTCTTATTTATTTCAACTTCTCTATAATCTGTTCCCTTTAAACCATCTGCAATCATTACATGACAGCCTACTGCTAAGGGATTAAATCCATTTTCGTAAGCAGCTTCCAAATGCTCAACTGCATTTGCTCTTCTTCCTGAATAAAGTGTATTAGAATCAGTAAGAAAAGGCATTCCACCTAAATCCTTTATAAGCTTTACTATCTTTGCAGCATAGTTTGGTCTTATATAAGCTAGATTTCCTGGCTCTCCAAAATGAATTTTTATAGCTACAAATTTATTTTTAAAATCAATTTGATCCATACCTGCTTTTTTTACTAATTTCTCTACCTTGTCTAATAGATTTACTCCTGGTTTTGTTCTAAGATCTGTAAAGTACACTTTTGATTTTTCCATTACTTACCTCCAAAATATATATATTTACTTAATAATAGGCCTTCCTTTAAGTAAATTGCAGCTTTCCGTAAGCTGAATTTGCGGTAGTAAGCTCATTATTAAAGGCTACCTCTTTATATTCTAAGCTATTTATTAGGAAATTAAAACCTTTATAACAATTATTATATCCTTTATGTAAAATATCCATAGTTTTTATTGTTTTCATTTTTTACCTATTAATTTACTTTAGAAAAATAGTAAACATTTGAATAAATATTAGATTAAGTGGTAAACTATAGATGTTGATATTTTATTAAGATAATATTGACTGTAGTTTTTTAACATTTAGGAGGTTTATTTAAATGCAAGGAACAGTAAAATGGTTTAATTCACAAAAGGGCTTTGGTTTTATTACAACAGATGATGGTAAGGATGTTTTTGTACATTATTCAGGTATTGAATCAAGCGGCTTTAAGACACTTAATGAAGGAGATAAAGTAAGCTTTGATTTAACTCAGGGTCAAAAGGGAGATCAGGCAATTAATGTTAAGCCTGTATAATATGTATGAAGCATTTAACCTTTACAGGTTTATTAATATAACTTTTTAAAAGAATATTAAGCTTCTAGTATGATAAAAGACCGCAAATTGCGGTCTTTTATATTTTAATACTTAATATTTTAATTATATATCACAATGTTTATTATACTTAATAAATAATTTTTATCTATTAGCCTTTTCTGCAATCATTTTTGCTAAATCATGTGCCATTTTATCTATTTCTTCTTGATTTTCTCCTTCTAGCATAACTCTAACAAGAGGTTCTGTTCCAGAAGGTCTTATTAAAACTCTTCCACAGCCATGAAGCTTTTCTTCCATGCTTTTTATTTCATTTATAATTTCTTCATCAGTTTCGTAGATATTCTTCTTATCATTTGGTATCTTAGCATTAACTAAAACCTGTGGAAGCTCTTTCATCATAGAAGCAAGTTCAGATAGTTTCTTGCCACTTTTCTTAACTATAGATGCTATTTGAAGTCCAGTTACAAGTCCATCCCCAGTTGTATTATAATCTAGAAATATTACATGTCCAGACTGTTCTCCGCCTAGCTTATAACCTTCCTTAACCATTTCTTCAAGGACATATCTGTCTCCAACCTTAGTTTTAACAGTTTTAATACCTTCTTTATTTAAGGCAATCTCAAGGCCTAAATTACTCATTACTGTTACAACTACAGCATCCTTATTAAGTTTTCTCTGTTCCTTAAGATATTTTCCGCAGATTGCTATCATAAAGTCTCCATTAACTAAATTTCCTTTTTCATCAATAGCAAGACATCTATCAGCGTCACCATCAAAGGCAAGTCCTAAGTCACAGCTCTTCTTTACTACATATTCCATAAGTTCTTCAGGATGAGTAGAGCCGCAATTTTTATTTATATTTACTCCATCTGGGTCATTATTAATAACTACAACTTCTGCACCAAGACTTCTAAAGGTCTCAACTGCCGCTATATAGTTAGCTCCATTAGCACAGTCTAAAGCAATTTTCATATCTTTTAAATCAACATCAATTGTGGATTTTGCAAATTCTATATATTCATCTAAGCCAGCTTCCTCTGTTTTCTTTCTTCCGAGATCTCCGCCAACGGGTGAAGGTACTCCTTCAAAGTTACTTTCAATTACTGCTTGTATCCTATCCTCTAATTCATCTGAAAGCTTGTATCCTTGTGAATTAAAAAACTTAATGCCATTATATTCTACCGGATTATGAGAAGCTGAAATAACTACTCCTGCATCTGCTCCATATTTTCTTGTTAAATAAGCTACTGCTGGTGTTGGCACAACTCCGAGCCTAATAGCTTCTGCCCCTACTGAGAGTATTCCAGCTACAAGGGCAGCTTCAAGCATATCTCCTGATATCCTTGTATCCATTCCAACTATTATTTTAGGTTTATGAGCTCCTTCTGTAAGTACATAAGCACCTGCTCTTCCTAAATCATAGGCTATTTGTGATGTTAATTCTTTATTTGCTATACCTCTTACTCCATCAGTTCCAAACATTCTACTCATTTATTAAACCTCACTTTTCGTCTTTACGTAAACATACAATTTTATTATATTATATTTGTTATTTTATTACAATGTTAAATAATTACTACAGACTAAGAGTAGAAATTTTAAAGGTTACAATACATTTCATACTGGGATATATTATCCCTAGAAAATCCTATTTTCTTTAAGAAGCCAATTATTGATGCATTATTTGGTAAACCAATACTAAGCTTACTTAAATTTAGCTCCATAATTGCATGCCTAATAAGTGATGCTGCTATATTCTTTCCTCTATACTTTTTAGCAACATAAATATAATTAATTTTTGAATTTATATTAGCACTAATAACTGCAACAAGCTCATTATTAAAATAAACCCCGTAATTTTTCTGTCCTTTTAACTTTTCAATATAATCCATAGCATTTTGCCAATTTATATGTACATCTATACTTTTTTCCGAGAAACTCTTTAATTCCTGAAAATTAATTTCTTTAATGTCAACTTCACTATTAAACTTTTGCTCAATTATATTTAAATTATCTGTACTGAAATAATATAGATCATATATTTTTTCATAGCCTGTTTTTTTATAAAAATTTATAGCTCTGTCATTTCCCACAATTACCTCTAAAAATAGTTGCTTACACTCTTTTTTAATTGCCTCTTTTCTATGAAGTCTCATAAGTTCTTTGCTTACCCCTAGCCCTCTATAACTTGGGTCAATAGCCATTGTTCCGCATCTCATAGTTTTGATGCCCTCATAGACCTTTACTCCGCCAAGTACCAAACCTATAGGTCTTTCATTATCTAAAGCTATAAATGAAGTTTCTAGGCTATTTCCCTCAGCACCAAAAAACCTTTCTATAAATACGTCCATTGGCATTTCAATTTTAATAATATAGTCAGAAAAACCTATACTAAAGGCATCATATACCTTTTGTAAATCAACCTCACTGCATCTTTTATAATTTATCATAACATTCACTCCATTTTTCATAATTAATTATTGATATACAAATTCATTTTTCATTAAGTGTATATGTCTCAATTCTTCTATTATAATATTCTTTTTTTTGATACTTTTCTTATTAAATAAAAACAAGGTGGTTACTACATAGTAAAGCACCTTGTTAAAACTAACATTTAATTTATAGTTTGCCAATAAAATTAAGCAACGTACTGCGCACCTTTTTCTAATGCTTTTTTATTTGACTCATAGAATTTTTCTTTACCATGATCCTTTAGTGCCTTAAGTAAATCCTCCATTGAAACTATTCCAGTTTTAGCAACTAGGGCTCCTAGAAGTACCATATTTGCAATAGTCTTACTCCCTATTTCCTCTGCAATTGATTGAGCCGGGATGCTTATTACCTCTAAGTCCTTTCTCTCTGGAACCCTGCTTACAAGGTCACTATCCACTATTAATAAACCATTTGCTTTAATAGCATTTTCAAATTTATCTAAGGAAGGTCTATTCATTACAACCAAGGTAGTAGCTTCATTTACTATTGGTGAACCAACAGCCTCTTCAGTAAGAATTACTGAACAGTTAGCAGTACCTCCTCTCATTTCTGGGCCATAAGAAGGTAACCAGGAAACATTAAGTCCAGCATCCATTCCAGCATAAGCTAAGAACTTTCCCATTGAAAGAATACCTTGGCCTCCAAAGCCTGCAAATAAAATTTCTTGTGCTGCCATTTTATTTTACCCCCTCTGTTCCAGTGGTATCTTTTTTAACACCTAATGGATAATAAGGTATCATATTTTCTCTTAGCCATTTAAAGGACTCTGAAGTTGATAAACCCCAGTTAGTTGGACAAATTGATAAAACCTCTACCATGGAGAAACCCTTCCCAGCTAATTGGTTTTCAAATGCCTTTTTTATAGCCTTTTTTGCTTTTATAACATTTGGTACACTGTCAACAGATACCCTTTCAATATAAGCAGCTCCATCTAAGGTAGCTATCATCTCTGAAACTCTAATTGGATGGCCAGCTGTTTTAACATCTCTTCCATAAGGCGTTGTTTCAGTAACTTGCCCTGGAAGAGTTGTAGGAGCCATTTGCCCTCCTGTCATTCCGTATATGCAATTATTCACAAATATAGAAACTATATTTTCTCCTCTTGTTGCTGCATGAACAATTTCAGCTGTTCCAATTGCAGCTAAATCTCCATCACCTTGATAGGTAAATACTACGCTATCAGGATGTGATCTTTTTATCCCTGTTGCTACTGCTGGTGCTCTTCCATGTGCTGCTTCGAACATATCACAGGCAAAATAGTCATAGGCTAAAACTGAGCATCCTACTGGTGCAACGCCAATAGTTTTATCTAATATATCTAATTCATCTATAACTTCAGCAATAAGTCTATGGATTACCCCATGAGTACATCCAGGACAGTAATGAGTAGGTACATCTAATAGAGCCTTAGGTGGTTGAAATACTATTGCCATTATTCTCTACCTCCTGCTACTTCTTCGCTTGCTTCTTTAAAGCCTACAATTTCTTTTACTTTATTTAATATTTCCTCAGGATGTGGAACCATTCCACCTGATCTTCCGTAGAAATGAACTGGTTTTCTTCCGTTAACTGAAAGTTTAACATCCTCAACCATTTGTCCCATACTCATTTCTACAGAGATATATCCATGCTTTGTATTGTTTATTGTTTTTTCAAAAGCTTCTACTGGGAATGGCCATAGTGTTATTGGTCTAATAAGACCAAGCTTTATGTTGCATTCCTTAGCCATCTTAATAACATTCTTGCATATTCTTGAAGTTGTACCATAGGCAACTATAATTAAATCGCAATCTTCATTGCAATTGTATAATTCATATCTAGTTTCATTCTTTTTAATATCATCATATTTAGCCTTAAGCTTAATATTGTGATTTTCTAAGGATTCTGGATCTAAATATAATGAATTTATAACATTATGAGTCTTTCTTCCCTTTAAACCATTAGCAGCCCAATCTTTATTAGGAAGTTCTCTCTTTGATCTTTCTTTGAATTCAACTGGTTCCATCATTTGTCCAAGCATTCCATCTCCCATAACCATACAGGGAGTTCTGTACATATCGGCAACATCAAAAGCTTCTTGAACTAAATCCACCATTTCTTGAATTGAAGCCGGAGCATATACAGGCATTTGGTAATCGCCATGTCCGCCTCCTTTTGTAGCTTGAAAATAGTCAGATTGAGCAGGCTGAATTCCTCCAAGTCCTGGACCACCTCTAACAATATTTATAATAACACAGGGAAGTTCAGCACCTGCTATATAAGATATACCCTCTGCCTTTAAGCTTATTCCTGGGCTTGATGAAGAAGTTAGCACTCTAACTCCACTCCCAGCTGCACCATAAACCATATTAATTGCAGCTACTTCGCTTTCAGCCTGTACAAAAACTCTCCCAAGCTTAGGCATCATCTTTGACATATATGCAGCTACTTCAGTTTGCGGTGTAATAGGGTAACCAAAGAAGCATTGGCAGTTAGCTCTAATAGCTGCTTCGCCTATAGCCTCATTTCCCTTCATTAATACCTTTTCACTCATTATGAACCCTCCCTTATTTTTCAACAACTATAACGCAGTCTGGACACATTCTAGCACAAGAAATACAGCCTATGCATTTACTCATTTTATCCTCTGTAACCTCTGCTGGATGATAACCCTTAACATTTAATTTTGATGAAAAAGCTATAATTTTTGTTGGACAAACTGCAATACAATTACCGCAGCCTTTACATCTCTCTTCGTTAAAAGTAACTCGTGGCATAATCTTCCCTCCATCCTTTTAATTGTATTTACCTCCATGGTGGTTTCATATAAATGTCAATCGGTAAAATTTCCCCCTGCACTTTATTTTTAATTTCTTCTGCAAAATCTCTTCTGCAAACTGTATATTTATAAGGAATTGTGAGTTTTTCTGAAAGCTCACTAACCTCCTTATCCCCCTTTAATATATCCTCTAAAGCTGTTTCATAGGATAAATTGGTGTTTGATATTAAATGTGTCACTTTAAGTCTAGAAGTATATTGTATAGCATTAATATATTCTTCAGTGTCTTCTACATTTGAAGTTTGAGGTCTGTTATTATTAATTACAAAATACATATCATAGGGCTCATCCTTAAAAAATCTGCTATATTGTCCAAGAACAACAGCACCCATATCATCTCCGCCTATGTCCATGATAACCTCATAGGATTTATCATTAAAGGCTGATATGATTTCTGCAGGTACAACGGCAAGCTCTGCATTTGAATAATGGGGATTTGAGGATATTACCCTTATTCCATATTCACTATTTAAATATTCACTGATATCCCTTACACAAAAGTAGGGATTAACGATATCTATGTCTGCAATTGCTACCTTTTTACCCTGCTTTGCTAAATTGATTGCATAATTTATAGCTATTTCTGTTTTACCACTTCCAAAATGCCCAGTGAAAATTCTAATTCTGCTCATAAAACACCTCACTTCATAGATTAATTGTAGTCTTTTGCTTTTTCTTCTCCATTTAAAACTCTAATTCCACCTTGAGCTAGTGCTAAAAGCTCATCCTCTCCAGGGTAAACAATAACAGGTGCAATAAATTTCACTCGTTCTGTTATGAGCCCAACTATTTCCTTACCATAGGCAATTCCCCCGGTTAGAATGATAGTTTCTACCTTTCCACAAAGTACTGCAGCACATTTCCCAATTTCTTTAGCTACTTGGTAAGCCATAGCCTTTAAAATTAATTCTGCCTTCTTGTCTCCCTCATTCATAGCTTTTGCTACAGCTCTAGCATCATTTGTATTAAGATGAGCAACAAAACCGCCTTTACCATTTATTATTTTTTTTATTTCTTCATAGGTATATTTAGAACTATAACACAACTTAATTAAATCTCCAACAGGAAGACTCCCTGAACGTTCCGGAGAAAATGGGCCTTCCCCATCTAAGGCATTGTTTACATCCACTACTCTACCATTTTTATGAGCTCCAACAGAGATGCCGCCTCCTAGATGTGCAACTATAATGTTTATGTCTTCATATTTTTTATTAACATCTTTAGCGTATCTCTTTGCTATAGCCTTTTGATTCAATGCATGAAAAATACTTACTCTTTGTATTTCGGGAATTCCTGAAACTCGAGCAACTTCCTGAAGTTCATCAACTACAACAGGATCCACTATAAAAGCAGGTATATTGTGCTCTTTTGCTATCTCATTTGCTAAAATTCCCCCAAGGTTTGAGGCATGCTGACCTAAGAAACCAACTTTTAAATCTTTGAGCATAGCATCATTAACCTTATAAGTTCCTCCTTCAATTGGCTTTAATAGCCCTCCTCGCCCGATTACCGCATCTAAAGAAGATACATCGAAGGATTTTTCTCTTAGTATGTCTAATATAATAGCTTTTCTAAATTCTAGCTGTTCATATATACTATTATACTTTCCAATTTCTTCAGTAGAATGTCTTAAGGTTTCGATTAATAATGGTGTTTCATCCTCATATACACCAATTTTTGTTGAGGTTGAACCTGGATTAATTATAAGTAATTTGAAAGACATATTTATCCCCCTATATTTCTGAAACTAATGCAGCAAGAGCAATTGCATTTAACTTTGATTCTGGGCTGTCTGCTCTTGATGTTAATACTACAGGTGCAGCAGCACCTACAATTATTCCACCGCTTTTAGAACTTGTAGTGTAAGTTAAAGTCTTATACATTACATTACCAGCCTCAATATTAGGAAGTAATAAGATATCCGCTTTTCCAGCAACTTTACTTACAATTTTCTTATGTTTTGCAGCCTCTTCTGACAAGGCGTTGTCTACCGCTAAAGGCCCGTCCACTATGCAGCCCTTTATTTGTCCTCTTTCATTCATTTTAGAAAGTATAGAAGCATCAATAGTGGCTGCCATATCAGGATTAACAACCTCAACTGCACATATTGGTGCAACTTTTGGAATTTCTACTCCTGCAGCCTTTGCTACAGTTACTGCATTATTTAATATATCTATTTTTGCTTTTAGATCTGGATACATATTAAGTGCTGCATCAGTTATAAATATAAGCCTATCATAGCCTGGTATTTCGAATACTGCTACATGTGACATTAATCTTCCAGTCCTAAGACCAATTTCTTTATTTAATACAGCTCTTAGAATAGTTGCAGTGTCAAGAAGTCCTTTCATTACCATTTGAGCTTTTCCCGTGGAAACTAATTCTACAGCCTTAAGAGCTGCTTTGTTATTATCTGGCTCATGAATAATTTCTAAATCGTTTACATCTAAATCTATAGATTTTGCAATTTCAATTATTTTATTTTTATCTCCTACTAATATAGCATTAATAAGTCCTAAGTTTTTCGCATCTCTTATTGCTTCTAAAACAGGCTCATCTTGCGCTGCTGCTACAGCAATAGTTTTACGGCTGTTATTTTTTACTTTATCTAGTATTTCTGCGAAACAATTACTCATTTGTTCTTCCCCCTATCTTTAAATAAAATTATAAAAATATAAATATATTAATTTATTCAAGTTTGAAAGTAGATAATTTTCCCTCGTTTTTTAATATTCTGATAACTTAAGTTAAAGCTGTCTATCTATATAAACTTCGTCTTCGTATATTTTAGCTTTTTCCTGACCCATTAAAACTCTTAAGGCTCCTTCATAAAGAGCTGTCATTTCATCCTCTCCAGGAACGTATTCTACAGGTGCTATAAAGCTTACCATTTCTTCTATTAAGTCCATTAATCTTTTATTGTTAGCCAGTCCTCCGGTAATAATCACTGCATCTATTTCCCCATATAGAGCTGTTGCATAGGCACCTATTTCCTTTGAAATTTGATAGGCAAGAGCTTTTAAAATAAGTTCTGCCTTCTTGTCTCCTTCATCTATTCTTCTATTTACTTCTCTACCGTCATTTGTCCCTAAATAAGCTATAAAACCAGCTTCACTTACTATTTTCTTTTTCAGTTCCTTGTAAGTGTATTTACCGCTAAATGCTAATTTGGCTACTTCACCTACTGGTAAGCCTCCAGCTCTTTCAGGCGAAAAAGGACCATCTTCATTTGCATTATTCACATCGATTATTCTTCCATTTTTTATTGGTGCTATTGATATTCCACCGCCTAAATGAACAACTACAAAAGAACTGTTATCAAAGCTTTTCCCTAATTTATTACACACCCTTCTTGTTACTGCTTTTATATTAAGAGCATGAACAAGGGATCTTCGAGGTAAACAAGGGTGGCCAGAAATTCTAGCAACCTCTTCAAATTCATCTACTGCTACCGGATCCACTATAAAGGCTGGAACCTTTGCCATATTAGCTATCTCATAGGCAATTATACCTCCTAAGTTAGAGGCATGTTCTCCTTGTATGCCCATCTTTAAATCCTTTAACATTTCCTCTGTAACATTGTAGGTTCCACCAGGCATAGATTTTAAAAGTCCGCCTCTGCCTACTACTGCATTAAGCTTGGTAAAATCCACTTTATTTTCCTTTAACCAATCTAATATAATATTTACCCTCATCTCTTTTTGGTCATAAATTCTATCAAACTTTTTAATTTCCTCTAGAGGATGAATTAAGTTTGAATTTAATAGATTGGTGTCCTTTGAATATAAAGCTATTTTTGTGGAAGTAGACCCTGGATTAATAACAAGAATAAGCCCCTCTTTATTCATAAATTTCCCCCATTGAAAAGTTCGTTATTTTCAGAATATAAATATTTTCCCCATAATTCCATTTTATCAGATTATAAATGAAATTCAAGCCTTCAAAAAATTATTCTATAGGTGCCCATTCCTTCATAATTGACTCAGCTGTCTTTAGTCCATCTACAGCAGCAGATATGATTCCACCGGCATAACCTGCACCTTCTCCAGCTGGGTATAGGCCTAAAGCTCTATTTACCTGCAAGTTTTCATTCCTTTCTATTCTAACTGGTGCAGAGGTTCTTGTTTCAATCCCAGTCATAACTGCATCTTCAGAAGCATAGCCTCTAATTTTTTTATCAAAATTTATTAATCCTTCCTTTAAAGCATCAGTAACAAATCCAGGGAGACAGTTTTTTAATTCCCGAAACTCACAACCAGGTTTATAGCTAGGAAGGACTTTTCCTATTGTACTGCTGGGTCTATCCTTTAAAAAGTCACCTACTAATTGAATAGGAGCTGTATAATTTCCTCCACCTAATTTATAAGCTAATTCTTCGTAATGCCTTTGAAATGCCATACCGCTTAAAGGACTTTCTGATTTAAAATCCTCAGGTGTTACATTTACTACCAATGCTGAATTTGCATTTGCCTTATCTCTTCTATAAAAACTCATACCATTAGTGACTAATCTGTTTTCCTCAGAAGCAGCTGCCACTACTTCTCCTCCAGGACACATACAGAAGCTGTAAATTGATCTATTTAATTTATTAGAGGAATAGCTAAGTCTATAATCTGCAGCCTTTAATCTTTCATGCCCTGCAAACCTGCCATATTGGGCTTCATCAATTAGGCTTTGAAGATGTTCAATTCTAACTCCAATAGCAAAAGGTTTAGGTGTTAGCTTTAAATTATTCTTTTGCAGCATCTCATAGGTATCCCTAGAGCTATGTCCTATTGCCAGTACTAAGTTTTCACAGGGAATTCCTTCACCATTAACTATAGCTTCACAAATATAGCCATTTTTAGTGATTATATCCTCTAATTTACTGTTAAATCTTACTTCCCCACCAAGCTCTATAATCTCTTCTCTAATATTCCTTACTACGGTCTTTAAAATATCTGTCCCAACATGGGGCTTGCTTAAGTAAAGTATTTCCTCGGGTGCCCCAGCTTTAACAAAGGCTTCTAGTACATAATCACATCGATTATCCTTTATTCTTGTTGTTAATTTCCCGTCTGAAAAGGTACCGGCTCCACCTTCCCCAAATTGAACATTGGTTTCTTTATTAAGCTTACCTGTACTCCAAAACTTATTTACGCTTATAGTTCTTTCTTCTACCTTTTGTCCTCTTTCTATAATAATTGGCTTATATCCCTTTCTAGCTAATAAAAGGCCGGCAAATATACCTGCCGGTCCCATACCAACTACTATTGGCCTGTTTCTCATTTTTCTTGTGCCAAAAATTACTTCATCCGTATATTTTATAGTCTCAAGCTTTAAATCCTTATCTTTAAGTTTTGCAAGAAGTGCTTTCTCATTTTCTGTAGTAACTTCTAATGTGTAATTAAATTTCACATCATCCTTTTTTCTTGCATCAATACTTTCTCTTAAGACCTTAATTGATTTAAGCTGAGACTTTGTGAGTCTCAGCTTTTTCAAAACTTTTTCTTCTAATATATTTTTATCTTCCTCTATGTCAAGTATTATATTGTTTACTCTTATGGGCATCTATTATTGTCCTCCACTTCCAGTTGTAGTTTGTGAAGCCTTTTTCTTTACACTTGCAATTATACTTTGCGGATTTTGTGATATTTTTGTAATTCCATCAGGAATTGTTAGACTAACTGGTACAGTGTGTTCCCCTTCAGTTACAATTGAATTTAAATCAATATAACAATTAAAATCTGCATTAGTAAGGGCATTTACCTTACTTTCAGGTCCCGAGATAATTAAGGAAACACTTTGATTATTTAAAGCTGCAGTATAAGAGTCATTAAGATTTTTAATTCCTATATCTAAGGAAAAATTCTTTTGAATTATTTTATCCATTATGGCTTTTACCTTTACTGTACCATCACTATTTGTTAAAATCACACCATCTGGAACAATAATCTTAAGTACTACTGTTTTATTTGGAGTAAGTGTGCTTAAATCTATTGGCTCAGTATCAAGTGAAGTAATATCATTAATATTATCTCCTCCGGCAATATCTATCTTATCAGGTACTAGCTGCAGAGATTTTAATGCTAAATCACCACTTACGCTGCCCTTCGTCTTTACGTTTATGTTCACAGTCTTTATCTTTTTTACGGCTATAGAAACATCAACATATGAAGGATTAATATCAACATTTTTAACTTCCTTCCCAGAGGCATCTAAAGCTTTAAGCGGAAGCTTAAAACCTAAGTCCTTTTCTGCAGACTTTAAATCAACAGTTGTTTCTACACTATTAACTTGTTCTACATACTTTGCAGCACCGCTTACAACTACATCAGTTGGATTAATATAGTAGTTTTGAGGGGCATAGTATCCATCTTTAACCTTCCCATTAATATTTATCTTTACAGGTAATGTTTTTTCTACTAGTGTATCAAAGCTTACAGTTACATATAAGCTTTCACTATTTAAAACTGACACGTTAGTCGGCTGCCTTTCAATCCTTACAGGTATATTTTTTGTACCCTTTGAAAATTGAAATTCACTTAAATCTGCTACTACCTTAAATTGTTCCTTGCCTATTGCTATATCTGATAGAGATCCTCTCACGTGCAACGTTACAGTATAGGGCTGAGAAGGTGGAAGAATTTGAAGCTTTTGTGAGGTTACGTTTTCTTGTCCTACTAAAGTTACAGGTACAGAAATTGGTTGAGAGTTGTTATTGTTTTCAACATTAGTCACGTAAAGCCAAAGGGCAAAAGCCGCTATAATACAGCATATTTTAATTAACCAAGTATTTTTTTGCTCCATAACCTCACCCTCTCTCTCAAGGTTAATTTCTTTTTTTGCCTGCTTTTTAATATTCTTACAAGAATATCTTTAAGCCTATCCTTTGTATAATTTCTTGTTAATTTACCATTTACCGCAAGTGATATGTTTCCAGTTTCTTCAGATACAATTATGGTTAGCGCATCCGAATTCTCCGATATCCCTAGTCCAGCTCTATGTCTTGTTCCAAGGGCTTTACTAATCTCATCATTATTAGTTAATGGAAGAAAACAGCCAGAGGCGATAATCTTATCATTTCGTATTATTGTAGCTCCATCATGGAGTGGTGTATTTACAACAAATATGTTTTCTAAAAGTGCTGAAGAAACTATGGCATCAAGTTTAGTACCCGTTGCTATAACATCACCAAGTCCAGTACGATTTTCAATTATAATAAGAGCCCCTGTCTTAGATTTAGATAAATTCTCAACAGCGTCAACTACTTCGCCTACTACCTTCTCCATTATTTCTTCATCTTCTAATATATGTCTATCATTAAAGGCACTTCTTCCTAGGTGCTCTAAACCTCTTCTAATTTCAGGCTGAAAAATAATTATCATAGAAAGTACACCTATAGTTATGGTTTTGCTTAAAATCCAGTTAAGCATATTTAGCTGCAGAAAAGAACTAATAGGAAGTAAAAGTAAAATTAGCAGAATTCCTTTTAGTAGCTGGACGGCCCTTGTCTCTTTAATCAACATATAAGCCTTATAAAATATATAGGAAACCACTATAATATCCAAAATGTTAAATGGACTTATTGTCTTTATACTGTTAAAAATAATCTTAAAAAATTCTGTCAAGTGATTTCGCCCTCCTGTTCTTTTCAATATATATATACAATTATACACTAATAAACGCTGTAGTAGTATACGCAGAATTATAAAATTAAATATATTTATAATAAAATTAAACATAGAAGGAATTTTAATATGAATGCTAGAATAATATAGTATAAATAATTTATAAGCCATTACTTAGGAACATAGAGGAGGTCACAAAATTGAAGCGAAAGAAAAACAAAAATTTAATTATTATTTTGTCAGTTTTAGCCTTTGCATTAATAGTATCCATGGTCTTTTATGGCACATATTATCTTTCAATTGGAAAGTCCCTAAATACTTACGAAAAAGCTGTTAAGTCTTACGTGGATCAGATAAATCAAGAAAACACAAGCACGGAAGCATTTATTGTTGGACAAACTATTGATCCTGATAAAATTAGAAAAGACCTACCTGCAAAAATAGATAATTTGTCGAAAATTAAGGATAGCCTTCAAGGAATTATTCCAGTTGAGAAATATAAAGCAGATCATGATAACCTACTTAATGGTATAGATAAAAATATACTTATTTTCAAGCAGATTAACTTAATTTTAAGTAATCCTAACGGAAATGACTTAGATAAGGCAGGAGCCGATTTAAATAAATACAAAGATGATTGTAATAAATACTACTCCCTTATAAAGCTAAAAGCTATAAAACCTTTAGTTAATAATAAGCTAAGCACTCTAGTGGTTAATACCTCTAGCTACGTTAACGAACTAGTAAGGCTTAAAAGAGATAATGAAATTATTCAAAAACAGAATTTAGACTTTGTTGATAGCATGGAAGGTATAATAGCAAAGTTTTTACCTATTAAAATTGATTTTTCAGATAAGATAATAGCTGCAAGGGCCAATAATTCAAACTTTGATTCAGTTATTTCTGATATTAATAATAACAAAACAAACTTAGACAAACTTTCTCAGGAGTTCTCAAATATAACTGTGCCTTCTAAGGCCATAACCTGTTACAAGGCATTTAATACAAGTATAGACGAATACAACAATTATATGGAAAGCCTTTTATACTCTATAAATAATGAAAAACTTTCCCAAGCCAATTTAACCAGCAGTAGAATTACTGAATTATATGCATCACCAACTTCTAAATATAATAATGTAATAAAGGATTATAGTGACTTTTTAAAAGCATACACTGATTTTAAAAACTTATTACAGTCTTAAAATTACCAATATTGGCATACCTTTTATGGTATGTCATTTTTTTATTTAAATATTGTATTTTTTTTAAAAATAGAGGAATAATATCATTAGCCTAAGTTTTATTTTTATTTTAAAACACGGGGAAACCACTTTTTTGGGGTGAATCGTTATTTCGTAGGTTATGCCTTTACCGAACCCGTCAGCTAACCCCGTAGGCAAAAGGAGGATTGTAATGAAAAAATACACTTTAGTATTTTTATTTTTATGTTTCTTTTTATTTATACCATTGTCCAATGTAAAAGCAGCTAGTGAATTAGATTGTGATTTATACAAGGAGCAGATAGACGCAATACAAGTTTTAAACTATAACCAAAAGTCTATTTATGTAACAGAAAGCGACGTTTATTTAATGGCTCAAATAGTTTATGCTGAAAGCAGGTCTGAGCCCTATGAAGGAAAGGTTGCTGTTGCCTCTGTTATACTAAACAGATTGCAAAGCCCAGGCTTTCCAAAATCTATTGAAGGTGTAATAAAGCAAAAAAACGCCTTTTCTTGTTTAGTTAATGGTCGAATAGATGTCATACCAGATAAAGCAAGTTATGATGCAGTATTAGAAGCTTTAAGTGGTAAAGATCCTACAAATAAAGCAGTTTTCTTCTATAATCCTAAAATTGCAACTTCATATTGGATGAAGAACATAGAAAAAGCTAATGTAAAACCTATAGGAAACCATGTTTTTTTCGTAGTTAATCAATAATTTTTAAAAATTAAATAGGCATAAAAGAACTCCTCAAATAATTTTGAGGAGTTCTTTTATGTGAAATTTATTTACTATCAAGGTATGAAACTGCGTTTAATGCCGCAACCTGTCCTTCCCCTGCAGCCTTAATATATTGATAAGGTTTTCCAATACAATCACCAGCTGCATATAAGCCTTCAATGTTTGTTAACATGCTTCTATTTACTTTTATATGACCTTCTTCAATAGTAAGACCTGGAACCAATTGCCCAGGCGGAACACTGTCCTTTAAGATAAAGATACCATCAGTTTTTATAATCTTATTTTTAAGTAATAAGCTGTGAGCCAAATCATCTCCTGCTATTTCTATAGGTCTATCAACTACAATTTCTATAATATCCTTTAGATTTCCCACATTCTTATACATTGGAACATAATAGGTTTTTGCAGCAAGTTCACTAACATAATTAGCATCTTCTTCAGCATCTTTATTATAGCCTATGATAGTTACTATTTTACCCTTATATAGGGGTGCATCACAGGTAGCGCAATAGCCTACACCTTTGCCCAAAAATTTTTCTTCTCCCTTTAAGGCTTTTGTGTATTCAACTCCAGTTGCCAATATTACTGTTTTTGCTTCGTAAAGTTTCTCATTAACCATTAAAGCAAAATAGTCTCCCATTGCGTAAATAGAATTGATTCTTTCATAAGTTATATGGATGTTCATAGCTTTAATGTGTT
The DNA here is from genome assembly GCF_045310675.1 of Candidatus Clostridium stratigraminis. Classification (NCBI taxonomy): domain Bacteria; kingdom Bacillati; phylum Bacillota; class Clostridia; order Eubacteriales; family Clostridiaceae; genus Clostridium; species Candidatus Clostridium stratigraminis. Next base: position 81,269 of record NZ_JBJHZZ010000007.1, read on the forward strand.
TTTCAAATTCATGTTTTAATTCCCTGCCGCTTATATTAGGAAGCCCTAAGTAGTTATTAATCTTTGGAGCAATTGTTAGCTTTGCACTTAAATCCTTGCTTCCAAAAACAATGATATTTTTATTTCTTATTTTAGCATTCACAGCAGCAGATAACCCAGCTGGTCCACTGCCCACAATTGCTATATCATATCTTTGCGACACACCCTTCACCCCTATCAGCCTTAAAGCAGCTTTAACTTAAATATGCTTTTCAATTAAATCCTTAACAGCTATCTTTGGTCTAAAACCAACCATTGTATCTACAGTAGACCCATTCTTAAACACCATGACTGTTGGTATACTTGATACCCTATACTTTTGTGATACTACTGGATTATTATCAACATTAACCTTTACAAACTTTACTTTTCCGTTATAGTCCTTTTCTAGTTCTTCTAAAACTGGTCCAAGCATTTTGCAAGGTCCGCACCAAGGAGCCCAAAAATCAACAACTACAGCTTCATTGCCTTTCATTACTTCATCTTCAAAATTATTATCCATTATTTCTTTAATCATTTTATTTCCTCCTTTTAGTGGTCACACTGAGTAATTTAAGATTACTCGCTTCCGCTCGCAAATTACTCGTAAAAGTCCATTTAGACTCTAACCTCTTTACATACCCCTAGATGGTATTTTATTATATTAATATTATATATTATTATAATTAATATATCAAGTGTAGCATTGTAACGTTATTTAGCTAAAATATTATTTATTACACTATTATTATAAATAGACTTAGGATACTGCTTAGTAAGTCTTGAAGCATAATTTTTAGCTAATTTTACATCTACAGATTTATAAATTAAACTCATATCATACAAAACTGTTTGCTCATAGGTGCCATTAGAAAACTTACTATCATATTCTTCATAATATTTTATGCACTTATCAATTTGATTATCATTTTTAAAGCTGAAGCCTAACATATATAGTATATCCTGATATAGATAATATTCTTTCCCATAATCACAAGCCATAGTAAAATATTTTTCGGAAGTTTTGTAATCCTTTGACGTTAATGCTTGTCTGCCTTTACCATAAAAATATTCTATACCGCTGCTTTGTAGTAGTTCTATACCTTTTTGAAGCAAGGTCTTATCATTTATATTTAATTCTTTGTCCTTCCACTCATTTGCCATGCTGTACAGTTTTTCATAGTCTTGATTAGTTACAGCACTTTTAAACTCTTCACTTTTAAATATATTTTCATTTACAGTTTTAGTATTTTCATTTGCTGCTATTGTATCATTTGCAGCATTAGTACTACTAACTGTAGGAGCTTTGGCAGGTTCATTTGTATTGTTTTTACCTGCAGATATTTTAGCTTGTTCACTTATGTTGTTTTTGGCTGCTATTGCCTTGTTTATATTTTTGACTACAAAACCTAAAGCCAAACCTATGATTATACATGCAATTGGTATAGCAATATACTTAAATTTTAATTTTTTCTTCACTATACCTAAACTTATAAGTTCTTTTTTATTTTTTATCGCAATATCATTTTTCCTGTCAATTTTAAGTACTTCCTCAATGAATTTAACTGCAGCATTATAATCCCCTTGCTTTATATAACAAATAGTTAAAGAATTTTTTACATTAATACAATTAAAATCACTCTCTTTGCATTTCTTTAGCAAATTTACTGCTTCTTTAAGCCTTAATTCATTTATAGTTGCTAAAGCTTCCTTATAAATAAGGAGCTTATCTCTATCATTTCTAATATCCTCTAAATATTTTTTTGATACCAAGTCTCTGTTTACCTGAAAGTTCATCTTCCATAGGGCCTCAGCGGAATCTAGGTCGCCCTTAAAATAATACAGCAATCCTTTAAGATTTATAGCAGCTGTATTTTTTAAATTACTTGATATACTTTTTTCACAATATTCAAGTGCTTTATCAATATACCCTTCGTTGTAAAATCTTACAGCTTTATTATATAGTTCAATTGAATTATTCATGCAGCTACCTCATATTATAAATACATATTTAACCATTTATCTTTCATACTACTTATTATAATATAACTTCAAGAACAGTAAAAGAAGCAGGAGAATTATCCTGCTTTTAATTTTGAATTACTTAATTGTATTAACAATTTCACCAAAGGGTGAGGTTATAGTTCTATTTTCGCTGTGATTCTTATTCATCGTATTATCTTCATATACAAGAACCTCAGTATTAATACTTAGAGTATTTGCATTAATGGCTTTAACTGATTTAATTTTAGTAATTTGAGATAGTGTATTTAATTTTGCTGTATTTTGTGGATCAGCCTTTGCAATATGTCCAGTATTTACATTAAGAATATATAATTCTCCGCCAAGATCAACCATGCCTTGGCCATGTCCTACAATTACTAAAAGATTTTCATCATCAATCCATTTAACTGCTTTAGGCGTATATTGCTTATCATTATTAATTAGGCTAAAGCTCCACTGATCTTTACTGCTTGAATTTTTTACTATAATGCTTGCAATACCTTCTTCTATAGCTTCAGTGCCCTTACCTTCAACAGTTGCACTAAACTTATTACTTACAGATGTTTCCCATGGAGTATTAAATTTTACAGTAAAGTCTTTACTTAATTGTTTCTTTTCAAATTGCGGCATATAGGAATTAACTTTCAAAGCACTGCCGGATTTTTGATCATATTTTTGGGAATTATCGGTTTGTGACTTATCTGCGGTACTGCTGCTTGCCGCCTCTTTTGTTGACATTACTTGATTTTGTGGAGCCATACTAGCTGTTTTGTTTACGCCTAAAAGTCCATGGGTTTTAACATAGGGAATTAGGAAGGCAAAAACTGCTACAATGGCTATTAAAGAGCTATAGGTTGTAATATGACTTTTAAAATGCCTAATTAACTTTTTACCAGAACCTGTACCATATTTATTTTTATCGATGTTTTTCATAATATCACTCCTTAAGCTTCTAAAATTTTGCATTTCTACTACTAAGCCTGCCTTAAATATATCGTCCATCTCCAGCTCTTCCTTAAATAAGGTACTGCAGTTATTACAGCTCTCTGCATGTTCAAGCATAGCCTTTCTGAGGTCGTAGGATAAATTATCTTCAAGCATATCGTTGATTCTTTTCTTAAATATATTGCAATCCATTATCTACACCCCATTTCCTTTATGATTCTATATTCTCTAAATCTCTCCCTAGTCTTATAATACCTTTTTTTCACAACAGACTCCCCAAGCCTAAGTACCTCTGCAATATCTGAAAAGGTCATGTTTTCGTCTGAGTACCTAAGCAAAATAATCTGCTTATCTGTATCGCTTAAGGTCTCTATAAAACCCTCCACTAATTTCTTAACTTCTTTAAATTCTGTACTTTGTTCTGGGGATATCTCTTTAGATACCATTTCTCCCACCTCTTCAACATTTGCTTCATATACTCTTTTATACTTTCTTATGTAATCAATGCATTTATTTCTAGCAATTTGATAAAGCCAGTTCGAGAATTTATATTCTTTATTAAAGGTATATAATTTATTATAAACTGTAATAAAAACTTCCTGAGTTATATCTTCTGCAGCTTCCTTATCTTTTACAGTGTTATATACAAATCGCAGTATACTTAGCTCATATTTATTAACTAATATGTTAAAGCTGTCAATATTGCCTTTTAGTATTTCTAAAACTAGTTTAAGATCCTCCTCCATTATTAAATCCCCACCTTTAATATGTTAATTCATGTATGTTTATTATTATATACGAAAAATTATATAGAAAGTTACCAATAAGTCAAGAGCCGCCTATTGTCTTATATGCAATAGGGCGGCTCTTGTTACGTATTATTTATTTATAATTATCTGCTTAGCTCTTAATATTGAAGAAGCACTCATGGAGAATTCATCTAATCCATACTCTAATAGTGTTTCTATAGCTGTTTCCTCTCCTGCCATTTCTCCGCACATTCCACACCATTTGCCTTCCTTGTGAGCTGCATCTATCGTCATTTTTATAAGTCTAAGTACAGCTGGGTGCATTGGGTTGTAAAGATAAGAAATCTTCTCATTCATTCTGTCAGCTGCTAATGTGTACTGGATTAAATCATTTGTCCCAATACTGAAGAAGTCTACATGCTTTGCAAGTTCATCTGCCATAACTGCAGCAGCAGGAATTTCTACCATTATTCCAGTTTCTAAGGCTTCATTAAAATTTTTGTCTTCACTTTTTAATTCCTCTTTACACTGATTTAATATATCCTTTGCCTGTATAAATTCTGATAAGGATGATATCATAGGAAACATTATTTTTATGTTTCCAAAGGCTGAGGCTCTTAAAAGTGCTCTAAGCTGAATCTTAAATAAATCAACCTTATCTAAACAAATTCTTATAGCTCTATAGCCTAAGAATGGATTCATTTCCTCTGGCAAAGGTAAATAAGGAAGCTTCTTATCCCCACCAATATCTAGAGTTCTTATAACAACAGGCTTTCCATCAAGCTTTTCCGCTACAAATTTATAGGCTTTAAACTGTTCTTCTTCAGATGGCATTGTTTCTCTATCCATATATAAGAATTCAGTTCTAAAGAGACCAACTCCTTCTCCGCCATTTTCAATTACCCTAAGTACATCCTCTGGCTTTCCTATATTACCTACAACTTCAACCCTCTTACCTTGTTTTGTTCTAGTCTCAAGCTTTATAAGCTTTTTCAGTTCTTCCTTCTCAGCTTCTAATTTTTCCTTCTTAGCTGTGTATTCTTTTATTTCAGCCTCAGTAGGATTTATAATTGCTGTACCCTCTATTCCATCAACAATAATCCTATCCCCATTTTTAACTGCCTCGGTTATATCTCCGAGTCCAACAACAGCTGGAATCTCTAAGGTTCTAGCCATAATAGCACTATGAGAGGTTCTTCCTCCAATGTTAGTTAAAAAGGCTATAACCTTACTCTTATCAAGCTCTGCTGTATCTGATGGTGTTAAGTCATGTGCAACAACAACAGTGTTGTTGTCCAAGCTGCCCATACCCTCCATAGCTATTCCAAGCAGGTTATTGAGTATTCTATTACCTACGTCTTTAACGTCTGCTGCTCTTTCTCTCATGTATTCATCATCCATAGCTTCAAACATGGAAAGAAACATATCTACAACATCCTTTAAAGCCTTTTCTGAATTTATCTGATTGCCTTCAATACTGCTTACAACAGAGCCTGTAAATTCAGGGTCATCTAAAAGCATTAAATGACTTTCAAAAACCTCTGCCTTATCATCTCCCATTTCTACTTTTGTCTTTTCCTTAATCTTTGTTAGCTGCAATCTTGACTTTTCAACAGCTTCATCAAATCTGATTTTCTCTTCTTCTATATTCTCAATTTTTCTTTCTATAATAGTTTGCTCTTTTTTAACTTTTAGAGCTACCTTTCCAATAGCATAGCCTCTTGAAGCTGCAATTCCTTTCTTCATATACCAATACACTCCTTATAAAAATATAATAATATCTATACTATTATATTAACAGCAAGTTTTATGCCAAATTTAAAAATGCCTAAATTCAAGCAATCTTAATATTTCACTTGATATTTTCTATCAAAGGAACAATATTTATACTTTAGTTTTTGTGCTAATATTAATCTAGACATAATAAAATACTTAGTGTATCATAATATTGATACTTTTTATCAATATTATAGCATACTTGATATTTTTTATCAACAGGAGAAGGCCATGTATAAAAATAGTATAGTTGTAAATGTTCAAAACGGAGTGCATACAAGAATTGCTGCCATGATAGTTCATAAGGCCGCAGAACTTAAGGGAAAATATAATATAAATCTTTATATAAGAAAGCTAGATAGTAAGGATCCTATAGCTATTAGTATGCTTGCTCTTTTATCCTTAAAAATCAGAGAAAACGAGATTGTAGAAATTTCTTCAATTGAGGAAACAACAGCCGGAAGAAATTCTGTTCTAGAATTATGTAATTTTATAACAACACAAATCGAGCCTCAAGGAAAAATATTGACTAATATAGATGCCTTAATAGAAGAAAATACAATTGCCAATGAACAGATCTTAGAAAACCTGCCTCTAGGTGTAATAGTTATAGATGCCAATTCCAATGTAACCTCTGCAAATGAATATACCTTAAAACTAGTAAATAAAAATATAAGTGAGGTACTTGGAAGAAATATAAATGAAGTTATTCCCTATTCCTGTCTTCCAAAGGTTATAAAAACCAAAGAAAAGAGCACTGGCGAAACTATGCAGATAAATGAACATATTGTAATTACAAACCGTTCTCCTATTATTTCAAATAATAAGGCAATAGGAGCTATTGGTGTATTTCAAGATATATCTGAGCTTGCTAAAAAACTGGAGCAATATCAGGAAGAGCTAAACTACTACAAAGAAGAGCTTCAAAAGCACACCTTAAAAAATAATCACTTTGCTAATATTATTGGCTCAAGTGGCAGCTTAAAGGAAGCCTTGCTAATTGCTGAAAAAGCATCACACTCCACCTCCACTGTATTAATTCGAGGTGAAAGCGGAACAGGAAAGGAACTAATTGCAAAGGCTATACACAACCATAGCAAAAGGAAGGATAAGCCTTTTGTACGTGTAAATTGTGCTGCTATCCCAGAAAATCTTTTGGAAAGCGAGCTTTTTGGTTATGAAAAGGGAGCCTTTACAGGTGCCGCTAAAAATAAGCCTGGAAAATTCCTTCTAGCTGATGGGGGTACAATTTTCTTAGATGAAATTGGAGATATGCCAAGGACTATGCAGGTTAAACTCTTAAGAGTGCTTCAGGAAAAAGAATTTGAAAGCATAGGCAGCAACGAAACCCATAAGGTAGATGTACGAGTCCTAGCAGCTACCAATAGAAACTTAGAGGAAATGCTAAAAAGCGGCGAATTTAGAGAAGACCTATACTATAGATTAAATGTTATCTCTATATCCCTTCCTCCCCTTCGAGAGAGAAAAGAAGATATAAACCTTTTAATCGAGCACTTTATCAATAAATTAAGCCTTACCTTAAATAAGAAAATTTCTCATATTGATAAAGAGGCTATACAATATTTGCAAAGCTATAACTGGCCGGGCAATATAAGAGAACTTCAGAATATAATTGAAAGAGCCATAAATCTATGTGATAACAGCTCATTAACCCTAAAGGACTTGCCTATTTATATAACAAATATAAAGCAAAGTAGTACTAGCCTAGTTAACTTAGTAGATGGAGATATCCTTCCTTTAGAAGAATACGAGAAAGAACTTATAAAGCTTGCTATGAAAAAATACAAAAGCTTCAACAAGGCAGGAAAGGCCCTTGGGCTTACCCATAGAACTGTGTCTCTTAAGTGTGTTAAATATGGTATTAGCTATGTAGATAAATAGATTAATTAATTAAAAATAATAATAAAAACTTTTATACAATTCCATTTTTTGTAATAAAAGGACTTATAAAACTACACTAATAAGTAGTTTCACAGGTCCTTTTTAATATTGCTTAAATATACAAATTAATTTATATATGCTTAACGTTAACCTTTTGTACTAATTTATTTACTTCCTCTAATGAACAAGCCTCTGTCCCTTCCGTTTCAACAGATGCCGCTCCACAGGCATTCGCGAAGGCAAGTGCTTCTTCATCACTTAAGCTGTTTATTAAGCTGTAAACAAGAGCTGCTACCATGGAATCTCCTGCTCCAACAGTGCTTTTTACATTTACCTTTAAACCTTCACAGGAATTTATACCAGCTTTAGTAACATAAATGGCTCCTTTTTCCCCTAAGGATACCAACACCTTTTTAACCCCAGTTTCAATAAGCTGCTTTGCCGCATTAATTACTGCTTCTTCATCTTCCTTTTTAAAGCCCATTAACTTTTGAAGTTCATGAATATTTGGTTTTATTATATCAGGTCCTTCCTTTAATCCATGCTTTAATAGCTCTCCATCTGCATCAAGCACTGTAATAGCGTCCTTCTTTCTTGCAAGCTTTATTAGTTTTCCATAAATGTCTATAGGAATGGAAGAACTTACTCCCCCAGAAAGCACCACAATATCACCTTTACTGCAAAGTGCTTCAAATTCATCTAAAAAACAAGCTAATTCTTCATTACTTATTTCTGGGCCTGCTTCATTTATATCAGTGTAAATCTTATTTATTGAGTCTACTACCTTTGTGTTGGTCCTTGTGCTTCCATCTATATGAACAAAGCTTGTGTCAATTTTTCTTTTATTAAGTTCATCCAGAAAGTAATTCTCCCAGACCCCGCCTAAAAAGCCTGTACAGACTGAATCAATATTGAAATTTTTCAATACCTTAGAAACATTAATACCTTTTCCCCCAATATCATGTCTAACGCTGGCTGCTCTATTTACTATGCCCAAATTAAAATTGTCAATGGTTAAAGTCTTATCTAATGCTGGATTTAGAGTAACTGTAATTACCATAATTCTTCATTCCCTTTCTTAATAATTTCAACCCCTATTTCTTGATATTCCTTAACAACATTTTCATTAAAATCTGAATTTGTAATTATTAAATCTGCTAATGTAACTGGGCTTACTACAGCAAAGCTCACTTGATTAAACTTGGAGCTGTCAGCGACTATAATAACCTTGCTAGCCGCCTTCATCATTTCCCTTTTAATATGAGCTTCCGAAATATTAGGAGTAGTTATACCTTCCTTAATAGATATGCCATTTGCTCCGATAAAGGCCTTATCCACTTTAAAATTCTTTAATACCCCTTCTGAAATTGGTCCAACTAAAGCTCTTGTAGTTATTCTAAAGGTTCCCCCAGTTACAATAAGCTCTATATCACTTCTATTAGAAAGCGCTGAGGCAATATCTATGGAATTTGTTATTACAGTAATATTCTTAGCTTTAATACAATTTGCCAGCTGCAGGGTTGTGGTTCCTGAATCCAGTATTATTGTATCTCCATCCTCAATCATGGCTGCAGCTATTTTTCCAATATATAATTTTTCAATATACTTTCTATCTTCTTTTTCTTTAAAGCTAGGTTCAAAAATGGATTTTCCCTTACTTACTGCTCCACCATGAGTTCTGTTGAGGAGTCCTTTTTCTTCCATTTCCTGCAGATCTCTTCTAATGGTAGATTCTGATACCTTAAATATATTTGATAATTCATTTACCTTAATACTGCTTTTTTCTTTTAACAATTCTGAAATTTTAATATGTCTTTCTTCAGAAAACATGCATAACAGCTCTTTTCATTAATTATTTATGCTCATATGTGATTATTTATGATTATTTGTTAAGATTATAATGTATAAACTCATGTATGTCAAGGTATTAGTCTACAAAGTAAAATTATCCTTTAAAACGTTACAGTGTAATATTCAAAATAAAGAAGCAGTGAGAAATCCTGCTATGCTGACTATGAAAAAAGCAAATATAAGCATTTATATTATGCTTATATTTGCTTTTTTACTTAAGCAGCTGTTGAAACTGCTGACTGTTTCTAACATTATTAAAATCTGGCTCCTCTTTGGCAAGTTCCTTTACGCTGCTGTCTATATCAATTGCAGTTTTTAAGTTTTTAATGGTGTTTGGAACATCACCTTTTCTTCCATATATACTGGCTTTACCATAATAGCTCCAAATGTAGCTTTCTACTGATAAAGCTTTATCATACCATACAAGGGCATCATCATATTTTGCGTAAAGCTCTAGTGCCAGTGCCTTATTAAAGAGTCCGTAACCATAATCACTTTTTATTTCTAAAGCTTTGTCAATATTTTTCATGCCTTCTATATATTTGTTTGAATAACATAGAGCAATTCCCTTAATACTATAGGCCTTATAAAAATTATTATCAGCATTTATAATTTCGTCAGCTAATTTTATAGCAGTACTGTACTTTTTACTATGGAAGTCTGTAAAAGCTGTTTGATATTTTTCTTCTAGCTGTTTTTCTAGTTCAGCCTTTTTAGCTTCTTCTTCTTTCTTCTTCGCCGCTTCTTCACTTAGCTGCTTTTCCTTATCTAATGCCTCCTTGCTACTACTAACAGCCATTATTGCACCACTGGCGTTATTATTTTCTATTTTAAGCTGAGCTATTTTCCAATTGCTCACAGCATTATAAACTATTATTCCAATGCCTATTGCTGCTGCAATAGCAAATATAATTATTTTTCTCCCCATTGATAACTTTCTGAACATAAAAATCCTCCGTATGTTAATTAGATATTAAATTAATTATACTACATAATTTGCTAAATACAGCTTTTTATTGGGGGAAAGAATACTTAATATTTTTATGCAATCGATTGAACATAGAATTATTAAAGTGTATAATCTTATTAAATAAATATTAAGATCAAGGATTTAAGAAAAAGGAGGAAATTATGGATAATAAAAAACTTCCATGGGTTGCATATTTCTGTATGGAATATGGACTTCATTCTGACTTTAAAATGTACGCAGGAGGGCTTGGAATTCTTGCAGGTGATCATTTAAAAGGTGCTAAGGATTTAGAGCTTCCTCTAGTAGCAATAGGTCTAAAGTGGAAGCAAGGCTATGGTGATCAAGTGATTGGAGCAGATGGAAGGCCTTATGATGCTTACAAAAACTATAAATATGACTTCTTAGAAGATACCGGCGTTATGGTAACTGTTAAAATAAGAAATGAGGATGTAGTATGTAAGGTTTGGAAAACTGAAGAGTTTGAAAATAATCCATTATACCTTTTAGATACTGATATTCCTGAAAACAGTGAACAGTGGATAACTGGTCAGCTTTATGGCTGGTTTGGAGAAGAAAGAATAGCTCAGGAAATTGTGCTTGGTATAGGTGGAATAAAAGCTCTAAGAGCACTTGAGATACCTGTTGATGTTTATCATTTTAATGAGGGACATGCTGATTTAGCTGCAATAGAGCTAATAAGAGAAAAAATGTGCTCTGGCTTAAGCTTTGAAGAAGCCTTAAAAGCCACTAGGGATGAGGTTGTATTTACAACACATACTCCAATAATACAAGGAAACGAATCTCACCCAATTGACAAGCTTGAATATATGGGAGCCTTTAATGGTCTCACCAAAGATCAAATGATTAGCCTTGGGGGTAGTCCCTTTAACATGACAGTTGCAGGCTTAAGACTTTCAAGAAAGGCTAATGCAGTTGCACAACTTCATGCTGAAACAGCTAATAAAATGTGGAACAATGTTGCTGGCCGTTCTGAAATAATAGGAATAACCAATGCTATCCACACTCCTACTTGGGTAGATGAAAGAATAACAAAGGCTTACCAATCAAATGGAGATCTTTGGTCTGCCCATATGGAAGTAAAGAGAGATTTAATAGCCTTTATAAAGGATAGATCAGGCATAGAGCTTGATGCAGATAAATTACTAATAGGCTTTTCAAGAAGAGCAGCTCCTTATAAGAGAAGCGATTTAATCTTTAGCAAGAGAAAAGTTATTGAGCCTTACCTTAAAGAAGGTAAAATCCAAATAGTTTTCTCTGGTAAAGCTCATCCACTAGATGATACAGGCAAGGAAATAGTTGCTAACTTAGTTGCCATGATGAAGAAATATCCAAAGGCAGTAGTATTCCTGGAAAACTATGATATGAATATTGGCAGAATGCTTACTAGAGGCTCTGACATTTGGCTTAATAATCCAATTAGACCTTTGGAGGCGTCAGGTACCTCAGGAATGAAAGCAGCTATGAATGGTGTACTTAATTGTTCCATACTTGATGGCTGGTGGCCAGAGGCATGCATTGATGGCGTTAATGGCTGGCAATTTGGAGGTGGAGCTTCTGAAGGAGAAATTCCGGATATTAATGAGCATGATAGAGAAGCTCTATATGATGTTTTATTAAATAAGGTAGTCCCTACCTATTACAATAATAATTTAAAGTGGGTTGAAATGATGAAGGAAAGCATAAGAACCACAAAGGATACCTTTTCAACTAAGAGAATGCTAGAAGAATATTATAATAAGTTATATATTAAGTAAACTTTTGATTCCCCTTATAATTATATACATTAACAAAAGCGCCCTTACATTTTGTATGGTAAAGGTGCTTTTTGAATATTATTTTATAATGTCTAGTATTTTATCATTATCAGCATTATCTATCAGCAAAATGTCTCACACGCTAGTTCTAGTGTGGCGAGTTGCTTACCTTTATTTTTTCAATAATCTCCCTGCCTTTTTCGCTGCTTAGAAATTCAAGTGTAACTTCAGGAAGTATATTTTTAAGCTCAGTAAAATTATCTTCTTTAATAAGCTGTCTTACTCTGGAAGCGCTTATAGCACTTCCACCTATTTCTTTACGCGGAGTAAGTCTTACCTCAACCTCATAACTTTTTAAAGTGCTAATTAGTGCTTCATTATAACTGTTTGTAACCTTGTCATAGGGTTCTGTTCCAACATATCTTTTTTCTATATTAAGTCTTCTGCAAAAATACTTCCCAAAGATTCCAGCGTCTAGCTCTGTATATGCCCTTAGTCTATCATTTTCTTCTCTGAGGAAATAGGAGGGAAAAGTAGCTGAAGATATAATATATTCTCCTCCAGGTACTACTGTAACATTTTTTAAATGCTCTGTCCCTTTCTTAACTAATTCGTATCTAATATTAAAAGGAAATAACGATCTATCTTCTTCTACCATAAAAACAATAACATTCTCGTTTTCTGATGCTGCTTTTTGAATTAGATATTTATGTCCTAGTGTAAATGGATTGCAGTTCATTACAATTGCAGCCTTTTTACTATTATCTATATTATAGTTTTTTATTAATTTATCTAAATAGCTATTTATATTATAAATCCCATTTTCTAAAAGAGCTACCTTCTTCACCTCATGAAGCAGCTTATAATTTAAGGAAGAGAATATTTGTATGTTTTCAGGCCTAGTAAAAATAAAGCTGTGATAAACACCTTCTTCAAAGAGTTTATCAATTAGGTTGGAACTTAGGGAAGAGGTTATACCTTCTCCCCTAAGTTCCTTATCTACTGCAAAACATTTAAGTACGTTACGAGACTTTGAGCAGGTTGCTTTAATAATTTCTTCTTGCCTTATAACTATAGTATAATCTACATCCTTATCTAAGATAAGATCAAACCTTTTAAGGAAATTCTCTACTTCTTTTAGCTCCTTCTCATCCTTTAAATTTACTTCTTGTACTTCCATGTTATACATAGTTTTTCCCTCCACTAGAAACATTGAGCAAACTATATGAATTTCCATCAAGTAGATCGCTCGTAAAGGTATATTTAGGGTACTTAAGCTCTTATTCAATAACCTTTTTAACTACATCAATAACAGTGCCGTCTCTATATTCAACCACTGCCACAATATCATCAGAAAGCTGAATTTCCTTTGGCTTACCTGTCATTTTTTCAGCTAAATTTTTAAGTTCTTCTATAGTCATAATAGGAAGATTAGTTTTCTTTAATCTTTCTATTAAATCCTCTCTTCTAGGATTAACTGCAATACCTCTCTCAGTAACTATTACATCTATGCTTTCACCTGGAGTAGTTACAGTTGTAACCTTATCTTTAATTATAGGAAGCCTTGCTTTAACTAAGTTAGTAACTATTATTGCAAGCTTAGCACCTGCAGCAGTATCACTATGTCCACCTGACCCTCCCATAATAACTCCATTTGAACCTGTAGTAACATTTACATTAAAGTCTGTATCTATTTCAGTAGCACCTAATATCATAATATCTAAGTTATTAACAACTGCTCCCTTATTATGAGGATTTGCATACATAGAAGCAGACATTGGCTGATGTTTTGGATTATCTCTATAGGATTCTACTGCCTTTAAATCAAAACACTGGACGTCTAGTATGCTATTAAATAAGCCTTCCTCAAGCATTTCAACAATATATCCAGTTGAGCCTCCAGCTGCAAAGCTTCCTACTACCTTTTCTTTTTTCATTATATCTTTAAGCTCTGCTGCCACTGCAAGTGATGTTCCACCTGCACCTGTTTGGAAGGATAAGCCGTCTTTTATAAGTCCGGAAGCCTTAATAACCTCAGCGGCCATTTTAGCTATTTTAAGGCCAACAGGGTCCTTTGTAATTCTTGTAGTTCCTGATACAATGCCTTCAGGATTTCCAATAGAATCAACCGAAACTACATAATCAACATAAATTTGGCTTATTTCTATAGGACATGCTGGATAAGGTACTAAATTATCTGTTACTGCAACTACCTTATCTGCAAATTCTGCATCTGAAACTGCATAGCCTAGGGCACCACAGGCTGATTTCCCTTGAACACCATTAATGTTTCCATAGATATCAGCAGTAGGAGCAGCAATAAATGCTGCATCTATATGCAGGTCTCCGCTTTCAATTGCCCTTGGCCTTCCTCCATGAGTGTGCATAACAGCACATTTTTTAAGATTACCTTTAGAAACCGCATCTGCCACAGGTCCTGACATATAATTTGCATATATACCTGTTATTGTACCATTTTTTATTAGTTCAACCATAGGAGCATGTATAGGAAATATTGAGCTTGCTGCAACTGTAATATCTCTAATTCCCTTTTTAGCTATTGCTTCAAGAACCATGTTTAATACATAATCACCATTTCTTAAATGATGATGAAAGGATATGGTCATTCCATCTTTTATATTAAGAGTGTCTATTGCTTCATCAATGCTTTTGAGTATTTTTTTATCATTTGGAACAGCTGAATTTACTTTAACAGCTTTTCTTTCCTTAGTTCCCATATTTGAAAAGGCTCCCTGAAAAGGCTTAACCTTGCCGTAGCCCTCAATAAATTCAGGAATTTCTCTGCCTAATATATTTTTCATATCTTCACCCACCTTTAGCTAACTAAATTAGTGCTAGTCTTTTTGCTAATTCTACTGTTGTGACTGCTCTATTAATAACAGGTGCATCCACCATCTTCCCATCAACTGAGAAAACTCCTTTGCCTTCCTTCTTTGCCTCTTCCATGGCATCTAAAATTCTTAGGGCATGTTTTATTTCCATTTCTGTAGGTGCAAACACTGCATGTATTGTATCAATTTGTCTTGGATTTATGGAAGCTTTCCCGGTCATTCCAAGGCTCTTAGCCCTTGCAGTATCCTTTTCTAAGCCCTCATAGTCATTTGTATCTGTAAAGGGAGTATCTATAGCATCCACCTTTAAAGCCTTGCAGGCAGTTGCAACCTTGTTTCTAGCGTAAAAAATTTCCTCTCCCTCTTTAGTTCTCTTTATGCCTAAATCAGCAGTTAAATCTTCTCCGCCTAATAAAATTGCTGTTACTCTATTTGATGCCTTAATTATGTTATACACATTTTCCAGTCCAAAGGCAGTTTCAACTAACGGAATTAGCTTAATGCTTCCTTCTTCAAAGCCTTCTTCTTTTTCAATTTTATTCAGCATTTCATGGACTAACTTAATTTCTTCCTCATCAGCTTTAGGAACCATAATAGTATCAGGTTTCACTCTAGCTATGGTGTCAACATCTACTGCACCAAATTCATTATCTAAGGGATTTACTCTAACTACTACCTCAACTTTTGAATAATCCACGTTTTTTATTGCTTCTCTTACTAAGATTCTTGCACTATCCTTTTCAGGAATACTAACAGCATCTTCTAAATCAAGTATAATAGAATCAGCACCTAATATTGCTGCATTTTGAAGCATTCCAGGATTATTACCAGGCATAAAAAGCATTGTTCTTCTTAATTTTTTCATTTTATTACACCGCCCTTTTAATTGCAGTTTCTACCCTTGCTGCAATTGTATAATCCAAAGCTCCTTTATCCTGAGCCTTTATGGAAATATCCATAACCTTCATCTCATTTACTTTATCTATAATGACTTTTTTAATTTGCTCGCCAAATTGCTTTATTACTATGCTTTCAAGCTCAAGCTCAATTCCGCCCTTTTCATTAGGCATAACCATAATTAATATATCATTTGATTCAAGTGTGCCTGCCTTAGCTACTTTAGTAATGTTCATATTTTCACCCGCCTTTAGGTAATGATAATTAATAAAGAACGAATGATGAATGTTAATAATTCATCATTCATTCTTTATTAATTGTTATTTATTTACTGAATCTAAATAATTCTTTTGTCCGATTTCATAAAGATTATTTCCTTCGCAGTCTATGACAACAACCACTGGAAAATCTACAATTTCCAGCTTTCTTATAGCCTCTGCTCCTAAGTCTTCATATGCTATTACCTCAGCCTTTTTAACTGATTTGCCTATAAGTGCAGCTGCTCCGCCAATGGCACCAAAATAGACTCCCGTATGCTTTTTTATTGCCTCAATAACTTCTGGTCCTCTTAACCCCTTACCTATCATTCCTCTTAAGCCAAGCTCTATAAGCTTAGGGGAATATGAATCCATTCTATAGCTTGTAGTAGGTCCTGCAGAACCTATTGCTTGCCCTGGTTTTGCAGGAGTTGGTCCTACATAATAAACAATAGAATCTTCTACGTTCATTGGGAGTTTTTCTCCCTTATCTATAAGCTCAACTAATCTTTTATGAGCTGCATCTCTGGCAGTATAGATAGTACCTGTAATAAGTACTGTATCTCCAACCTTTAATTCTTTTACCTTTTCCTTAGTAAGTGGAGTTGTAATTCTCTTTTCCATAGCTTTTACCCCCGATATTAAAGTTCTATTTCAGCATGTCTTGTAGCATGGCAGCTAATATTAACTGCAACAGGAAGACCTGCTATATGAGTAGGATATGTTTCTATATTCACGCATAATGCCGTTGTTCTTCCACCAAAGCCTTGAGGTCCTATTCCTAAAGCATTAACCTTTTGAAGAAGTTCTTGTTCAAGTGCAGCATAAAATGGATCACTATTTCTCTGAGTTACAGGTCTAAGTAATGATCTTTTAGCTATAGCAGCAGCTTTTTCGAAGGTACCTCCAATGCCCACACCTACAATAATTGGTGGACAAGGATTTGGGCCTGCTTCTTTAACTGTCTGAAGTATAAATGCTTTTACGCCTTCAATTCCGTCAGCTGGCTTTAACATCTTAAGCTTGCTCATATTTTCTGACCCAAAGCCTTTTGGAGAAACTGTGATATGTATTCTTTCCCCTGGTACAATATTATAATGAATGACTGCTGGAGTGTTATCTCCAGTATTGACCCTATTTAATGGGTCTTTAACTACTGACTTTCTTAAAAAACCCTCATCATAACCTTCTCTTACACCCTCATTTATTGCATCCTCAAGATTGCCGCCGACTATATGAACCTCTTGACCTAGATCAATAAATACACATGTCATTCCTGTATCTTGACACATTGGCATATTCTCTCTTTTAGCTATACCTGCATTAGTTAAAATTTTTCCTAAAATATCTTTTGCTATATTCCAATCTTCCTCATTATGAGCCTCTTCTAATTTTTCTTTAATATCATCTGATAAATAATAATTAGCATCTATGCAAAGCTTTCTAATGGCCTTAATTATTTCTGAAACATGTATTTCTCTCATAACTAATCTCCTCTCTAAAATATTAACATAAATTTTGTAACAAAATAAACAAAAGACACTGAAAGCACAGAAAAGTCATTATCTTAATATCTGTTTCAGTGTTTTCAGTGATTCTTCCGTTTTACCTGTTAAATAAATATTTTATTATAAGAAAATCCCCTAGGGGATCTTCTACATTATTAATTCAGTTATTTGTTCTTTCTTCTATTAACAAGAGCAACAACTCTGTTCATTTCATTATTTACAATCATATATCCTTCATCAACGCCCATTCCAGGTTTTGCTAGACATTGATCAGCTCCACAGCCAATAGCTATATTAGTTGTAACTTCTGCAGATCTATTTGTTTCGTTGCAAGTTCCTCCACAGTAAGCCCCAACACCATGTTTTTTGCAGTATAGAATTGATTCTATAATATTATTTACTCCGCCTAAATCTGGAGTTTTAATTTGAAGCATGTGACCAGACTTATTGTCAGCAAAGAATACAACATCTTCATAGGTATTGCACCATTCATCTGCAACTAATTCTACCTTTATTCCTCTATTATCAAGCTCTGCTCTTAAATCTCTTAAAGCTTCCATTTGTCTTTCTCTGTGTTCAACATCCATTGGTCCTTCAATTCTTAAATGGAATGGCTTTGCAGCTTCTTCTAATGTCTTTAAATAAGCTGCCATAGCTTTAATATCGTTATTAAAGGCAACGCCTATTGTTCCATAAACATCAATATGGAATACAGGAAGATAGTTTCCACTAGTTCTTAGCTTTAATACTCTGTCTCTTAGCCAGCTTACATAAGCAAGAAGCTTTTCTCCCTTTAAGCCTAATTTATCTTCAACATGATTAATTAATGCATGAGGCATAACGTCTGCATTTTTAATTATCATCTTGTCTGCGTTATCGTATCTATCATCACCTGATTGAGTAAATATTGGAATTCTCTTTATATCCACTCCAGTATTATATTCATCCCTAACTACTTCAGCCATTGTAACTTTTTTTGATTTTGCAACTGCATCAAGAATTGCTTGAGTTATACCATATCTTATAGCGGTATGAAGTCTTTTTCCGTTTACAGTCATATGGTCAAATTCTTCTGCAAGTGCCTTAAAGCTATTTAGCTCTCTTCCAATTAACTTAGGTGCTATTTCCTTTTCTATAACTGGAATAAAATCTCCTGCTAAAAATAATGGATCTCTTCCGCCTGCTCCTGAATATTGTACTGCAGCACAGTCTCCATAAGCTACCTGGCCATCTTCTAAAATAAGCATAACAGATATTGATTCTCCAGCTACTCTAACAGCCTTAAAGCCTTCTGTTACAGGTTCGCCAACATAAGTAAAGCCATCATGCTTAGCTCCTTTTTTAATTGCTCTTTGATCATCAAAATAAAATCCGGTTCTTCCACCAGAACAAACCACATCAATAATTTTCATATAAAAAACCCTCTTTCGTTTTATATATAGTGCTTGAAAATTCCGCTGGGAATTTTCAAGCCTAATAACTTTTATATTTTAATTATTTCTCAGGTCTTCCAATAAGTACTCCCTTACCAACAGCAAAGATATCATCAATACTCATTTGGAAGCTTACTTGTCTTCCTTCAAACTTAGCTCTTTCTTCTAGCTTTTTCTTGTTATAAGCTTTTAATTCCTCTGATAATGGAATATTACCAAATTGAAGATATCTAACAGCACCATTGTTGTCTCTTGCTGGCATCATCTTTCCTGCATTATACTTACTTGGCGCAAATGGAATGTCAATAACTCCACCCGCAAAGGCCTTAACAGTTCCTATAGCTAAATCTCCATTACCTACTTCATATACCTTATCAAGCATGCATTTAGTTTCTGCTTTAATAATAGCTATTTCAGTTTCTAATTCCTTAGAAAGTGGTAATCTTTGACCAGTAAGAAGGTTTAAAGCCATTTTTGTAGCTCTAATTCCCTGTCCATTAGCTTCCTTAGTTGGAATTCCTATTGCTTCATGAGGAGTTTTTACTATAACCTTTGTTGCTCCTGCAAGTGCTGCTGTTGCTGCTCCTAAGGAAATTAATCCAAAGGCCTTAGCTTCATCTACTGGGAAGCCTCCCATCCATTGATGGAATACTGTAGTAACAAATACATCATTGTAGCCGTATTTCTTTAGATACTCATTTGTTTGTTCTTCAAGAGCTCTCATTGCAGCTACGTCTTGAATCATATTTCCACACATACCATAACCAACAGTTACATTCTTTACTCCCTGTTCTGCTGCAAGTAATGCTTCTATTATTGCGACTGCATTTGAAGTACTTGGCGGTACTAAGGTTCCTGTTAAAGGTCCAAAGGGTTCTCTGTTTATAGAAATTCCTTGTTCTTCATAAAAGCCAACTAATCTATCGCAATACTGCCAATCTAATAAAGTCTTTTCAATACTTACATTTTTAGCATAAGGTATATTATAAGATATACCGCCGCCTTCATTTGAAGTCCAGCCAGCTGCATGAATTATTTCAGATAAAAGTCTTGCATCTGGAGTACCATGTCTTGCCTGCAGCGGAAGATTTACTGCTTCATATATTCGTCTGCAGCCTTCAACTCCATGGTTTACTCCAGGAAAACCATTTAGAAGAGAACGTCCTGCTGCTAAACTTTCTTTTATTCCAACTTCACACTCATCATATCTATTTTGTCTTGTATAACTATCTATAGTTGAAGGCAATAAATCTGCTTCTCCAACATCCTGCAGGTATGTTAAAAGCTCAATATGCTCATCTATTAATGCAACACCAGCTCTTGGCTGTGCTAAAGTTATTCCTTCTTCTTTAGCTTTTCTTAATTTAGCAGAAAAGTTTTTGTGTTCTGGAACTGACTTTAAAAAATCTACTGCCTTATTTAAATCTACATCCTTACCTGTTTTCCATTGATTTAAGACTTCTTTTCTTGTTGTAAAAAATTGTTCCTCTGTCCATTTCTTATTCTTTAATTCCATGTTTTTTTCCCCCTATATTAGGCTAATTTCACTAAATATTTTTTCATGATTCTAACTGCCATATCTGGATAATCCTCTGCTAAAAGTCCCATAGCGGACATTATATAAGTTTTATCTATTAAATACCCTGGATTCTCAGGTTTTAAGTAGGTAGGACTATTTATATTAAAGGTTCCAGCCTTTAATATTTCACCTGGATTATTACTATGAACAAGTACTCCTCCAGTTCCAATGAAATACTTAGTTTGCATTAAATCCTTACCGACCTGTGAATAAATAACACCCATAGGGGTATAAACACTTTCAATAACACCTACATGTCTTTCCATAGCCAAATCAGTTGCTACCTTTGCCATAGCTTCATCAAATTTAATCTCTTCTTCATTATCTGGAACCATTTTTATATTCTCAGCTCTAAATTTGCAGTTTTCTTCTACATTAATGCTTTTATCTTGAAGATACTGTTGAAGTTTTCTTGTTCCAGAGGCTTCCCATAAGGAGAGAGCTGAGTATCTCATGCCTAAGTCCCCTTCAACTGTTCTTTTGGCAAAGGGTTCCTGTAGTCCTCTTAAGGTAACTCCCGGCTTAGTAGGTTCACCGTCTGCAATAGAATGAATATCTGTAGTGGCTCCGCCTATATCTACAACTACTAAGTCCCCAATACCTTCTTCCTTATCACTGCCTTCACTAAGGACCCTGGCAGCCTTTAGTACAGCAGCAGGAGTTGGCATTAAAATGCCGCTTATAAAGCTCTCTGCTTTTTTCATACCTTTTGCTTCTATTATCTTTTCCATAAAAATTTTTCTTATTTCTTCTCTAGCAGGTTCTACATTTAATTCGTTTAGCCTTGGCATAACATTTTCAGTAGCTCTGTAAAAAATCGAATTGCTATTTAAAATTTCTTCTACTTCGTCTATGGCAACTTTGTTACCAGCTGCAACTACAGGAAGCTTTATTCCTGCCTCTGCAAGGGCTTTAGCATTGTGAATTATACATTCCTTGTTGCCTCCATTAGTGCCCCCTGCCAATAGAAGAATATCTAAATTTGAATTCTTTATTTCATTTATTTCCTTAGAAGTAAGCTCATAGCTGTAAACTTTCAATACTCTAGCACCAGCTCCTAATGCAGCTCTTTTAGCTGCTTCTGCTGTAAGCTCGGGAACAAGTCCAACGGCTACCATCTTAAGTCCACCTGCTGCAGAAGAACAAGCCAGCTTTTTAACAAAGTTAATTTCCTTACCTTTAAGTTCTTCCATTAACTTTTCATAGGCTTTATTAAAGCCGAGCATTATATCACTTTCAACAGTTGTAATATCCTTTGCTGTTGCTAAAATTTCTTCATTTTCAATATCAACTGCAGTAAGTTTTGTATAAGTACTCCCAAAATCAATAAGCAAATATGCCTTCAACTCTACCACTCCTAAATTAAGAATTAAACAAGTTTAATGCTTAAAATTCTTAATTATATATTGTATATAAGTTACTAAGCTTCATTATTAATTATTATTCTCCAAGGTCTTCTCTTAAATCTCTAATAGCAGTCTCAGTAGAAGTTCCTGGTGGATATACTCGATCAAAGCCCATAGCTTTAAATCTATTATAAACATCTTCCCAATTTTGTTTTCCTACAACTATATTTCCACCTACATATAGTTTTATGCCTTTAAGGCCTGCCTCATCGCATTTTTCTCTTAAGCCTCTGCAGTCAATTTCTCCATGTCCATAAAGGGAAGAAACAAGAATCATGTCTGCACTTGTTTCAACAGCTGCATTTATAAAATCTTCTTGTGGTGATAAAACTCCAATGTTAATAACATTGTAGCCTGCTTCTGTTAGTGCATGATCTAATATTTTGTTACCTACTGCGTGGCAATCTGAACCTATAACTCCAAGAACTATTGTTTTCATAATGACATCCTTCCTTATTTTTGATAATTTATTTCTAATATTTTTGATTTTAATGCTTTAACTGAACCATCATCTAAAGTGTATATAAATCTTATAATTTCTTTATTATCCTTATTAAATTTTTCAACATCCTTGTATCTACCTGGAGATACAATTAGTACGTCAGAATTATCTACTATATTTATTAGTTCTTCCTCATTTTGAGTATTTGAATACACTATATTTATATTTCCAAGCCCTGATTCTTCAATGGCGCCGCGGATTTTAAACTTAAATTCCTCAGATATGCATAGAAAGCCAAACTTTATGCCATCTGGAAATCTTGCAATTTTAACAATTGTTCCTAAATCCGGCTTAATTGCTATTCCTAGCACTTCTCTATGAAAATCTCTTGTAAGATCTTTTACTTCGTTAACATGATTAAAGGTGGCAATTATTACTTGAGCCTTTTCTATAGTGTCCTTTGTCTCAGGTTCCATTCTTGTGAGGTCTGGTACGGTTAGTGGAATTATATTCATATTAGTATCTTTACTAAGCTGGTGGCTAAACATCCTAGCTTGTTCAATATTACATTCCACATAAACTGCTGTCATCTTGCTCATGTGTTCCTTCTTTTCTTCTACTCTTTGTACTACCATTTCTAGGAACTCATCGACATCCATGCCAACTTCTAAAGCCTCTTCAAGCCCTAAGTCTACAAGTTTAATTATTTTATCTTTTAGGCCTTGTGCTTTCCATGGTCTGGCTTCTTCAGCTACAAAGGTTCCCTTGCCTTGATAGGACTTTAGCACCCTTTCCTGTTCAAGTTCCTTATAAGCCATACTAACAGTATTTCTGCTTACCTTTAAATTTTCAGAAAGCTCTCTTTCAGTAGGCATTTTATATCCAACTTTCAGAGAACCATCTCTTATTTGATCCATTATCTGTTTTTTGACTTGTAAATATAGCGGAACACCACTTTGTTTTTTAATTTGAATATTTATTTTAATCACCTCTAAATTCAATAATGCTTCAATATTAGGGCGTTAATTTTAATGGACTAATGGACTAATCCATTAGTCAACTTTATTGTATCACATAGCTCCATCCACTTCAATATGTTGAATATAATTTTGATAGTTTTTATTGCAAATTTTATAAATAATGATAGATTTTCTTCATATGTTAAATTACAAGAAAATTCTACATATAAGGTTTTCACTTTGTTTCTTAGAGTATTATAATTCATCATTATTTAGCAAATTAAAATTAAAGCGACATATTTCCCAGGGAATATGTCGCTTTTCATATTAATTTTCATCTAAATAGGTTTTAATGGATCTTGTTAAGGATTTTGCTATTAAAGCTTGATAATCCTCACTCTTAAGCTTTAATTCCTCATTATAATTAGATAGAAAACCACACTCTACCAATACAGAAGGCATAGTATCATTATTCCTAAGTATTTTATAGTTGTCCCTTGCGGGCTTTTCAACACGTTTATTATTTTTGTCTAAGTCAATTATAAGATTTCCCTGAATAAGATGTGCAAGTACACTGCTTTCTTTGAAATCTGAATACCACACTTGCGAACCATAATATTGTCCCTCAGGAAAATGATTTTGATGAATACTAATAAATAAATCAGGATTTACTTCTTTTTTAATTTTACATCTATTGGCTAAGTCTTGACTTTTTTTAGTACTGTAATTAGAACTTCTTTGATCTATTAAAGCCTCGTCTTTTTCTCTAGTCATGAAAACCTGAAAGCCCTCAGCTTTTAGCATTTCTTTTAATTTCATGCTTATACTTAAATTAATATTCTTTTCCTTAATGCCAGTTTTCCCTTCTGCCCCGCCATCATAGCCCCCATGACCAGGGTCTATTAATATTATTTTTTTTTCAGCAGTCACTTCTTCATAATTCTCAGCAAATACATTATATGTTGGAATTAACAAAATGCACAATAACATTATGCCTATAACAATATTTTTTCCAAAGTTCATCTTTTATCCTCCTAAAGGAATTTTGCGACGAGAAGTTAATTTGTAATTAAAGTAAACAATCAAATTTATCCTTGGGATAAAAATTATAATTTATATTTTCAATTAAGTAATTCTGTCGCAATTAGTTATAGTTTGTGCATAATGTCTTTTTTTAATTTATTTTTTATTAATGTCTTCTTTTGATAATTAATGTACTCATTACCAAACTCTAAAACCATCATTTTTTCTTAAAGATTTTTTTAGAGTAAAAATCCCCCAAACATAAGCGTTTGGAGGATTATACAATTTGTAGAAATTATCTCTTTAATAATTATAAACCATTCATTTAAGCAACTTTACTAATAACTAATTTTTAAACTGCTCTAAATTAATATCAGCAGCCTTATATTTTTTTGAATCAGAATCATCAAAATGCCACCATTCAGTATTAATTGTAGTAAATCCACTGTCTACCATATACTTAGTTAATAAGTTCATATTTTTCTTAGCCTCAATTGAAATTTTAGAGTTAGTTCTGTAAGCATTGGTGGAAAAGTCATCAAACTTTGAAGGCATAGTTAATTCTTTCCCATCTTTACCAACAAGAGTTATATCAACAGCACAACCTTTATTATGGATGGAACCTCCAGTTTTAGGGTTAGCAACAAAACGACTATCCTTAACAATATTCCAGAATATCTGCTGAACATAAATAGGTCTATATGCATCCCAAACTTTAATTCTGTATCCTAGCTTTTCTAACTGAGTATTGGCCTTAACTAATTTCTCAGCTGTGTTTTTCTTTAAAACACAAACACTATTAGGATAAATAACTCTCTTTGTAAAATTATCAGTTGTAGCATATTTTAGGTCAATTACTATATCCTTATCTAAAGATGATAGTAAAACAAATCCACCTATTTCCTTAACTGGCTCATCGGAAGCATAAGCTGAATAGGACTGCTTTATTATATCCATAAATTCGGGATTTTCATTTATTGATTTAGTTATCTCTTGTTGTTTAACAGCTGGTTTTTCTACAATACTAGGTTTAGGCTTAACTATCGCACTATCAGGATCGTTATTTTTCACAGGTTTTTCTACCATTGAGCATCCTGTAAAAATAGAAATTAAGTATAAAAATATAATAAAAAATCTTATTATTTTCATTTTAAGACTCTCCCATTAATAATGGAATTAGAAATCATTGTACTGCTACATACTAGGCTAAGAAAGTAATTTGTTTACATGTTTCACAACCTTTTATTACATCCCTAATACTGATGATATTGGCCCCATTATAATCACAGGTTGTTTTGATGGATCAAGCCATCTTAAAATTTTTAGGGTATTGCTCTCTTCGGTAGCTACACATCCTGCTGTACCGTTATTATAACTTCTCCAACAATGAAAAAAGATACCTGATCCCTTTCCAAGGGTTCTCTCAGGGATGTTGAAATTAATAACAAAAGCGTAATCATAAAGCCAATCTGACCTTAACAAATGTTCCCCGCTAATTGAAGGATCCGTTACCCATGTGTTATAGTGAGCTTCATCGTCTGCCCAAATATCATTAGGAGTAGTTTGCCGATATGGCATTGCAGTACCCGGATTACCGTACTTACCAAAGCCTGTCCCTAATGAATAAATACCAACAGGTGTAGTTAAATCTCCTTCATGTCTATTAGAGGAGAATCCATTTATACCGATTACTCCAGGAACTGAAAGGATCTGCTTCCAAGTGCCGTTAGCTTTTTCAAAGGTAGTGACTGTAGCATTTGCAGTATTAAAATCACTGGTAGTAACTACTATGGCCTGTTCAGCATCTCCCTTTCCTTTTATCTTATCAATTATTAATTGATTTTTCCACATATTAGTGATACTATCTTCTACATTTTGACTAACTACACCAGTTCCACCTAGGATTATTACTTTCTTTACACCTTTATCTTTTAATTGATTAATTGCATTTGAAGATATTGAATTTTTATCAGTTAGAAATATTGGAGCATTATTCTTAGCAGCTAAGGCTGAACCACTTAATGCATCTGGAAAATTGTTGCCTGTAACTAAATAAACTGTATCAAAATTTAAGTCCTCTGCAAACTCATTATTAATAATCTGATTAGTTTCATATCTATCAACACCGCCAAGTCTCTTACTGTTTGTTACTGTTGAAGCTATCTGAGGAGCTATAACCCCTGTTCCGCCTGCTAAATACGAAACAGATATATTCTTATCTTTAATAAAGGACGATACATACGGATCTAGGTACGCATTTGGAGATAACAAAATAGGCATAGATTTAATACCCGCAATTGGAGCTATGGATAATGCATCTGGGAAGTTTAGTCCTGTAGTTATGATAATTCCATTATCTATTCCAAGTTGCTCTGCTACTAATTTTGACGTTTCGTATCTATTAACTCCCCCAATCCTGGTAGTGTTTATTCCTGCACCTTTCAGCTGTTCCTCTACCCTAACACCTATAGCACCTGTGCCACCGACAAGGAAAGCTTTTGTGGCCTTTAATCTTTCTATTTCAGTCAAAATATCCAATCTTAATGCATCTTTTTCGGTTAATAATATTGGTGCATTATTTGATTTTGCAAGAGCTGATGCTGACAATGCGTCTGGATAGTCTAATCCTGTAGCTATAATAACTGTATTAGCTTGTACCCAGCCATATCTACTAACAGCCACTGAAGTAGCATATCTATCACTTCCATATAGCCTTGCAGTTTCTACGTTGGTATCCTGTGCAAAAACTGGTGTTGTGTTTAAAGCCATACACAAAAAGAGCATAGCTAATATTACTGAAAAAATACGTCTGCTTCTTAACATATATTTATACTCTCTTTCTATTGCTGTAATATTAACCTATAGGTCCAATATAACTATATTCTAGCTTAGTTTAATATTTCCTTCTAATTTTTCGAAAGATTGTTGCCTCTAACACCACTTCATAGTGAGTTTAATGATCTAATGAGAAATCCAACGCTTTTTTATAAGTTTTTAAAAAAATAAACCCCACAAATGCTGACATTTGTGGGGTTCTTTTTTTGTATAATATTATCTCTTTGAGAATTGTGGAGCTCTTCTTGCCTTTTTAAGACCGTATTTCTTTCTTTCCTTCATTCTTGGATCTCTTGTCAAGAAACCTGCTTTTTTAAGCTCTGGTCTTAAATTTTCATCAGCTTTTAGTAAAGCTCTGGATATACCATGTCTGATTGCTCCAGCTTGACCTGTAAAGCCACCGCCATGAACATTTACTATAACATCGAATTTTTCTTTAGTTCCAGTTAAAACTAATGGTTGATTAACTATAAATCTTAAAGTGTCTAATCCGAAATATGTTTCGATATCTCTTTTGTTGATTGTGATTTTTCCTTCACCAGGTACAAGTCTAACTCTTGCAACTGATTTTTTTCTTCTTCCAGTTCCTATATATTGAACTTTAGCCATTTTATATATTCCCTCCTGCTTCCAATTAATACTTTAACTCAAGTGCTTCTGGTTTTTGAGCTTCATGAGTGTGTTCTGCTCCTCTGAATACCTTTAGTTTCTTAAGCATATCTCTTCCTAAAGGTCCATCTGGAAGCATTCTTCTTACAGCTTCATGGAAAGCAAATTCAGGCTTCTTTGCTAAAACTTCTCTATAAGGAGTTTCTTTTAATCCACCTGGATATAATGAGTGATGTCTCATCATCTTCTGATCAAGCTTTTTGCCTGTTAAAAGCACCTTTTCAGCATTAATAATTATAACAAAATCTCCAGTATCAACATTTGGTGTAAAAGTAGGCTTATTTTTTCCTCTTAATATTGTAGCAACTTGGCTAGCAACTCTTCCTAGTGGCTTTCCAGCTGCATCGATAACATACCATTTTCTTTCAACTTCATTTTTCTTAGCTAGATATGATTTCATTTTTTTCCCTCCCTGAACTTTACATAAAAAACTTTATCTATGTCAAGATCCGGGGCTAGTGGATCTTATACACAACATAATACAACATTATTCATTATAATACATTCTTCCAGGCGTGTCAACAATTTTCCTCTAGTAATAAACAACTTCTAAACATAGCCCTGATGCAGGAGCTGTCTTGCCTGCCTTAGTTCTATCCTTAGATTTTATTATATTTAAAATCTCATAAGGTTTAAGCTTATGAATTCCAACATCTATAAGTGTACCAGTCATTATCCTAACCATATTATACAAAAAGCCGTCGCCTTCAATGTAAAATATAATTTTATCTTCATGTTTTTGCAGATATGCACTTTTAATATTTCTCACAGTAGTTTTCACAGAACTTCCTGCAGCCTTAAAGGCAGAGAAATCATGTTCACCAATAAAATAGGTGGAAGCCGCCTCCATAGCATGAAAATCAAGCTGCTTTTTATAATGATATAGATAATTTCTCTCCAGTGCAGTTGGCTCATGCCTATTTAAAATAGTATAACTATACCTTTTACCGATTGATGAATATCTAGAGTGAAAATCCATATTAACTTCTTCAGAACTAAGAATTACAATATCCTTTGGCAGCTTGCTATTTATTGCATCTTTAAAGCTTTTAATACTTATATTGCTTTCTGTCATAAAATTTGCAACAAAGCCTCGTGCATGTACACCAGCATCTGTTCTACTTGAGCCAATAACCTTAACCCTATTATTAATAATTGATTCAATAGCCTCTTCTAGTTTCTGCTGAATTGTAATAACCTTTTTTTGTTTCTGCCAGCCTGCGTAATTTGTTCCATCATATTCAATGGTAAGCTTAATATTTCTCATAATTAATTACACTATACTGCCTTCCACCAGAACCTGCTTGCGATACACAATATGGTAAATATAATTGTAAAGAGGCCTCCAAGAAAATCTTTATTTGTAAGATGCAGTTCTTTCATTCTTGTTCTGCCTTCTCCACCCCTGTAACATCGTGCTTCCATTGCCATTGCCAGCTCATCTGCTCTTCTAAAGGAGCTGATAAACAACGGTACTAGTAAAGGTATTAAATTTTTTGCCCTATTTAGTAAATTTCCGCTTTCAAAATCTGCCCCTCTTGCCTTCTGAGCTTTCATTATTTTATCAGTTTCATCCATAAGTGTGGGAATGAATCTTAATGCAATAGTCATCATCATAGCAAGCTCGTGAGCAGGAACTCCAATTTTTTTAAAAGGATTTAATAATTTTTCTATACCATCTGTAAGCTCAATTGGTGAAGTTGCCAGGGTCAATAAGGAAGTTCCTATAATTAAAAAGGTTAGTCTCAGTATCATAAAGGCAGCCAGCACTAAGCCTTCTCTATATATTCTTATAACTCCATAATGGAACAAGGGCTCCCCAGTTCCATTTGTCATAAGTATATTAATTATGGCAGTAAATAACAATAACACAAAAATAGGTTTCAAGCCTTTATAAATATACCTGAAAGGAATTTTAGATATAGCAATTGAAATTGCAGTAAATGCTATAACAAAAATATATCCTTCAAAATTATTGACTAAGAATAGAGATATAACGTAGACTATAGAGATTAATATTTTAACCCTAGGATCTAACTTATGTACGAAAGATTCGCCAGGTATATATTGGCCAATAGTAATATCTTTAATCATCTTCAGCCCCCCTTAAAACCTTTAATATCTCTTTCTTAGCTTGATCAATTGTATATGCTTCCTTAGATACAGGAAAGCCTTTTTCATTAAGGCTTCGCATTAAATAAGTAACTTGAGGAACAGCTAGCCCTACACTTTCCAGAGTGTCTATTTCATTAAATATTTTACTTGGCGGGCCATCTAATATGCATTTACCCTTATGCATTACTAATATTCTATCTGCTACCTTAGCAACATCTTCCATGCTATGTGAAACCAATATGATTGTCATATGGTATTCATTATGAAGAAGTTTGACTTGATTTAATATATCATCTCTGCCCTTAGGATCTAATCCTGCAGTTGGCTCATCTAAAATAAGCACAGAAGGTTCCATTGCTACAACCCCAGCAATAGCTACTCTTCTTTTTTGTCCTCCGCTTAGATCAAAGGGAGATTTATCTTTATAGGTCTCATAGTCAAGCCCAACCATTTCCATAGCTTTTCTAACCCTTTTATTTATATCAGCTTCAGAAAGGCCCAAATTTTTTGGTCCAAAAGCTATATCTTTTTCAATTGTCTCTTCAAACAATTGGTATTCTGGGTATTGAAATACAAGGCCAACTTTCTTTCTAATATCACTCAGTTTTACACCTTTTTCAGTAATGTCAATATCATTAACATATATTTTGCCGCTGTCAGCTTTTAGAAGCCCATTAATATGTTGTATCAATGTAGACTTTCCGGAGCCTGTATGTCCTATAAGTGCAACAAACTCTCCATCCCTTATTTCTATTGATACATCATCTAAGGCTTTTTTTTCAAATGGAGATCTTTTCATATAAGTATGCGTTAAATTCTCTATTTTAATTGGCATAATGCACTCACCATCTCATTTATCGTTAATATATCTGTATTAATATTGAGTCCGCTTTTCTTAAGTTCATAGGCAAGCTCAGTTACCTGCGGAACATCCAAGCCAATCTTTTTCATTTCAGATACATGATTAAAAATTTCCCTTGGTTTTCCCTGCATAATAATATTGCCTTCATCCATAACTATAATTCTGTCTGCTTGTGCAGCTTCTTCCATAAAATGAGTTATAAGAATAATAGTAATTCCAAAATCTCTATTTATTTGCTTTATTGTCTTCATAACTTCTCTTCTACCTATTGGATCCAGCATCGCTGTAGGTTCATCGAAAACAATGCACTCTGGTCTCATAGCTAATATGCCTGCTATGGCTATTCTCTGCTTTTGACCACCAGATAAAAGATGAGGTGCATGTCTTCTGTATTCCAGCATGTCAACAGTTTTTAAAGCCTCATTTACTCTTTTTCTAATTTCTTTAGGTTCTATACCCAAATTTTCCGGTCCAAAAGCCACATCCTCTTCCACAATAGTAGCAACTAATTGATTATCTGGATTTTGAAATACCATACCTGCCTTATTTCTAATATTCCAGACCTCTGATAGATTAGATGTATCTAAGCCATCCACTAAAACTTTTCCACCACTAGGTAAAAGTAAGGCATTGATATGTTTAGCTAGGGTTGATTTCCCAGAACCATTACGTCCTAGGACAACTATAAACTCACCTTTTTTAACCTCTAAGTTTATGTCATTAACTGCTATTTTACCAGCAGTATTATCTTCAGAAGTATATTTGTACAGAAGATTCTTACACTCCACCATATTGTTATTCATAAAAAACCTCCAAGTATCCCTTTGGAGCACAAAACAATTATTCATTGTTTTGCTCCTTGTATTCCCCAAGGGCACATAACAATCTGCTATTGTTATGCCTCTATTGCAAAAAAGGGACTAAGTTAGTAACTTAATCCCTTTTCACATTATACTAACTCTAGTATAACCATTTCTGCTCCGTCGCCTCTTCTTGGACCTACTTTGTACATTCTAGTATATCCACCGTTTCTTTCAGCGTACTTTGGTGCAACCTTTTCAAATAAATCATTTACTACTGTTTCTTCAGTAACAAAAGCAAGTACTTGTCTTCTTGCATGAAGATCTCCTCTTTTTGCAAGAGTGATCATCTTTTCTGCAATATTTCTAGTTTCCTTTGCTCTAGTATCAGTAGTTTCTATCTTTCCATGCTTAAGAAAACTTGTAACTAAGTTTCTAAGCATTGCTCTTCTTTGGTCTGTTGGACGACCTAACTTACGATATCCTGCCATGTCTTTACCTCCTTTTATAAACTCGTGAAATACGAATCAATTTAGAAAGTTAAGTTGTTTATAAGACTCATTTGAAATTACAAACAGCCTTATTATTCTTCACTTACCCTTAAGCCTAGTCCTAAAGCATCAAGCTTTTGCTCAACTTCTTCTAAAGACTTTTTACCTAAGTTTCTTACCTTCATCATATCATCCATAGATCTCTGAGTTAATTCTTGAACTGTATTAATTCCAGCTCTCTTTAAGCAATTATAGCTTCTAACAGAAAGATCAAGTTCCTCAATTGTCATTTCTAAAACTTTTTCTTTCTTATCTTCTTCTTTTTCAACCATAATTTCTACATTATTTGCATGATCAGTTAATGTAGTAAATAGTTTAAAATGTTCTATAAGAATCCTTGCAGATAATCCTATAGCTTCATCAGGGTTAATAGTACCATTAGTCCATATTTCTAAAGTTAATTTATCATAGTCAGTTATTTGACCTACTCTAGTATTTTCAACAGTAAAATTAACTCTTTTAACTGGTGTATAAATTGAGTCTACAGGAATAGTATTAATTGGTAGGTTCTCATTCTTATTCTTAGTTTGAGATACATAACCTCTACCCCTATCAATAATAATTTCCATATAAAGCCTGCCATTATTATCTAAGGTTGCTATATGTAAATCCTTATTGATTATTTCAACATCTCCATCAGTTTTAATATCTCCTGCTGTTACTTCGCCTTCGCCTTTAGCATCGATATATATTGTTCTTGGACCCTCACCAATCATTGTTATTGCTAAACCTTTAATATTCAGCACTAATTCTGTTACATCCTCTTTTACCCCTTGAACAGTTGAGAATTCATGAAGTACATTTTCGATTTTTACAGAAGTTGCTGCAACACCAGGTAGTGAAGACAATAAAATCCTTCTTAGTGCATTGCCAAGTGTTATACCATATCCACGTTCTAATGGCTCAACTACGAATTTACCATAGCTGCCATCTTCATTAAGCTCAGTACATTCAATTTTTGGCTTTTCTATTTCTAACATTATTATAACCCTCCTTATTTATTAATTTATCTCTATTATGAGGGCAACTGATTCCTTTTTATTACTTGCTATATAACTCAACTATTAATGTTTCATTTACTGGAATGTCTATGTCAGCTCTAGCTGGTTCAGCAACAATTTTTCCTTCAAAATTTTCTACATTTCCTTGTATCCAATTTGGAAGAGCCTTAGGATTTTCAGCAAATACTTTGAATCTCTCGCTACTTCTGCTCTTTTCTGAAACAGTTATAACATCACCTACTGAAACTTCAAATGATGGAATATCCACCTTTCTTCCGTTTACTAAGAAATGTCCATGATTTACTAACTGTCTAGCTTCTCTTCTTGAAGATCCATAACCTAATCTAAATACTACATTATCAAGTCTCATCTCTAGAAGTTTTAAAAGATTTTCACCAGTGATTCCCCTCATTCTTTCAGCCTTTTCATAGTACTTTCTGAATTGACCTTCAAGTAATTCGTAGATTCTCTTAGCTTTTTGCTTCTCTCTTAATTGAACACCATAGTTAGATAACTTTTTCTTACCTTGTCCGTGCTGTCCTGGCGCATAGCCTCTTCTAGCAAATGCACATTTATCTGTATAACATCTATCCCCTTTAAGGAATAGCTTCATTCCTTCTCTTCTGCATTGTCTGCAGTGAGCTCCAGTATATCTTGCCATTAAATTCTACACCTCCTGTATTTATATGTGAATACAGCTGCTAACTAAACTCTTCTTCTCTTAGGTGGTCTGCAGCCATTATGTGGTATTGGAGTTACGTCTTTTATTAAAGTTACTTCTAGTCCTGCAGCTTGAAGAGATCTTATTGCAGCTTCTCTACCTGCTCCTGGTCCTTTAACATATACTTCAATACTTCTTAAGCCATGTTCCATTGCGGCCTTAGCAGCTACTTCAGCTGCCATTTGAGCTGCATATGGAGTGCTTTTTCTTGATCCTCTAAAACCTAATCCACCTGCACTTGCCCATGATAAAGCGTTTCCATTTTTATCTGTAAGTGTAACTATAGAGTTATTAAAAGTGGATTTTATATGTGCAGCGCCGTGTTCAACGTTCTTTCTTTCTTTTCTTCTTCTAGTCTTCTTAACTTTAGACTGAGCTGCCATTTTCATACCTCCCTATTATTTCTTCTTTTTAGCCCCCATAGCTCTCTTTGGGCCTTTTCTTGTTCTTGCATTAGTCTTAGTTCTTTGACCTCTAACAGGAAGTCCTTTTCTATGTCTTATTCCTCTATAACATCCTATTTCAACTAATCTCTTAATGCTAAGAGATACGTCTCTTCGAAGATCTCCTTCAACCTTGAAGTTCTTGTTAATGTAGTCTCTAAGTGCATTAACTTCTTCTTCAGTTAAGTCCTTTACTCTTGTATCTGGATTAACTCCAGTTTCTTTTAGTATATTTTTTGAACTTGGTAATCCTATACCATATATATATGTTAGACCTATTTCAACTCTTTTTTCCTTTGGTAGGTCAACACCTGCTATTCTTGCCATTAAATCTTACACCTCCTAGGTTTTAATCAAAAGTACATACTTATTAATGAATATATATATATTAAAGCTTTAGGTCAATAGACAGCATCTATTGTCAGCCGCACCTAAAACAGTATTAACATTTACTAGCCTTGCTTCTGCTTGTGCTTAGGATTTTCACAAATAACCATGACTCTTCCTTTTCTCTTTATAACCTTGCACTTTTCGCATATTGGTTTTACTGATGGTCTTACTTTCATGGCTAACCCTCCTTATTACTTCGCTCTCCAAGTAATTCTACCGCGAGTTAAGTCATATGGAGATAACTCCACAGTAACTTTATCACCTGGTATAATTCTTATAAAATTCATTCTCAATTTTCCTGATAAATGTGCCAGTATTTCATGACCACTTTCTAATTCAACTCTAAACATAGCATTAGGTAGTGCTTCTAATACCTTACCCTGCATTTCAATTACATCATCTTTTGACATAAGGTAATCAAACCTCCTCCTTAGAGTTCATTCTTTCTATAACCTTTTTTACTGTACTATTACTAACCTTATCTCCTGCTTCTAAAATTTCTTTAATTTCTTCAGCAGTATCATTTGTAATCTTAAGGTGCTTCATCTTTTTCTTCTTAGGTCTTTCTGTAGGCCTTAACTTCCCATCTGAAATATAGACATAATCCTTATTTATTATACCTAGTATTATAAAAAGTTTATCTTTGTCTCTTCCGGATATTGAATAAGCAAGCCTTCCGATTATATCCAAATTAGTCAAATATACCACCTCATTAGACAAGTGTTAGTATTTCTGGTCCGTTCTTTAAAATGGCTACAGTATTTTCATAATGTGCTGACAGGCTGCCATCAGCTGTTACAACAGTCCAGTCATTTGCCTGAACTTTCACATCATAATCACCTATATTAACCATTGGCTCAATAGCTAATACCATGCCATGTACTAGTTTAGGCCCTCTTCCTGGTCTTCCAAAGTTAGGTACTTCAGGATCTTCATGCATATCTCTACCAATGCCATGACCTACAAAGTCACGAACAACTGAATATCCATAACTTTCAACATAATTTTGTACTGCAGCTGAAATATCTGTAAGCCTATTACCTACGCAGGCCTTTTCTACCGCTTTAAAAAAGCTATCTCTAGTAACTTGAATTAGCTTATCTGCATCAGCAGAAACTTTTCCTACGGGAATAGTCCTTGCCGCATCTCCTTGGTAGCCATTTAATATAGCCCCGCAGTCAATACTTATTATGTCACCTTCCTCTAATACCCTGCCACTTGGAAATCCATGTACTACTTCTTCATTAACAGAAGCACATATGGAAGCAGGAAACCCATGATAACCTTTGAAAGATGGCTTTGCATTATGACTCACAATGAACTCTTCTGCTATTCTATCAATTTCAGCAGTGGTTATTCCTGGCTTTATTACTTGTTCAAGTCTTGCTAAGGTTTCTCCAACAAGCCTACCCGCATTCCTCATATACTCTATTTCTAAATCATTTTTTATTATTATCATTAAATATCTCTCCCTAGGATCTCACAAATATTCTTAAATACATCATCTATTGATTGAGTTCCATCAACAACTACAAGCTTATTTTTCTCCTTGTAATAATTAATTAAAGGCTGAGTTTGAAGATCATAAATCTCAAGTCTTCGTTTTACAGTGTCTTCCATATCGTCTACTCTTTGAACAATCTCACTGCCGCAGTAATCACATTTCCCTTCTACAATAGGAGGATTAAATGTTTTGTGATAACTTGCACCACAAGAGAGACAAACTCTTCTTCCACTCATACGATTGATGATAAATTCATGTGGGACATCAATTAATAAAACATAATCTAGTTCTTCATTCATCTTTTCTAAGTACTTGTCAAAAGCCTTTGCTTGCACGATTGTACGCGGAAAACCATCTAATAAGTAACCATTTCTACAATCCGGCTGCTCTAATCTTTCCTCAACTAAGACGATTGTGATTTCATCAGATACTAATTGCCCTTTATCAATGTCCTTCTTTGCAACAATACCTAGGGGTGTCATTTCCGAAATATTCTTTCGGAAAATATCACCAGTAGATATGTGAGATATTGAAAATTTGCTGCTTATTGATTTTGCTTGAGTACCTTTCCCAGCACCAGGAGGCCCTATTAATACTATTTTCAATTGCACCATCTCCAGAAAGTTATTTTAAAAATCCTTGATAATGACGCATTACTAAATGGGATTCCATTTGTCTCATAGTATCCAATGCGACACTAACCATAATTAGTAAGCTAGTTCCTCCAAATTGAATACCTTGGAATTTAGTATACCCCTGCATAATTACTGGAAAAACAGCAATAATTGCAGCAAAAGCTCCGCCAATTAGTGCTACTCTAGTCAAAACTTTTTCAATATACTTTGCTGTACTATCACCTGGTCTTATTCCTGGAATAAAACCAGAGGACTTATGCATATTTTCAGCCATTTCATCTGGCTTAAAGGTAACTTGTGCATAAAACCAGGAAAAGAATAATATCAATAAAAAGAACACAATGGAATACATCCATGAGTTAGATTTAAATGGACTAAACTTCCCTGATGTTATTACTTGAAACACAGTTGAATTTGGCCAAAACTGAGCAATTGTAGCTGGAAATTGCATAACTGAAGTTGCAAATATAATCGCAATAACCCCAGTAGCATTCATATTTATAGGTATATGAGTTGATTGTCCTTTAAAGGACTTATTTCCAACTGTTTTCCCTGCATATTGAACAGGTATTCTTCTTTCAGCTAAACTCATCACAATAACTGCTAATAATAAGACTGCAATAACTGCTATAAACATTATAACCTGTACTACGTTAACTTCTTCTGCCTTTTGGAGTCCCGCAACTTGATAAATAGATAAAGGAAGTCTTGATATAATATTAATAAAAACTAAAAGAGAAATACCATTACCAAGTCCCTTAACTGTTATCTGATCACCTAGCCACATTAGAAATATGGAGGCTGTAGTAACAGTCAACATTATAATAAATACACTCAAAGTTGAAGTGTCTTTTAGTGCATGTTGATTTGCTATTAGCACGTAAGTCGTAAAAGACTGTAATATGGCAAATCCAACTGCTGCATATCTAGTATAATTTTGAATCTTTTTTCTTCCATCTTCACCCTCTTTAGAAAGCTGTTCTAAATAAGGTATTGCAATAGTCAATAACTGAAGAACGATAGATGCGTTAATATACGGAATAACACCCATTGCAAATATATTAAACTTACTGAAAGCACCACCTGAAATTAAATCATAAAATCCAAGTAGAGTTCCTGAGTTAGCAATGTTCTGCAGTGCAGTATTATCAACTCCTGGAACTAAGATATGATTTCCGATTCTATATATTGCAACGAAGAATAAAGTGTATAATAATTTTTTCTTTAAGTCGGGAGTTCTCCATGCATTACGTAGGGTTGATAACATTTATACCACCTCAATTTTTCCCCCAGCCGCTTGTATTTTCTCAGCTGCAGTTTTTGTAAATTTCGCTGCTTTAACTGTCAAGCTCTTCTGTAAATCCCCATTTCCAAGTACTTTTACACCATCGTATAATTTGCTTACTACTCTTCTTTCAAGTAATAATTCTGGTGTTACAACAGTACCATCTTCAAAAATATTTAGTCTATCAATATTTATTGCAGCATATTCTTTTGCAAATATGTTAGTAAAACCTCTCTTTGGAAGTCTTCTAAATAAAGGCATCTGACCGCCTTCGAATCCAAGTCTTACTCCGCCGCCTGATCTTGACCATTGTCCTTTTTCACCTTTTCCAGAATTTCTACCTAATCCTGAACCAGTTCCTCTACCAACTCTTTTAGGGCTTTTTTTAGCACCCTCAGCAGGCTTTAAATCTTGAAGTCTCATTATCTACACCTCCTCAATTATACTTCTTTTACTTCTAAAAGATAGTTTATTTTATTTATCATACCTCTTATTTGAGGAGTATCCTCTTTTTCAACGCTCTTACCAATTGTTCTTAGTCCAAGAGCGTTAGCTGTAGCTATATGACTGTCTAATCTTCCTATTAGACTTTTCTTTAGTGTAATCTGTAACTTAGCCATAGTCAAACCCTCCTAACCTAGAATTTCTTCAACGGTCTTGCCTCTAAGCTTAGCTATATCTTCAGCTGTTCTTAGACTTGCCAAACCATTAATAGTAGCATTAACCATGTTTCTTGGATTATTAGATCCAAGAGACTTAGCTCTAACATCTTTTAATCCTGCAAGTTCAAGAACTGCTCTAGCAGGACCTCCTGCGATTACTCCAGTACCTTCTGAAGCAGGCATTATAAGAACTTTACCTTTACCAAATTCTCCAGCTATTTGATGAGGAACTGTTGTTCCAACGATAGGTACATTAACAAGATTTTTCTTTGCATCTTCAATTCCTTTTCTTATAGCTTCAGGAATTTCTATAGATTTTCCAATGCCAACGCCAACGTGGCCATTTTCATCTCCAACAACTACAAGAGCGCTGAATCTGAAATTTCTACCACCTTTAACAACCTTAGCAACTCTATTTATAAAAACAACTTTTTCTTTAAGCTCTAGTGTGCTAGGATCAATTCTCATTTATTTCCCTCCTTTTTTTAGAATTCTAGTCCATTTTCTCTTGCGCCTTCTGCAAGTTCTTGTATTCTTCCGTGATATATAAATCCGCCTCTATCAAATACTACAGACTTAATTCCTTTTTCTGCTGCTCTCATGGCAATAAGCTTACCAACTTCTTTAGCTGCTGCCTTATTACTTCCAACACCATTAAATTCTTTATCTAATGTTGAAGCTGCAGCTAAAGTTACTTGAGCAACATCATCAATTATTTGAGCATATATGTTTCTTTCACTTCTATATACTGCTAATCTAGGTCTTTCAGCAGTCCCAGAAACCTTTTTACGGATTCTTAAATGACGTCTAACTCTAGCTTCTTGTCTATCATCTTTTCTAATCATGAAGTACACTCCTTTCTCTATTTGTCAATACTCTAAATTGCTTTATACGCATTGACTTATGATTACCTCATTTATTTCTTACCAGTTTTACCTTCTTTACGTCTAATAACTTCGTTATCATACTTAATACCCTTACCTTTATATGGCTCAGGTTTTCTCCAAGTTCTAATATCTGCTGCTATTGCTCCAACTAACTCTTTATCAATACCTTTAACGATAACTTTTGTAGGAGCTGGAGTTTCAAAATCTATTCCACTAACTGCATTTATTTCAACTGGATGGGAATATCCAAGACTTAATACTAATTTCTTACCTTGAAGTGTTGCTCTATAACCAACACCAACTAACTCTAAAGTTTTCTGGTATCCTGTTGTAACACCAGTAACCATGTTATTAACTAAAGCTCTAGTTAAACCGTGTAGAGCCTTTTGCTCTTTTTCATCATTATTTCTAGTTACAACTATTGAATTGTCCTCAACAGCTATATTTATTTTTGTGCTCATAGCTTTAACAAGCTGGCCTTTAGGTCCTTTTACAGTAACAACGTTATCTGGTGTTACTGTAACATTAACACCGCTTGGTATAGCTACTGGAAGTTTTCCTATTCTTGACATTGATTGCACCTCCTCTGTTAAACTACCAGATGTAGCAGATAACTTCTCCACCTAGTCCTAATTTTCTTGCATCTCTATCAGTAACAATTCCCTTTGAAGTAGAGATTATTGCAACTCCTAGTCCATTTAGCACCTTTGGAGTTTCTTCTTTTCCACAATAAACTCTAAGTCCTGGCTTAGAAATTCTTCTAAGTCCTGTTATTGTTCTTTGCTTATTAGCACCATATTTCATTGTAAGTCTTAACATAGGTACGGAACCATCATTATATTCCTCTATGTTTTTAAGATATCCTTCTTGTAGCATT
The DNA here is from genome assembly GCF_045310675.1 of Candidatus Clostridium stratigraminis. Classification (NCBI taxonomy): domain Bacteria; kingdom Bacillati; phylum Bacillota; class Clostridia; order Eubacteriales; family Clostridiaceae; genus Clostridium; species Candidatus Clostridium stratigraminis. The sequence continues at coordinate 121,852 of NZ_JBJHZZ010000007.1, forward strand.
ATATTTGCAACAGCCTTCTTTATATTTGAAGACGGAACTTCTACCATTTCATGTCTAACCACATTAGCATTTCTAATACGGGTTAGTAAATCTGCAATAGGATCTGTCATTGCCATTGATTTGTGCCTCCTTTCATTCAATAAGCTCTATTACCAGCTTGCTTTCTTACATCCAGGTATTTGACCTTTGTATGCAAGCTCTCTAAAACAAATACGGCATATTCCAAATTTTTTTAATACAGCATGTGGTCTTCCACAAATTCTGCATCTAGTGTAAGCTCTAGTTGAATACTTAGGCTCTTTATTCCACTTTTCTATCAAAGCTTTACGTGCCACGTTTTTCCCTCCTTAATTACTGAGCAAATGGCATTCCAAGGAATCTAAGTAATTCTCTTGCTTCCTCGTCAGTCTTCGCAGTAGTAACAAATATTATATCCATACCTCTTACTTTGTCAATTTTATCATATTCAACTTCTGGGAATATCAACTGTTCCTTAATTCCTAAGGAGTAATTTCCTCTTCCATCAAAAGATTTATCTGAAATTCCTCTGAAGTCTCTAACTCTAGGGAGAGCAACATTCATAAGCTTATCAGCAAATTCAAACATTCTGCTCTTTCTTAGAGTAACCTTACAGCCTATTGGCATGTTTTGTCTTATTTTAAAGTTTGCAACTGATTTCTTAGCTCTTGTTAAAATTGGTTTTTGACCAGTTATTAGCTGCATATCAGCCATAGCTGATTCAAGAACCTTAGCGTTTTCTTTTGCTTCTCCAACGCCCATATTTACAACAACTTTATCAAGCTTTGGAACTTCCATTATATTTTTATATCCAAACTTTTCCATCAAAGCTGGAACGACTTCTTTTTCATATTTTTCTTGTAGTCTAGGAACCATTAGTTATACCTCCTTTCAAACATTAAAATGTTTCTCCGCACTTCTTACATACTCTAACTTTAGTTCCGTCATCAAGTATCTTATGGCTTATTCTTGTTACATTCTTGCAGTGATTGCAATATAACATAACTTTAGAACTAAATATTGGTGCTTCCTTCTTAACAATTCCACCCTGCATATTTGTCTTGCTAGGTTTTGTATGTTTGCTGATTATATTAACACCTTTTATTAGAACTTTACCTGTCTTAGGTAATACAGCTAGAACTTCGCCAACTTTGCCTTTATCCTTACCTGATATAACCATTACAGTATCTTTTTTTCTAACATGTAATTTATTATTTTCCATTATAGCCACCTCCCTGTCTTATAGAACTTCAGGTGCTAATGAAAGAATCTTTGTATATTCTTTATCCCTTAGCTCCCTAGCAACAGGTCCAAAGATACGAGTCCCCTTTGGCTGTTTATCATCTTTAATTATAACTGCTGCATTTTCGTCAAACTTTATATAGGATCCGTCAGCTCTTCTTAATCCTTTTACAGATCTAACAATTACTGCCTTTACCACATCACCTTTTTTAACAACTCCGCCTGGTGTTGCACTTTTAACGCTAGCAACTATTACATCACCAATGTTTCCATACTTTCTCCAAGATCCACCTAAAACTCTAATGCACATAATTTCCTTTGCACCAGTGTTATCAGCTACCTTTAACATTGTTTGTTGCTGTATCATGTAAATACCCTCCTTTCAGTGTTAAAGCTATTTAGCTTTCTCAACTATTTCAACAAGTCTCCATCTTTTATCCTTTGATAATGGTCTTGTTTCCATTATTAAAACTCTATCATTTAATTTTGCTTCATTATTCTCATCATGAACTTTAAACTTAGTAGTTCTATTCATTATCTTACCATATAGTGGATGACGTACTTTCGTTTCAACAGCAACAACTACTGTCTTATCCATTTTATCTGAAACAACTCTACCGATTTTTGATTTTCTTATTCCTCTTTCCACTTGGACACTCCTCCTTCCAGTATTACTGTCTTAATGCCCTTAATTCAGCTTCCCTAAGGATGGTCTTAATTTGGGCTATGGATTTTTTAACTTCTCTAATTCTCATTGGATTTTCAAGTTGCCCAGTAGCTAGTTGAAATCTTAAGTTAAATAACTCAGCTTTTAGGCTATTTAATTTTTCTGATAAATCTTGAGGAGTATTTTCTCTAATATCTCTTAACTCATTAGCCTTCATTAATCTCACCACCCATTTCCTCAAAATCTCTTCTAGTAACAAACTTAGTTGAAACTGGAAGTTTGTGTGATGCAAGTCTCATTGCTTCTCTAGCAACTTCTTCAGACACACCTGATAATTCAAATAAAACTCTTCCTGGTTTAACAACTGCTACCCAGAATTCTGGTGAACCTTTACCGGAACCCATACGAGTTTCAGCTGGCTTTTCAGTGACTGGTTTATCTGGGAAAATCTTTATCCAAAGTTTTCCCCCTCTTTTAACATATCTATTTATTGCAATTCTCGCAGATTCAATTTGATTACTTGTAATCCATCCTGGTTCAGTAGCTTGAATGGCAAAATCTCCGTAAGCTATAAAGTTTCCTCTAGTAGCTTTACCTCTCATATTGCCGCGTTGAACCTTACGATGTTTAACTCTTTTAGGCATTAACATATCGTAATCCTCCTTCCTTATGCGTTAGCTACTTCCTTATTAACTTTCTTTGTTGGAAGTACTTCTCCTTTATAAACCCAAACCTTAACTCCTATTTTTCCATAGGTAGTGTCAGCTTCTGCAAATCCATAATTTATATCAGCCCTTAAAGTTTGTAGTGGAATTGTTCCTTCATGATATCTTTCAGACCTTGCAATTTCAGCTCCGCCAAGTCTTCCAGAACACTCAGTTTTAACTCCCTTAACTCCTTGCTTCATTGCTCTTTGAATAGTTTGTTTCATTGCTCTTCTAAAAGCTATTCTTTTTTCTAACTGTTGAGCAATATTCTCAGCCATTAATTGAGCTTCAGTCTCAGGATTTTTCACTTCAACAATGTTTATTAAAAGTGTTTTATCTCCAACCATAGAAATTAACTCTTTTTTTAGTGCTTCAATTCCTTGGCCACCTTTACCAATAACCATACCAGGTTTTGCAGTAAATATATTAAGTTTAACTCTCTTAGCAGCTCTTTCTATTTCTATTTTAGATATTCCTGATTGGAATAGTTTTGCTTTTACAAATTCTCTAATTTTATTATCTTCTATAATATAATCTGAAAAGTTTTTGTTATTAGCATACCATTTAGCATCCCAATCTTTTATTACACCAACTCTTAGTCCGTGTGGATGTACTTTTTGTCCCACTAGATATCCCTCCTTCTTACGCTCTTTCTTTAACTACTAGAGTTATGTGACTTGTTCTCTTCTTTATGCTGAAAGCTCTTCCTTGTGCATGTGGTCTAAACCTTTTTAATACTGGTCCTTGACCTACATATGCTTCAGCCACATATAGTCTATTAACGTCTAAATTTAAATTATTTTCCGCATTAGCTACAACAGATTTTAATAGTTTATTAACTACTACAGCAGCATCCTTCGGAGTGTATTGTAATATAGCAAAAGCTTCTTTAACATTCTTATTTCTTACTAGATCAAGAACAATTCCAACCTTCATTGGAGACATTCTTATATATTTTGCAATAGCTTTAGCTTCCATTGATTGTGACCTCCTTCCCAAGACTATTTTATTCCAGTCTTCTTTTCTGTTCTATCTACATGACCTCTATAAGTTCTAGTTAGTACAAATTCTCCTAACTTGTGCCCTACCATATCTTCTGATATGTAAACAGGAACGTGCTTTCTTCCATCATGTACAGCTATTGTATGACCAATCATTTGTGGAAATATAGTTGAACTTCTAGACCATGTCTTAATAACTTTCTTTTCTCCAACTTTGTTCATTTCATTTATTTTCTTTAATAATCCCTCATGAACAAAAGGTCCTTTCTTAACTGATCTACTCACAGATATTGCCTCCCTTCATTCTACCATCTTATATTAGACAATAATTTAGGAAGAGAATTAAACATTCTCTTCTAAATTATTTAGTATTCCTTCTCTTAACTATTAATCTATCAGAGTACTTCTTATGCTTTCTAGTCTTATAACCAAGAGCTGGCTTGCCCCATGGAGTAAGTGGTCCTGGATGACCTATTGGAGATTTACCTTCTCCACCACCATGTGGATGGTCATTAGGATTCATAACAGATCCTCTAACAGTTGGTCTAACACCTAAGTGTCTCTTTCTTCCTGCATTACCAAGGTTAACAATTTCATGAGTTAAGTTAGAAACTGTACCAATTGTAGCTCTACATTCAATACGAACATATCTCATTTCGCCGCTTGGAAGTCTTAGAGTTGCATAATTACCTTCCTTAGCCATAAGCTGTGCTGAAGCACCTGCACTTCTTACTAGTTGTGCTCCTTTACCAGCTGTTAATTCAATGTTGTGAATTATAGTACCTACTGGTATATTCTTTAATGGTAATGTATTACCAACAACTATATCAGAATCAGCACCAGATACAACTTTATCTCCAACCTTAAGTCCTACTGGAGCAATGATGTATCTCTTTTCACCATCAGCATAAGTAACAAGCGCTATATATGCTGATCTATTTGGATCGTATTCTACTGTAGTAACCTTTGCTGGAATACCATCCTTATCTCTTTTGAAATCAATTAATCTATATTTTTGTTTTGCACCACCACCGTGATGTCTAACAGTTATTTTACCTTGATTATTTCTACCTGCAGTCTTCTTTTTTGCTACAAGAAGAGATTTTTCTGGTATATCTGTTGTTATCTCTTCGAAAGTAGGCATAGTCATTTGTCTTCTAGAAGGTGTGGTAGGATTAAACTTTTTAACTGCCATTCGTGATTCCCTCCTTCTTTTAGCTTTTCTGGCGCTCAGCCAATACCTGCATTATTAATTACATTCCTTCAAAGAACTCTATTGATTTGCTATCTGCAGTTAATTTAACAATAGCTTTCTTGTAATCTGGTCTCTTACCCACATGAACACCAACTCTTTTGTTCTTACCCATGATGTTCATAACTTTAACTTCATCAACTTTTACACCGAAAACATCTTCAATTGCACTTTTTACCATAGTTTTATTTGCATGTACGTCAACTATGAAAGTGTATTTTTTATCTGACATAGAAGCCATACTTTTTTCAGTTATTACTGGTCTTCTAATAATATCATAATTAGTTAGCTTCATTATGCATACACCTCCTCAATTTTAGATACAGCATCTTTAGTAACTATGCATTTTTCATATTTTAATAAGTCATAAACATTAATATTATTAACTGGTATAATTTCTACACCTTCAATATTTCTTGCTGACTTATAAACATTTTCATTTACTTCTGCAGTAATTATTAATGTTTTCTTTACATCAAAAGCATTAAGCATTGCAGCAACTTCCTTAGTCTTAGGGGCAGCTAACTCTAGGCTCTCTAAAACAATTAGGTTATTGTCAACAACCTTTGTTGATAAAGCAGCTTTTAGTGCAACTCTTCTCATTTTCTTAGGTATTGACATGCTATAATCTCTTGGCTTTGGTGCAAATACAATACCACCATGAATCCATTGTGGTGATCTTGTTGAACCTTGTCTAGCTCTACCAGTTCCCTTTTGTCTCCAAGGCTTTATACCGCCTCCAGAAACTTCAGCTCTAGTCTTTGCTGACTGAGTTCCTTGTCTTTTATTTGCAAGCTGAGCAACAACAACTTGATGCATTGCATATGTGTTAATTGGAGCAGCAAATATGTTTTCTGATAATTGGATATCTCCAACCTTTTGTCCTTCTTTATTAAACAATCCTATTGTAGGCATTCTGTATCCTCCTTTCTACCAAAACTTAAGCTTTAACAGAGTTTTTGATTACTACTAAACCCTTATTTGGACCAGGTATTCCACCTTTGATAAGAATTAAATTCTTTTCTGGCATTACCTTTGCAACTTTTAGATTTAATACTGTAGTATTAACATTACCCATGTGTCCTGGCATTTTTTTATTTTTAAATGTTCTTGATGGATAAGATGATGCTCCCATTGAACCAACAGCTCTGTGGAATTTAGATCCGTGAGTCTCAGGCCCTCTATGGAAGTTCCATCTTTTTATAACTCCAGCAAATCCTTTTCCTTTTGATATTCCTGAAACGTCAACTTTATCTCCTGCTGCAAATACGTCAGCCTTTATTTCCTGACCAATCTCATATTCTGCAGAATTTTCAAGTCTTAACTCCTTTACATATCTTTTTAAGGAAACTCCTGCCTTTGTGAAGTGTCCCTTCATTGGCTTGTTTCTTAAACTTTCTCTTACTTCACCAAAACCTACCTGTATTGCTTCATAACCATCATTTTCAACAGTTTTCTTCTGAATTACAACACATGGTCCTGCTTCAACAACAGTAACTGGAATCACTTTTCCGTTTTCATCAAATATTTGAGTCATACCAAGCTTTTTACCTAGTATAGCTTTTTTCATAACCTTTGCACCTCCTAAACATATTAGCGGATTGCCTAGCAATCATAATAGTTCAAATTAATTTCGTACAGTATTATGTACGACTAAAGTTTTATTTCAATATCAACACCTGCTGGCAAGTCTAATCTCATTAGAGCATCAACAGTCTTTGGTGATGGACTGATTATGTCTATTAATCTCTTATGTGTTCTAATTTCGAACTGCTCTCTTGAATCTTTGTACTTATGTGGAGCTCTTAAGATTGTAATAACATCTTTTTCAGTTGGTAGCGGAACTGGTCCAGCCACCTTAGCTCCTGTTGATTTCGCAGTTTCAACAATTTTTTCAGCTGATTGATCCAATATATTGTGATCAAAAGCCTTTAACCTGATTCTGATTTTTTGTTTTGCCATTTTATTTTCCCTCCTTTTCATCGCACGCTTTACTTCCTACGCACAACAGCGGATGTTCCGTAAACTGCTCCGGGTGTTTCATATAAGAAAACGCAATAACACTTTACAAAACTCCGTCGCTTAGTTCTTGACCAAGCATACTCAGCAAAGAATTTCCCGGAAGTCGGCTACCTCTTGCTTCATCGCTGTTATAACATCGCAACTATTATATTATACAATAGAACTATTTCTTTGACAAGTATTTTTTTATTCTTGTCATACCGTAGAGAAATTAAGCATATTTATTTAAAATGAAGAAAAGAACTTCTTAAAAAATAATCTCAAGAAGTTCTTAACTTTGGTGCAGGCGAAGGGAGTCGAACCCCCACGCCGTAGGCGCTAGATCCTAAGTCTAGTGCGTCTGCCATTTCCGCCACGCCTGCATAATATATGGTGACTCCTAGGGGAATCGAACCCCTGTTACCACCGTGAAAGGGTGGTGTCTTAACCGCTTGACCAAGGAGCCATATTTATTGGCAATTACCTACTCTTCCACTTAGTCACCCAAGCAGTACCATCGGCATCTCAAAGCTTAACCTTCGTGTTCGGTATGGGAACGGGTGTAACCTTTGCATCATCATCACCAACTATTTCTTACGTTATGTAAGAAATCAAGAGAATTTGTTTTCTCAAAATTGCACAGATTAAATTATTTGGTCAAGCCCTCGACCTATTAGTATTAGTCAGCTGAACATGTCACCATGCT